>JAHEKS010000426.1 GCA_024638215.1 Acidobacteriota bacterium | reverse complement strand
CACCATGCGCAACTTCTTCCTCGTCGTCGGCTTCATCACCCTGGCGCTCGGCGGCGTCGGCGTCATGAACATCATGCTGGTGGCGGTGCGCGAGCGGACGCGCGAGATCGGCGTGCGCAAAGCGGTGGGCGCCAGCGCGCGCGTCATTCTGCGGCAGTTCTTCGTAGAAAGTTCGATCGTCGTGTTCCTGAGCGGGAGCATCGGCTTGGGCATCGCTTACGGGCTCTGCGCGGTAGTGGATTTGCTGCCCATGCCGCCGTTCTTTGCCGGGCTTCTGCCGACCTGGCGGGTGGGCGTGCTCTCTTTCGCCCTTTTAGGTTCAGTGGCGGTGATGGCGGCAATGTACCCGGCCCGCCGCGCCGCGTTGGTGGATCCGATTGACGCACTGCGTTACGAACCCGGAGGATAGAAGTCTTCAGTCATCAGTTCTCAGTTTTCGGTTCCGGAGACGAGGGAAGCAATGCTATTGCGGTGTCCTAACCCTTCCGAAAAGCGAGGCGAGCATTCGTTTCAACTCGATTGTCTCGCTCTCAAGGGGCTTGAACTGAGCCGGCTGGAGAAGTCCAAGGTCGCGGGCGAGGAGCAAATGATACTGGAGTTCACTCGCAGAGCCTGCCGCGACCTGCAGGAACCGAGCCAAGTCTCCGCCGCCACCCCGTCCGCAGCCCTCGGCAATATTGGCGGGGATCGAGGAGCTCGCTCGCCGGATTTGACTGGTCAGGCCGTACAACTCTCTCGCGGGGAATTTGGCTGTTGCCCTGTAGACGGCCAGAGTCAGCTGATGGCCCCTTTGCCAGACTTGCAATTTCTTAAAGTCTTGCACGTTGCACCTCCCGCGTATCCGAAACTGATAACTGACGACTGAGAACTGAAAACTTCGACGGAGATTCTCTCATGTTTTCGGAAATACTACATCAATCGTGGCAAGCCCTGAAGCGCAACAAGACGCGCAGCTTCATGACCATGCTGGGCATCGTGTGGGGCATTGCGGCCGTGGCCCTGCTGGTGGCTTATGGCACGGGGATGCGCTCGGTGATTGTGGCGGCGTTCGACGCCTTCGGGAAGGGCGCGGTTATTTGCTGGCCCGCTCAGACCAGCCAGCAGGCAGGCGGCGAGCGCGCCGGCAAGCACGTGGTCTTCGAAAAAGCCGACGTGGAGCAGATCCGCGCCGACGCCCCGCTGGTCAAGACCATCTGCATGGAATCCGTCCGCTGGCGCGCCATCACTTATGAAGACCGTTTGGCCAATACCGCCATCCGCGGCGTTTGTCCCGAATACGGCGAGATGCGCAACGAGGTTCCCTCGCAGGGCCGCTGGATTTCCGCCGAAGACATGATGGAGCGCCGGCGCGTGGTTTTCCTTGGCGCGCGCCTGCGCGAAAAACTTTTTGCCGGCAGGCCGCCGGTGGGCGAAACGGTGCGCATCAGCGGCGTGCGCTTCACGGTGGTGGGCGTGATGGACCGCAAGATCCAGGACAGCAATTACTTCAACAGCGACGACGAGTGCGCCTGGATCCCCTACTCGGCGGCGGGCGATTTGTGGAACACGCGGTACGCTTCGGTACTGGTTTTCGAGCCCATCGCGCCGCATTTCGAGAAGGACGCCATGCAGCAGGTGCGGGCGGCGGTGGCCAAGCGCCAGCGCTTCTCGCCCACCGACGAGCGCGCCATCATGATGTTCGGGCGCGAGCAGTTCCGGCCCATCATTGACGCCATCACCATCGGATTGCAGACGCTCTTCGCCTTCGTCGGCGCCCTGACGCTGGGGATCGGCGGCGTGGGCGTGATGAACATCATGCTGGTTTCGGTGGACGAGCGCATCCGCGAAATCGGGCTGCGCCGGGCGCTGGGGGCGCGGCGGCGGCACATTCAGGCGCAATTCCTCTCGGAAGCTTTGGTGCTGACGCTGCTGGGCGGCGCGGTGGGCATCCTCGTCGCGTACGCGATCTCCGCCGCCATCGGGACGCTGCCTTTCTACGGCCCGCTCTATGAAGACACTTCCGGCAAGGGCGACATTCATCTCGCGATTTCGCTCGCCACGCTGCTGGTTTCCACCGCCATTTTGCTGTTCGTGGGCGTGATCAGCGGAATCGTGCCGGCCCTGCGCGCCTCGAACCTGAATCCCGTCGAAGCGCTGCGGTACGAGTAGGCGACCGCGCGCAACTCGGGACAAGCTTGCTAACGATTCGCGAGGTCATGCGTCCCACCGGACAGCAAGCAGATGCAGCGCAACAACGGAATTGCGCAAGGAGGATGAAGTCATGAAGGTTCGACTGGCTTGGGGTGTGGGGCTTCTCGCGGGCTTGATGATGGCGGGGACGCAGGCGTCTTGGGCGTCAGGGGCCGACCTCAAAGGCAAATTCGAGCGCACTTTTCAGGTCACTGGCGCGGCCAACCTGGACGTCGTCACCGGTTCCGGCGATATTGCCGTAAGGACCGGAGACGCCTCGACGGTGGTCGTCAAGGGGATTATTCACGTCAGCCGCATGGAGGCGGACGCCGAGCAGCTAGTGAGCGACTTGGAGCAGCACCCGCCCATCGCGCAGAGTGGAAACTCCATTCGCATTGGCCACCAAGAGGGCGGCGCGCGAGGGCGCAACGTGTCCATTGATTATGAACTCGTCGTGCCGTCGGGGAGCGAATTTAAGGCCCAGACTGGCTCCGGCGATCTGAGCGTTTTAGGACCCCTGGGCGCGGTGGATGTTCAGACCGGCTCGGGCGATGTGGCCATCGAGTCCGTGAAGGGAAGCGTCCGGCTCATGACCGGCAGCGGCGACGTCAAGATGAAGGAAGCCGGCGCGAGCGGCGCCGATGTTCAGACCGGATCCGGAGACGTGGCCGTGGCCTTACCTTCCCAGGGAGGTTTTGATCTCGCCGTCGAGACCGGCTCGGGTGATGTCTCGACCGCGTCCGGCCTCTCCATTGAGAACATGAAGAGCTCTCATGGATCCTTCACGGGCAAAGTCCGCAGGGGAGGCGCGCGGTATGCGATCCGCACCGGCTCGGGAGACGTTCGCCTCGAATAGAAGCGCC
>JAHEKS010000151.1 GCA_024638215.1 Acidobacteriota bacterium | reverse complement strand
GCGGTCTCGTTCCCCAACATGCCCTCATGTCTCGTGCGATTTTCTGAAGGGCATCCCCCAAGTTGGGAGTGCGCTTCCCGGTAGCAATGCTTTCCGGTACGAGCTGGACGAGGGGGGGTTATTCGGACGCGTACATCATCCTGCAGGCCTCGCAGAGCTAGCCTCTTCGCCTGCTTCCACCGCAATATCGGCACGTAATGTCTGTGGTCAAACATAGCCTCTCCTAGTGCCACTTCACTTCCGCGAACAGTTGGCGTACCTGCCCGTGTCCAACGAACTGGTTCAATACTCGATAATTTCGCCGTTCGTGCCGAAAGCGTCCCGCCACGATGGCCGAATGGATTCCAAGCTTGTTTGCAAGCTGCTGGATTGCTTCGGGTGAGCGCAGCCGGCTGGCGGGGCTGTTCCTCCATGCCGCTTCGGGTATAAGAGCCTCGCCGGCCATGACGTCGGCTTCCTTCTCCCTAGGATCTTCTCCAGCAGCCACGTCAAGGTCATCGTAAAAGGGTTCTTTTACCCCCTCCATGTGCCGCGCTACGTGGGCGAGTTCGTGCATCAGGCAAAACCAGAAGTTGTCAATTCGGTCGTAGCGCAGCGTCATACCGATTACGGGCCCGTGAGCAACTGTTAGAAGTGCTGCACCATCAAGGAAAGTCCCGGGCAAATGCGGCACTATGACCAGACGAATGCCGTGCTTTTGCAGGAACTCGCCGGCGAGACGGGGCCCCTCATCGAAAACGCTAAGTCGCGCCACGTTAGTCATGAACGCCAGGTCCACAGTTCCCTGCCTATAGGGGGCAGAGGTCTTCGTGTCTGCCAAGGCGACCACACGAGCCGACCACGCTGCTAGCGCGTAAGTGTCGAATTGCCTAGCAGAACGCACATGCTGGCTCTGTCGAAGGAGGGCGAAAGTCGGGCAAGAACGGCCCAAAGGTGCGAAGAAGCGGCGGAGCACACTTTCGCCTTGCGAACGGTAATCGACGACCTCCTCTGCGATCCACCCCCGCTTGACCATCTCCCGGAGAGGGAATTTCTGCCAATCGACCCCGCTTTCGTCGAGACGCACGGATCCCTTGTCCTGGAGTAGCACCTTTGCCGGAATTCCCATACCCGAGTGAAGTGCCCGCATCATCGACAGTGTCAGGGGCCGCCGCCCCGAAAGAACCTCGGAAACTCTAGCTCGGCTTCCGATGTATGGCACAAGATCCCTCCGCGAGAGATTCTGCTGCTCCATCCGGAACCTTATTGCCTCCACGGGGTCGGGAAGATTGATTGGGAAAGCTTTTGCCTCATAGTCTTGGACCAGAACTGCAAGCGTCTCGAGCTCTTGTGCCTCGCGAGTTCCGGGTGCTGGGTCACGGCTAAGCAGGCTGCTGATCTGAGCGAGGGCAGCCTTGTATTCGGCGGGCGTCTTTACTACCTTGACCATGTTTCCCTCCTCAAAGCTCCCACTTGGAGTATTCCGCGTGCGTGCCTAATCTCTCGACCATCGCAACCTGGACTTGATAACTGACCTTAACGACCATTCGGTACTTATTGCCTTTGAAATCGAAGACGACGCGATTGCCCGCGAGGACGCTCGCCTTGGGATAGCGCCGCTTTACCTCGCTTGGCGTTTTCCACTGGGCCTCCTCAGCTTCGGCGAGCCAAGCCTCAAGCTGTGACCTGACGTCTGCGTGCCTGCGGGAAAACTCAGCTACGACTTCGCGGCCGACAACGATCAAGGCTGAACGCCTCACCGCATAAACGGTCCCATAGTGGGAGCTGTTCTATTGCTCCCCAATTGGGAACAATAGCATTTCAGGGGTCTGTCTGTCAAGCGGAAAAGTGAAAACATGGAAACCCGAAAGCGGATACCCCGGTCGTGGGGTGGTAGCTTGGCCACGCGGTTTGCGCCCGTCCGGGGGGACAGGCGGGCCGTGGGGTTTGGTTCCGCCATGCCGCTGCGGCCCGCGGAGTGTAAAACAGGCTGCGCCTATCCCCACGCTTGGCGCGAAACGCGCCGGCGGGGCGAACGCCATTCGCCCCTACGAAGCGCGAAGGCGGGCATCTGGGAACTGCGGGAGAGGGCACGGTGTCTATTCAGATAATGCGTCTCTTTGCGTTCAGCCTGTTCCTGGCGTCGCTGCTCGCGCCCGGACCGTCCGCGCCCGTGCCGATGCCCGGCATCGTCGCCTGCGGGGCGGCGCGGGAAACCTCCCGTCCGGGAAGCGGGGCTGGAGAGGCCACAACATTGCCCTGGGTCTTTCCCGGCGACTTTCGGGAGCGGCTTCGGATGTCGGACCTGGTCGTCGCGGGCACCATCGAGAGGACGTCCGCGGACGCGGTCCGCACCGTGGACGGCGTCGAAGTCGCGGCCAACATCGCCCGCCTGTCTCAGTAGCCCTCGGCGCCTTAAGGCTCCCAGTTCCGCCTGGGCGCCGACCGGACAAAATGTCCCTTTCACGGCTGGCACTTCCCCTATCAGTGATACGGGTGACACGACTGACACCGCTGACACACTTTCTTTGGGGAGGCGGAGTGTTGGGAAAGGCTCGCCCTACTCTTCGCGGGTCACGCGGTCGGCGATCCACAATTCGCCCGGCTCAGGCCGCGCGCGCAAGGCGATGCCGTGAACGAGAAGCTGAATGTGCAGGACGTCTAACAGCGTGCCCAGCCCGAGCGCGACAGACTCAACGGGAATGACGCGCGCGCCGGGAAGATTGGGGAACGCGAGGTCTGTGAGCAGCAGTACGCGCCCGCCGTGCGACTGAATATCGCGCGCCAGCTTGAGCACAAATGCTCCGGTCTTGCCGCGGCGCGCGAAGAGCACGTAGCGATGCGCGGGGTTCAGAATCTCGATCGGCCCGTGACGGAACTGCGCCGCGCTGATCGGCTCGGCCGCGAGTCGCGCCACTTCCTTGAACATCTGCGCGCCCTGGTACGCCGAGGCCAGGTCCGCGCCGCGCGCCATCAGGGCGACGTAAGGCGGCGCGCCGAAGAATTCCAAGGTCGACGGGCAAGTGACGGCACGGCGCTCGAGGATGCGCTCCTGCGCCGCGACGATGCGCCGCAGCGCGGAAGTCAGCGGCCGCGAAGGTTTCCCCGCGATGGCGTGCGCCAGGTACATCAGCGCCGCGACCGAGCACGTGTAAGTGCGCGTTGAGACGCTCGCTTGCGCTCCCGCCATCATGGGTAGCATCACGCCCGCGCGTTGGGTGAGCGTGCTTCCCTCGACGTTGACGACGGCCACCAGCCCGAACCTTTTCGGCAGCGCCTCAAGCAGCCCGAGAATTTCCGCCGTCTCACCCGATTGCGAAACGGCCACCAGCAGCGTGTCGCGCTTCAAGGCTTTCAAGTGATGGTGCAGCAGTTCCGCAGCTTCCCACACCAGGGCGCGAATGCCCAGTGAGTTAAGGAACGCCTGCGCCGGATAGGCGGCGAAGAGCGATGAGCCCATGCCGGTGAAGACCACGGTCGGCGGCCAGTGCGAGGTGAGCGCGCGCAGCGACTTCGAGCGGATCGCTCCCGGACTGGCGTAATACTTTCGCAGGCCGTCGAGCGCCGCCGGCTGCTGGATCACTTCATCCATCATGGTGGTCATTGCTTGACCTCGATGCGCGGCGCCGATTGGCCCGCGCCCATTTCGTTTGCGTGACGCCTTAGCGCGAACCGGGAGCGGCCGCGGACAGGCAGCTCTCTTCAACCAGAACGGCGTGCAACTCGCGCGGGCCGTGCACGCCGCGAATCAGGATCTGCTCGATGTCCGCCGTGCGGCTCACGCCGGTAACAAAAACCACGGAACGTCCCGCGGAGGAGTCTTCGGGTTTGCTCGCGATGGGCAATCGCTGCAGAATATCGTCGAGCGATTCAACCAGTTGACTGCGGCGGTAAAGAGCCACATGAACCGGCGGCGCCAGCGACGCCAGTTGGCTGCCTTCGCTCGCGCTGGTCACAACCAGGCTGCCCGTCTCCGCCAGCGCCCAGTCAACGCCCGTGATTCCGACGGCCGCTGAAAAACAAGCGGCGCGGTAAGCCTCGCCCGCATCCTGCGCCGGATCTCCCGTGGCCGGCCATTCCTCGACAGACTTCCCCAGCGCGCGCAATCGCTTTCCGAGTTCCAGTTGTGCGAGCAGCGCGTTGCGCGAAAGCACGACCGAGTCGGCTCGGGCGCCATCAAGGATGCCCTTGAGAATTGCTTCCAGCTCTTCCAGGTTCGATGCGCGATGCGCAATCCCCGAAACTTTGGCCAGTTCCTCCTCGAATTTGGCGAGGAGTTCCCCGGGAGCGATGGGCGGCATCACGTCGGGCAGCCGCGCCGGCGGCAGGCCTGCGCCGGGGCCCGGCCGGCTGGTCGCGCCGGGTTCGCCACGCCCCAAAGCCTCGCGGATCCTTGCCAAGAATTCTTCGCGACTTGCCACTAGACAAGACTCCCGAAAGTGTGTATACTCTCCGTCATTCTCAACGGAATTGTACCACGGCTTACCGGCGTAGCTTCCAAGCTTAACAAAAGAAAGCCGTTCTGAGGTACTTCGAAGGTCGCAGAAGATTTTGTGCAACCTTCCCCCTTGTTAGACCATCCGATGATGGCGTAGGGGATGAGGAAGAAGGGCGCTCCCTTCAGGCACATCGAAAAAGGACGGTATGAAATGGCAACTGCTGTAAAAACAAGTCGAAAGAATCCTTACCGGGAACTCCTGCTGAAGAAGCGCAGCGAGCTGGTGGCCTCGGTCAATGCCGAGCCCAGCGCTCTCCTGGGGGGATCGATCCGGACTCCGGACGAGGACGAATTCGCGGTCAAGGCTGCCACCCAGGACGTGGCCGCCACCACGCTCGAGCTCCGCAGCCAGATGCTGAAGGAGATCGAGCGCTCGCTCAAGCAAATGGCCAAAGGCACCTACGGGGTCTGCGAGGCTTGCGGCGAGGAAATCTCGCCCAACCGCCTCAAGGCCATTCCCTGGACGCGCTTTTGCCTCAAGTGCCAGGAAGAGCGCTCCAGGAACTAAGCTCCCCTGAAAATTAAGTTGTGGGTTCGCGCGGAAGTCCGCCCTGCGGATTTCCGCGCGTTTCATTCAAGTTGTTGTAGCGTCGGCCTATGGTCGGCGCATACATCGCACCTTTTGCGATGCGTGCGATCCCGGGCGTCCATGGAACATGGCGAGGTACAAGCAGGCAGGCGCCGGTAGTAATAAGATCGTTGTCGACGTGGCCACGCCACCGACGAGGCATGGATGGATTCTAACCCCGAGGAGCGCAGATCGCACACGTCGCGACACGCAACGCCGGGAGGAATCCACCACCCGCGGGACCAGCGCGTTTGCTCAGCTCAAGCGCTACAGGCTAGGCGTTGTCAGTAGTTGTAATCCGCGGCGACAACCTCGCAAGACCCTGACCTAAGATTCACTTTTCGCCGCACACGAACCCGTGGGTGGTTCTGCTAGGCTTGCATCGTGCTTTGTCGTACGGATGCTTGTCGGAGAGAGGGCACGGTAGAAAAGTTGGGTTTCCTGTTCGTGGGTTATCTCCGACCGAATCGTCGCGGCTTTTTCCACCTTTACGTCGTCCACGTCTCACCCCCGCCTTCTATTCTAAATCGCATTCAGTGTCCTTGCTGTAGAAATTCCAAAATGAGTTTGTCAGACAATCATCCGTTGTCACGACCCTAAACCGCGACTTCGTCACCGACTCTTGCAGCACTGACGCAAACCGACGGTAGGTCACCGGCTCCGTGACGTAGGTTATATCAAACTGCATGTCGCGGGTCAACACCCCCTTGACGAGGGATGCACACTCCTTGGCGGTCCTCGCGACTAGCACGCCATTTGCAACTCCTCTTTCAAGGTGAACTTGCATGCCGAGGGGATGCTTTGTCTTGATTGTGTCCGCACGATTGTCTGCAGCTCGCGATTCCACCGCTGCGAGGAATCTTGCAGCTTGAGTTGTGTTCGCTTTATGTTGGCGGCGAAACGACGTCTCCTCATCGCCGATTATTTGAAACTGCTGTGACTCATAGAATTTGTCCAATGGTTCCAGCACGCTTTTGACAAACAGATTCATTGATGTCCGATCATCTCCGACTTTGAGGCCGAGGGACGATGCAAGTCGGCTCACCGTCCGCCTGTTGTCAGGTTTGTCGAAGAACCCATCGGCAATGAGTGTCAGCAGCCTTTGGCGGAAGTACCTGATGGGCCGAAGCTCTAGCTCACGACCGAACTCCTCAAGCTTGTCTTCAGTGTGCTGTGGGACATAGGCGATTACGGGCTTTCCTTGGGCCAGCGTTGCTGCCAGTTCTGAGTCCTTGCCGAGTGTGTCACCCTCCTGTGCCATGTAGATCGTGCACTTTGCCCGCCTCAACATGAGACCTTCCAGAAGCCCCTTGTCAATTACGCTCTCACAATACGACTGCGTTGGGTCAAACCACCTTATCCCACCCAGCCCCTTAAGTTCGTCCTCGAAAACCGACTTAACAAAGTTGTAGGTCTCCCCGAATTCCCACGCATACCTCATGGAGGTCGCAACGTATACGTCGAGGTAATCCCACGTGAGGTACTTCACCGTGTTCCGCTTTCCTTTCCTTTGTGTCTCCTCCTGCTCCGTTGTGAGTTTGAGCAGCTGCTCGGTAAGTGCGTCTACCACCTTGGGATTTTCGCCTGAGTCGCGAACGGCATTCAGAGCAGCTTCGTCGCTTTTTACGCCAGCAGTTGAGATGTACCCTAGCAGCCAAGTCTTATCTGCTCCGATCTCATCACCCGTGTTACGAAGGGGCGCTATAGGCTCCTGTCTGTTCTGCAGCTTGGCCGTCTCGACCCCGCTATCATGGACCCACGGGTAGAGCCGTTTCATGAACTCAGAAGGGTCTTTCTCCTCGCTAAGCCTCCTGAAGGCAAACCGAAAGTTGCCAAAACACAGCATCGCGAAACCGCGAAACCTTGTTATGCTATCGTTTAGCGTTCGGAAAGGCAGCGTGCCAACGGGTTTCATCTGAACATCTTCGGACTGCCGCGGATCCCTGTTGAGAAAGAAAAATTCAAAGAAGGGGCGCTCGATGCGGCGCTGGTTCAATAAGAGTAAGAGCTCATTGAACTCTTCGTACTTCGGAAGTTCACGGTTGCCTTCTTCTTTCGCCCGAATGCGCGATATGTATGTGCTTAGCGCCACCCGCGCTTCAGGGCAGAGGTCTAGAGCACTTATATCTTGTCCAACCAATAAACCAACCAGCGCTACCAACTCTTGCAAGCCGTCTTCAGGATGGATGGGGTCAACTGCTTCATCTCCTGTGAATAAGATCATATTGTCCTCCACTCGCGCGTGGGTCGCCAACATCACCCTTCTCGCAGGGCTAGGTAGGCTCCAGCTTGTTGCTAGAGTGTATATGGCCCCTGTATACACCTCACGCGAGCGGAATGCAAGGTACCTTCGGAAACCCTTTTTACGTGTCCATGGCCCGGGCCACACGTTCATGACATTCGGACTCGGTCGACCAGGGCATGGCCAACAGGAGCATTCCATTCGGCACGTACCCGGCAATACCGGCAGCCCAAGCAGCGAGTCCGGACCGCCGAATGCAACGCGGACACCCGCGTCGCAAAATAAAACTTACCCGGCAAGGATTCCAGCTCAGATATAGAGTCCCAAGTGCCTCCCATCCAAAATTTTAGCCTTTCGACTTTTAACCGTTCGTATTAGGATTTCCCTTCACCGCAATCGAGCGGCGAGCGGCGGCACCGCGTGCGTCGCAATCGAAACGGTAGGGGCGGCCTCTGGCCGCCCGCGCATGCTGCCAATTCCACGGCGGCCGACGGCGAAAGCTCAAAACGGGAGGGCAGAGCCCTCCCCTACCGCGTGCGCGTGTCACAATAGCCGATGGTAGGGGCGGCCTCTGGCCGCCCGGAAGCGTGTCCGCGCGACCCAAATTCCATTTGCGAGGCTGATGCATGAAAATCACGGAAGTAGAAACCCACGTGATGGGCGCGGCGTGGCGCAACCTCATCTTCATCAAAGTGAAAACCGACGAAGGCTTGTACGGCATCGGCGAGTGTACGCTGCACAACCGCGAGGAAGGCGTGATCGGCTACATCCAGGGCGCGGTGCGGCGGCACGTGATCGGCTCCGACCCGTTCGACATCGAAGACCGCTGGCTGCGCATGTACCGCAACGAGTTCTGGCGCAACGGGCCCATCGCCACCACCGTCATGAGCGGCGTCGAAATCGCCTGCTGGGACATTATCGGCAAGGCCACCGGCCAACCCGTGTGGCGATTGTTGGGCGGGCGTTGCCACGAAAAAGTCAAAGCCTACGCCAACGCATGGTACACGGTGGAGCGCAAGCCCGAAGAATTCGCCAAGCGCGTGAAAGTCGTGCTCGACAAGGGCTACAAGGCGTTCAAGGTGGACCCGTTCGGCCCCGGGGGACTCGAAATTTCCGAAAAAGAAAAGGCGCTTTCGGTGAACCTGGTCGCCGCGCTGCGCGAGGCGGTCGGGCCGGACGTCGAAATCTTCGTCGAGATGCACGGGCGCTTCAGCGCCGCAACCGCCATGGATATCGCCAAGCGCCTGGAGCCTTATCGCCCCGGCTGGATCGAAGAGCCCTGCCCGCCCGAGGATGTGCCCTCGCTCAAGCGCGTGGCGGAGCACACCGAAATTCCCATCGCCACCGGCGAGCGCTGCTTCACGCGCTACGGCTCGCGCGAGGTGCTGGAATCGAACGCGGTGGATATTTTCCAGCCGGATATTATCCACGCGGGCGGTATGCTGGAAATGAAGAAGCTGGCCGCCCTGGCCGACGTGCGCTCCATCGTCATGGCGCCGCACAATTCCAACGGCCCCGTCTGCACCGCCGCGAGCGTCCATTTCGATTTCTGCATCACCAATCTGAAGGTGCAGGAATGCTTCGACGACTTCTCCGAAACCTGGGTGGTGGACGCCGTGCCCGGCACGCCGCGCCCGAAGGACGGCTACTTCTATCCGCCCGAGAAGCCCGGACTCGGCATCGAACTCAACGAGGAGCTCATCAAGGAGCATCCCTACCGCGAAGGCTTCTTCAATATGTGGGAACCCGACTGGCACAAGCGGCAGTTTCAAAAGTAGTGGCGGCGGCCGATTGCTGTTGACTCACGGGCATACATTGATGTTTCGGTATGAAACACTCTGTTTGAGGTCGCAAATTGCGACTTCATCGTCCAGCGTTCCACGTGAGCGACCCGTGTGATCTTTCGAAGTGAGGCGAAATGGCCAGTTTGAGGTCACAAATTGGAACCTCAAGTTTAGCGATTCCCGAGGAGCGCATCGAGCGGCGCATCCTGTTGATTCGGGGACAGAAGGTGATGCTGGATCGCGATCTAGCTGAACTCTACGAGGTCCAGACTTTCCGCCTCAATGAGCAGGTCAAGCGAAATCGAAACCGCTTTCCGCAGGATTTTATGTTTCAGCTTACGCGAGAGGAGGCCAAGTTTTTGACATCGCAATTTGCGAGGTCAAAGCAAGGCCGGGGCGGCCGGCGCACCCTCCCTTATGCCTTCACCGAGCAGGGCGTTGCCATGCTTTCGAGCGTCCTGAGAAGCGAGCGCGCTGTCCAAGTCAACATTGCCATCATGCGCGCGTTCGTTAAATTGCGCGCCATCCTGGCATCCCACGAAGGCCTGGCCAGAAAACTTGGAGAGATGGAAAAGAAATACGATGCCCAGTTCAAAGTGGTGTTCGACGCCCTCCGCCAATTGATGGCCCCGCCTGCCAAACCGCCCCGCCGAATCGGATTTGCGGGTGCAGACACACGAACCGAAAAAGAATGATGAGGACACTCCCATGACCCATTCTCGAAGACGATTTCTGAAATCCGCTCTGGCCGCGCCGCTCGGCGTGGCGCTGGGACCGAACGTCGCGCGCCTTTGCGCGATCGAGCCCGAGGTGGAAGCGAGCGAGCTGTTTCCCAATCCGCACATCATCCGTTACGACGCGAACTGCTACACGATTCACGGCCAGGACGCCCTGATTTACGGCGCCTCGTTTCACTACGCGCGCTGCCCGCAGCCGCTGTGGCGCGACCGCCTGGCCAAGCTCAAGGCCGCCGGCTACAACACCATCATGACTTACGTCTTCTGGAATTATCACGAGCCGGTGGAAGGCCGCGCGAACATGAGCGAGTTCGAGGCGTTCATCCAGCTCGTCAAGGAAATGGGTCTCTGGATGATCGCGCGCCCCGGGCCTTATGCCTGCGCCGAGTGGGACTCGGGCGGATTTCCGCGCTGGGTTGTCAAGCAGCAATTCCCTCTGCGTTCGGACGATCCCAAGAGCGTCAGCACCTCCGAGCACTGGTTCGAAATCGTCCTGCCGGTCATCGAGCGCCACCAGATCACGCACGGCGGGCCCATCATCATGATGCAGCTCGAAAACGAATATGACTTCTGGCAGGCAACGCCGCCCGCGGGCAAGCTCGCCTACATTCGGGCGCTGGCGCAATCGGCGTGGAACCAGGGCATTGACGTGCCGCTCATCACCTGCTGGACCCAGCAGGCGCGTCAGAATTCCGATCCGGTCATGGCGCGCATCATGGACACCTGCAATTTCTATCCGCACTGGAACATTCTGAAGGAAGTCCCGGCCAAGCTCGCCCAGTTGAGGCGGGAGGAACCCGCTTCGCCCGTCGCCATCACAGAAATGCAGGGCGGATGGTTCGCAAAGTTTGGCGAAAAGCTTTCGGTGGATCAGGAAGGCGTCTCCGGCGCGCAGTACAACTACCTGGCGAAGACGGCGCTCGAGCAGGGCGTCACCTATTTCAGCACTTACATGGGTTTCGGCGGAACGAATTTCGACTGGGCGGCCAAGACCCTGACCACCACCTACGATTACGCCGCGCCGCTGCGCGAGCCGGGCGGGCTGTGGGAGAAATTTTACGTGGCGCGCGGCGTTGGCGCGTCGCTCGCGGCCTTCGGCCAGGTACTGACCCGCGCCAAACGCACCGAAACGGGCGTGCAGTCGACGAACGCCAACGTCAGCGTTACGCTGCGTGAGAACGGCCTCAAGGGCGTGCTCTTCGTCCGCGAAGACGCGAACGCCGAGCAGCATTTCAAAATGACCTTTCCCGACCCGCACAGTCCCACGCGGCGGCCCATCAGCGTTCCGCGCGAGGGCGAGCTGGTCCTGGGCGCGCGCGCGATGAAAATGCTGCCCGTGCAGTTGGACATTCCCGGCGGGGCGCTCCGCTACTCGACCGCCGAACTCCTCGCCACAGGAGAATTACAGGAGAAGCAATATGTAATTCTGTATGACGAGCCAGGACGCCTGGTGGAGATCGGCTTGGCCACGCGCGACGAACCTCACCTGGAAGGCGACACGGTGTATCAATATTGGGATCCCGAGTTCGAATCAGTCGTCTTTGGGGTGCGTGTGGAC
>JAHEKS010000425.1 GCA_024638215.1 Acidobacteriota bacterium | reverse complement strand
CCATGCGGTCCAACACGTCCAAGACGATCCTCAGCGCGTTGCTGTTCATCTCATTCACGCCCTGTTGGGCGCTCGGGCAAACCAAGCCGCGCGCCCGCGACCTGGGAATTCCCTTCGACGGAACACCCGGGCCGCTCAATGCCATCACCGACGTCAGAGGAGTCGAGGTGGGCAATACCACCATCATCTCGGGCAGCGGCAAGCTGGTTGTCGGGCAAGGCCCGGTTCGCACCGGCGTGACCGCCATCCTGCCCCGTGGCAAAACGATGGACGACCCGGTGTTCGCCGGATGGTTTGCGCTCAACGGCAACGGCGAGATGACGGGAACGACTTGGGTGGAAGAATCGGGCTTCCTGGAAGGCCCGGTCATGATCACCAACACCCACAGCGTGGGGGTGGTGCGCGACGCGGTGATTGCCTGGCGCGTCAAGCACGGCCCGCCCGACGAATCGGGCTACTGGTGGTCGCTGCCGGTGGTGGCGGAAACCTACGACGGCTATTTGAACGACATCAACGGATTTCACGTTCACCCCGACGACGCGTTTCATGCTCTGGATTCGGCGCGCGGTGGCCCGGTGCCGGAGGGCAACGTCGGCGGCGGTACCGGAATGATTTGCTACGAGTTCAAGGGCGGGATCGGAACGTCCTCAAGAAAAATCAACGTCGAAGGCAGCGGTTATACGCTGGGCGTTCTGGTGCAGTGCAATTGCGGCCTGCGCGAGCAGTTGACGATTGCGGGCGTGCCGGTGGGCCGAGAGATTCCCGGAAACAAAGTCTGGTCATCGCTGCGCCCAGCGGGCAACCAGGAAACCGGCTCGATCATTATCGTCGTGGCGACGGACGCTCCCCTGCTGCCGCACCAGTTGAAGCGGCTGGCCCGCCGCGCGGCGCTGGGGCTGGCCAGGACCGGCAGCATTTCGGGCAATGGTTCGGGCGATATCTTCATCGCTTTCTCGACCGCCAACTCCGGCGCGTGGAAACCTGCCGGGCTTCGGCATCTTGAAATGGTGCCCAACGACCAGATGGGCCCGCTGTTCGAAGCCACCGTTCAGGCGACTGAGGAAGCGATCGTGAACGCTTTGGTGGCGGCCCAGACCATGACCGGCGCGGACAATCACACCGTGGAAGCGATTCCGCACGACAAGCTGCGCGAAGTCTTGAAGAAATACAACCGGCTGGCTCAGGCGCCACGCTGAGAACGGCTCTTCACCCAGGCCCAATTCAGGAAGGCGACGACAGCCGTCATCAACACAATCCAGAATTCCCCCATCCCCATGCGCGTGATCAGCGCGAGACAGAACAGAATCCCTAGCGACGCAAAAGCCGGCCCGGCAGGCAAGTGAAGCGCTTCTTTTTCAGGCGGTTTCTTGCGAAAAACCAGCAGCGCCGCGCACGTTGCCCCATAAGTGAAGAGGCGCGCCACCGCGGAAAGCGTGACGTTCCACTTGAACGATCCGGCCACCGCCAATCCCCAAACGAGCACTCCAAACGCCACGATGGAAACGTAGGGCGTGCGGAAGCGCCGGTGCACCCAGGCGAAGGGCGCGGGAAAATCGCCCTGCTCAGCCAGCGCAAAGGTCAGGCGGGGCGTGTAAAGCGTCATCGAACTGAGGAGTCCGTACACCGAAATGAGGGCGCCAAGTGTGATGACGCCCGCGCCGGCCGGCCCCACAAAAAGGTGCGCAGCGGCGGCCAGCGGCCGGTCGCTCTTGGAAGCATCGGGCAGAACTCCCGTCACTACGACCTGGACGAGCGTGTAAACCAGCGTCACCGCAACGAGCGCCGTGAAAAGCGCAAAGGGCGCGTCGCGCTTGGGGTCTTTGGCTTCGCTCATCGGAATCACCGCGCCTTCGAATCCGCCGAAAGCGAAGACCAGCAGCAACACCGCCTCAAGCCATGTCCCCGTCGAAGCAGCGGAATGAACCGCGAAATTTCCGCGATGAATGAAAAACAGTCCAACCGCGATGAAGAGCAACAGAGGAACCAGCTTGGCCACGGCAAAAACGTTGCTCTGCCGCGCCCCGGCGCGCACGCCGCGATAATTCACCCAGGTGAGCACGCCGACCAGCAGCGTCAGCGCGGTAAAACGCGGCCACGGGCTTTTCGCCGCCGGCCAGAACTCGGCCAGGTAAATCACGAACAGGTTGACGTTGGCGGCCGCGGCGGTCAGGCGCGCCAGCCACGTGACCCAGGCCACTTCAATGCCCGCCAGCCGCCCGAACGCCACGCGGGCGTAAAGGTACGGCCCGCCCGCCTGCCGGAATCGCGAGGCGACCTCGGCAAAGCACGCCATGATGATACCCATGCCCAGCGCCGCGGGGATGTACGCGAGCGGGCTCGCCGCGCCCAGGATTCCGGCCACCACCGACGGCAGGCCGAAAATCCCGCTGCCGATGATCGAGTTGATGACCAGCGCCACCAGGCTCCATCGGCCCATGGCGCGCAGGAGGTTGGTTTGGGATTCGGTGCTCATCTTTTCCGCCGGTCCGGCTTCGAAAAGGAAATCGCTGGATGATATTTCCCCAGCGGTTCGGATTCAACGCTAAATGTGCACCCTCCGATTGGAGACTCGCAGCGCCCGTCATTTGTCCTCGAATGTCCGCCCCCAACCGTGTGCGCGGTTAACCTTTCCAAAACCATTAACGACGGCTGCTGGACTTTAACGTGCAGAGGAAATATGCTTGTAGACCCTTGGGGCCGAAGCTATGCGATTTTCCGCTTTCGCCGCGGCGAGGTGCGGAGAAGTCGCGGACAGAAGGTCCAATATGACCACGACACTTCAACGGATCCGATTAGCGGAAAGAATGTCACGCCTGGGCACCGAGAGCGCCTTCGAGGTGCTCGTGCGCGCGCGCGAGCTTGAGGCGACGGGTAAAGAAGTGGTTCACCTGGAAATCGGCGAGCCCGATTTCCCCACCGCGCCGCATATCGTGGAAGCGGCGGCGGCCGCGTTACGCGAGGGCTGGACGCACTACGGCCCGCCCGCGGGGCTGCCGCAACTGCGCGAAGCTATCGCCGAAGATGTTGCCAAGCGGCGCGGCATC
>JAHEKS010000150.1 GCA_024638215.1 Acidobacteriota bacterium | reverse complement strand
GGCTCCGCCCTCCCGACCCCGTTGGCGCCCGACGCAATACTTCGCCGAAAAGCGAAACTGCCGGGAGCGCAGAGCGCTCCCCTACCAAGACCGCCCCGCAGGGAACGCGGAGCTATCGTTGCGCGCGCTGCCGTCCGTGCGGCCTGCTACTTGAAGAGACGGAAGCTGACTTCCACTATCACGCGCACCGCGACCGGTTTGCCGTTGCGCAGGGCGGGATGAAACTTCCACGTTTTGACGGTCTCGACCGCTTGTTCATCCAGCCCCTTGTCGAGCGGCCTGGTCACGCGCACGTCGCTTACGAGCCCGTCCGCCCCGACAACGATGGAGAGCACGACTGTGCCGTGCACCTTGGCTAAGCGAGCCTCGGTCGTGTATGGGGGTTCGCGCGTGTCGTAGGGCCTGGGAGCCGTCACCCCTAGACCTACACCGTAGATTTGCCCCGAGGGGAGGGAAAAGTCCACCTCGATTTCCGTCTCGATTTCGACCGGCTCGCCTTTCATCACCGGCGGCCGGTAGCGCCATTCCTTGGCCGCATCCATCGCCGCCTTGACCAGCAGCGGGTGGCCGCTGATCAGCTTCAGGCTTTCGACCGTGCCGTCCTTACCGATGACCGCCTTGAACTTGACGGTCCCCTGGACGTGCGTTACTTTGGCGAGGGGAGGATATTCGGGTTCTTTCTTGTAGATGAGGTTGTTGGCTTCCAGGAACTCGTTCACATGGACGGGTTCAGCGGCGTTGGTGTCGGCAGGCCGAGGCAAGGGCGCGGGCTTGGCCGTCTCCTGGGCCGGCCACGACTTTGCTGTCTTGTCGGACTGCGGCGTTGCCTTCGACTGCTCTGACCCGCTGCCCTTGGGCTCGGCCGGCGCGCTGCCCTTCGATTGTGCCCACGCCCTTCCTACACCCGCGAGGACCAACCACGCCGCAATCGCCAAGACTGCCAATCGCCCGCTCTTCATTTTCTTACCGTTGTCCCCCTCGCCGCGGTTGGCCGGTTGGCGCAGAGCGAAGCTCTGCGGGCCGCTGGATTACCGCCGCAGTAATTGCGGTAACTATATACGCCTGGGAACGGAAAAATACAAGGGACATTCAGGCAGTGGCAAGTGGCGAGTGATGAGTGACAGGAAGAAGACAGGAGTCAGGAGTCAGAAGTCAGAAGACCGAAACTCGAAATTCGAAAATCGAAATCTAAAAATCGAAATCCAAAATTCCAAAATCGGCAATCGAAAATCGGCAATCCCGAGCCCCGAGTCCCGAACCCCGGCAACTGAGGACTGATGGCTGACGACTGAAGACTTAGCGCAGCGACTGCATCAATCCCGCGAAAAAATTCTTGAGCGCGGTGCGTTCGTCGGGCGGCAAGTCCACAAATTCCACCGCCGCGGCGTCTTCCGGCTCCTTGCGCACGACCTTGGCGTGCAGCCGCAGCGGGCGGTCGGCGCCGGGGAGCGAGAACGACATCTCCAGGATCTGGCCCTCACCGAGCCCGCCCGAGGGCGCGAAGGCCATGCCGCTGCCGCCCAGGTTCACACTCTCGGCCTGGAAGCGCTGCTCGCCGAAGCGGCAGTTGACGGCGGTGCGGAAGGGAATGCGCACGTGCTTGCGCCTTTCCTTGAGCGCGGCGCCGCGCGCCGCCTCCACCAGCCCGCGCAGCTTGGCGTAACTGACCGGTTTGCCGAGGAAGAACGAGATGCCGGCCTTGAAGCCCTCGCGCATCGTCTGTCCGTCGTCCGAGGCGGTCAGCATCACCACCGGCACGGCGGCGTTGAGCCGCGAGGCGCGGATGCGGCGCGTGAGCTCGAAACCGTCCAGGTGGGGCATGCGCGCGTCCACGATGAACAGGTCAAAGCGCTCGGAGGCCAGGCGCTCCGAGGCTAGACGGCTGTCCTCGAAGAGGAAAGGCTGCGCCTCCAGGCGCGCCAGGTGCGACTTGACCATGGACAGGGTGATCGGATCGTCGTCCACTACCATCACGCGAAGCGCCATGACGGACCTCTCTGGGAAAGCGACATTCGGCGCCGAAAGAAGCCTTGCCAGAGTATCATCCTGAGCCCTTCGCTGTCATTCTGAGCGAAGCGAAGAATCGCTACTTTGTGCGCTCATGACAACGCCGCGGCCAGTATGAGAACGCTGGCTCAGCATGCGATCGCGGCACTCAGCATGACCACACTGCGGTCCGCCTGACAACGCCGCGGCCAGCATGACAACCCTGCGGCCCGGGTGACAGCGAAGGGCGCCGCTGCCCGCTTTTGCAGCCGCTTTCCTCAGCTAAAGCATACTTCAGGCAGAAGCGCCTCACCAAATTCAATCGGCGGGGCGCGGCGCGGCATGAGAGAGTCTGGCGAACGAGAGGCTGGAACCTGTTGTGAACGCGCATAGCAGTGGCTACCAACGCTCTTTCGCAGCCTGGGCCTTGGCCTTCCGCCAGGAGCGTAACATGTAACTATATGTAACTACGTGGCATAATCTTAGTCGCCGGGCCTTATCTTTTCGCTTGACAATTGATTCGGGCGCGCATATATTGTGAACCTATGTTCACATAGGAGCGGAAAATGGCTCTGGAAAAGCTCGATACCGGGATCCGGCGCGAACAAATTGTGGAGGCGGCTCTAGGCTTGATTGCCGCGCACGGAGTGGGGCGGATCAGCGTGGCGGCGCTCGCGCGGCGCGTCGGCATCGTGCCCTCGGCGCTGTACCGGCACTTCAAGAACAAAGAAGAGATCCTGCAGGCGGCGGTGCAATTGGTGCGGCGGCGCGTGGGCGAAAATTTGAAAGAGGTCTGCGAGGCGACGCCGAACGCGCTGGAACGATTGGACCAGTTGCTGCGGCGCGTCATGAAGATGGTGCGCGAGCTGCAGGCCATGCCGCGCATCGTCTTTTCCGAGGGGATGTCGAGCGGCCACCCGGAACGCAAGGCGCAGGCGTATGCGATGCTGAAGGAGATTTTGGGCGAGATCGAAAACATCATGCGGCAGGGCCAGGCGCGGGGCGAAATCCGCTCCGACCTGGATGCGCGGGCGCTGGCCGTGATGTTTTGGGGAATGGTTCCCGCTGCCGTCATCTTGTGGCACATGAGCGACGGGCGGTTCGACGTAACTCGGCAGGCTGAAAGGACTTGGGAGCTTTATAAGGAAGGCATTCGGGCGCGATGACTTTCTTGCGCCACATTGTGAACAATTGTTCACTTCGGAGGTGCGGTGACGATGTTCCCCAAAGGCCGTGATACAAACGATACCGGTGACAACCCTGAGAAGCTTTTTCGCAAGCGGCGCTGGATCCTTCCCATTGCTCTGATCGCCCTTGCGAGTTTGGCCACATTCGCCATCCTTCATTTGCGGTCGCTCAAAAATGGCCAGTCCATTCGCGTCTCGGGAAACATTGAAGTCACCGATGCGGAACTGAGCTTCAAAATTCCGGGCCGCGTCGAAGCGCGCCTCGTGGATGAAGGCGAGACGGTCGAGCGCGGTCAGCTCATCGCGCGACTCGACAGCAAGGAGCTCGCGCAGGAAGTCAGCCTGCGCCAAGCCGAGGTGCAAGCCGCGCAAGCAGCGCTGGCGGAACTCGAAGCCGGCTCGCGGCCGGAAGAAATCACTGCGGCCCGTGCGGCGGCGGAGCAAGCAAAGGCCCGGCTTGAGGAATTGCAGGCCGGCTCGCGCCCGCAGGAACTGGCGGCAGCGCAAGCAGCCAGCCGCAGCGCGACGGCCGACGCCCAGCGATTGCAAGAAGATTTCCGGCGCTACAGCGACCTTTATCAAAAGCAGCTCGTCTCCACGCAGCAGTACGACGCGGCACGGACCGCGGCGGAAATGGCGCAAGCGCGCGCGCGCGAGGCGAAAGAGCAACTCGATCTGGTGAAGGAAGGTCCGCGCAAGGAAGAGATCGAGCAGGCGCGCGCCGCTTACGCGCAGGCCCAAGACCGATACACGCTGGTGAAGAAGGGCCCCCGCATCGAGGACATCGAGCAGGCCCGCGCGCGCTTGGAGCAGGCGCGCCAAATGCTGGCGGTGGCGGAAACACAACTCAGCTATGCGACGCTCACTTCCCCCATGTCAGGCGCGGTGCTTTCCAAGAGCATCGAGCCGGGCGAATACGTTTCGCCGGGAACTCCCATCGTGACCGTGGGCGACCTGGAAAACGTCTGGCTGCGCGCCTATGTGAACGAGGCAGACTTGGGCCGCGTCAAGCTCGAGCAGCCTGTTCGCGTGACCACCGACACTTATCCGGGGAAAACGTATGACGGCCGCGTTTCCTTCATTTCCTCGCAAGCCGAATTCACTCCCAAGAGCGTGCAGACGGAGAAGGTCCGCGTCAAACTGGTTTATCGCATCAAGGTGGATATCCAGAATCGTAACAGGGAACTGAAGCCCGGCATGCCGGCCGACGCGCTAATCCTCACTGGGGGGAAGTGATGGACGCGATTCGCACGGAAGCGCTGACCAAGGATTTTGGCGCCGTCAAAGCGGTTGATTCTCTCACCCTCTCGGTTGCGGAGGGCGAAATCTTCGCTCTCGTCGGCCCCGACGGCGCCGGCAAGACGACGACGATGCGCCTGCTCACGGCCATTATGGATCCCACTTCCGGCGACGCCTGGGTGGCGGGGCGCCACACGGTCCGCGAAGCCGCGGCGGTCAGCAACGCCATTGGCTACATGAGCCAGCGTTTCGGGCTCTATCCCGATCTTACCGTTTCAGAAAACATTGACTTCTATGCGGACATCTACGGCGTGCCGGGCCGCGGCCGCAAGGAGAAGATCGAAGCACTCCTTTCCTTCAGTAACCTGACACCCTTCAAGAAGCGGCTGGCGGGAAATCTCTCCGGAGGGATGAAGCAGAAACTGGGCCTGGCGTGCGCGCTGGTTCACACGCCCCGCGTGCTCTTTCTCGACGAACCGACCAACGGCGTGGATCCCTCGTCGCGGCGCGACTTTTGGCGGATTCTTTATCAACTGTTGCGCGAGCGCGTCACGATCTTCGTCTCCACAGCTTATTTGGACGAAGCTGAGCGCGCCCATCGCATCGCGCTGATGCACCACGGAAGACTCTTCGCCGTCGGGACGCCGCCGGAAGTGAAGCAGCTCATGCGCGGAAGCATACTCGAAGTCCGGTCGGAGGAGCCGCGCCGCGCCGCCGCCTTGCTCCGCGAGCGGTTGGGACGGGCTTCGGTGGGCCTGTTCGGTGACCGCGTGCACGTCGTGACAGCAGACCTGGAGCGCACACGTGCCGAAGCGGAGAGAGCTCTCACCGGCGCCGGGATGAAGGCCGAAGCCGTTCACACCATCGAGCCGTCTCTCGAAGACGTGTTTGTCTCCGTCCTTGGCGAAAGGAAGTCGCGGAATGAACGACGCTGAAAAAGCCGTCGTCGTGAAGAACCTTGAGCGGCGCTTCGGCGCCTTCGTGGCGGTCAACCGAGTCAGTTTCGAGGTCGCGAAGGGTGAAATCTTCGGCTTCCTCGGTCCCAACGGCGCGGGGAAATCCACCACCATTCGCATGTTGTGCGGCATTCTCGCGCCCAGCGGAGGCTCGGGAACGGTGGCGGGATTCGATGTCCGGACGCAATCCGAGGAGATCAAGAGCCACATTGGTTACATGAGCCAGAAGTTTTCGCTCTACGAAGACCTGACGGTGGAAGAGAACATTGATTTCTACAGCGGCATCTACCGCATCGCGCCGGAGAAAAAGCAGCAGCGTAAAGAGTGGGTGCTGGAGATGGCGGGGCTTCGCGACCACCGGCACGCGCTCACCCGCACGCTTTCCGGCGGCTGGAAGCAGCGGCTGGCGCTGGGCTGCGCGATTCTCCACGAGCCGCCCATCCTCTTCCTCGACGAGCCGACCTCAGGCGTCGATCCCAACAGCCGGCGGCAATTCTGGGACCTCATTTACGACCTCGCGGGTCGCGGCGTGACCATCTTCGTTACCACCCACTACATGGATGAGGCCGAGTATTGCGACCGCATCGCCCTGATCTATCGCGGCGAGCTGATCGCGGAAGGCACGCCGGAAACGCTCAAGACGCAATTCATGCAGGAGGACGTTCTGGAAGTGGCCTGCGAGCGGCCCCAGGAGGCCATGGAAGAGATCCGGCAACTGGAAGCGGTGAAGGAGGTCGCGCTGTTTGGCAGGAGCCTGCACGTCGTGGCGGTAAATGGAGAGGCGGCGGCACGCGCGGTCGCGGAACGCCTGCGCGCGGCCGGTTTCGGGCTCGAACGGGTAGAGAAGATTCCACCCTCCATGGAAGATGTCTTCGTTTCGCTGATTGAAGCGCACGACAGTGCGGAGCAGGCGGCGCAGGAGGTGGAGCAATGAATCATCGCCGCGCCTGGGCCGTCGCGCGCAAGGAATTCCTGCACGTTCTCCGTGATCCCCGCAGCTTGGGGATGGCCGTCGCCATCCCGATGCTCCTGCTGATGCTTTACGGTTACGCGCTGACGCTGGACGTGGACAACGTGCCGACCGTCGTGTGGGACCAGAGCGGGACGCCCTCGAGCCGCGACTTCATCAGCCAGTTCGCGGGCTCGCGCTATTTCTCGATTGCGGGCTACGGCTGGAACTATCCGGAGCTTGAGCGCGAGATTGATTCCGGCCGCGCCCTGGTGGCGCTCGTCGTGCCCAGGGATTTCGCCGATGACATTCGATCCGGGCGGCCCGCTTCCGTGCAAATGCTTGTGGACGGCAGCGACTCCAATACCGCGACCCTCGCCGTGGCTTACGCCGACGCCGTCACCCGAGCGTATTCGCAAAACCTGAGCGTGGAAGAATTGCAGCGGCTGGGCGAACCGGCCCTTCGAGCGCCCATTGATTTTCGCCCGCGCGTCTGGTTCAACCCCGAACTGGAATCACGCAATTACATCATCCCCGGCCTCATCGCGGTCATCATGATGGTGATCGCGGCGCTGCTGACCTCCTTGACGGTGGCGCGCGAGTGGGAGCGCGGCACGATGGAGCAGCTTATCTCGACGCCGGTGACGGGCCGCGAACTGATCCTCGGCAAGCTGCTGCCTTACTTTGTCATCGGATTGGTGGACGTCCTGATGGCCATGCTGCTGGGCGAATTCCTTTTTCGGGTCCCGTTGCGGGGCAGCGCGTTGCTGGTCCTACTTTCCGCGGGCATCTTTCTTGTGGGCACGATGGCGCTGGGCATTCTGATCAGCGTCGTGGCCAAGAATCAACTCATGGCCAACCAGATGGCCATGGTCCTGACTTTCGTTCCATCGTTTCTCCTTTCCGGTTTCGTGTTTCCCATCGCCAACATGCCCGCGGTGATCCGGGCGATTACGTACCTTGTCCCCGCCCGGTACTTCATCGCCTTGCTCAAGGCGATTTACCTGAAGGGCGTCGGGATCAACGTGCTGGCGGGCGAGGGCTTCCTGCTGGTCGTCTTCGCCGCCAGCATGATTCTTCTGGCGGTGGGCCTGTTCAAGAAGAAGCTGGTGTGACTATGTGGGAACGCGTCAAACAAATGCTGGTCAAGGAATTCATCCAGGTCTTTCGCGACCCGCGCATGAAGGCCTTCATTTTCGTTGTCCCTATCATGCAGCTGCTGATCTTCAGCTACGCGGCCTCGACCGACGTGCGGCACATCGCGACCGGGATTTATGACCTGGATAATACGGTCTCGAGCCGCGCGCTGGTGAGCCGGTTCGTGAAGTCCGGATATTTCGACGTGGTCGAATACATTTCGAACGACGCTCGCGAGCGCGAGCTGCTGGACCGCGGCAAAGTTCAAACGGTTCTGCACGTGGACCGGGGATTTGAGGGCGATTTGCTGGCGGGCCGCCCGGCCGCGGTGCAGATGATCGTGGACGGCACCGATTCCAACACCGCGGGCATCGTGCTCGGCTACAGCTCGACTGTCATTCAGCAATTCTCGCAGGCGGTGCTGGCCGAGCGCATCGACCGGCTGAGGGGCAGCGCCCGCGTGCCCGGCCAGGTGACGCTCCAGACGCGCACCTGGTTCAACGAAAACCTGGAAAGCCGCACTTACTTCGTGCCCGGGGTGATCGCGCTGATGATTACGCTGCTCACGCTGCTTCTGACCAGCATGGCCGTCGTGCGCGAAAAAGAAATCGGCACCATGGAGCAGATCATGGTCACGCCCATCCGTGCGGTGGAATTCATCCTCGGCAAAACAGTGCCCTTCGCCCTGATCAGCTTCGTGGACCTGGTGCTGGTGACGCTGGTGGGCGTTTTCTGGTTTGACATTCCCGTCCGGGGAAGTTTTGCCCTGCTGGTCATCGCCATGTCGGTCTACCTGTTGAGCGCACTCGGCGTCGGGCTGCTGATTTCCACCATGAGCCAGACCCAGCAGCAGGCCATGATGAGCACTTTCTTTTTCTTCATGCCCGCCGTCCTGCTCTCCGGGTTCATGTTTCCCATCGCCAACATGCCGGTTCCGGTGCAGTGGCTGACCTACCTGAACCCGATGCGCTACGCGATGGTCATCCTGCGCGGAATCTTCTTGAAGGGCGTGGGATTCGGCATCCTGTGGCCGCAGGTCGCCGCTTTGGCCGTGATCGGAGCTTTCACGCTCAGCGTGGCGGCGCGGCGGTTCCGCAAGACGCTGGCGTGAGACGGCTGCGGTGTTTGGGTGAGGAGACGCCAATTTCAATGATTGGGGAAATCCTATGAGAAGACTTCGAATTTCATGGTTCACACTCGCACTGTTCCTTGCCGGCGCCGGCGGCGTGCTTGCGCAGGAGAAGCCGCCGTTGAAGCTGACGCTTGCGGAAGCCGTGCGCATGGCCCTGCGGCAAAACCCCGAAGTGCAGATTGCGAATCTCGACGTGGCGGAAAGCCGCGAGGACAGATCCATTGCGCGCTCGGCACTGCTGCCGCAGGCGAACCTTCAGGTCTCCGACGCCGCCACGCGGCGAAATCTCGAAGCCTTCATCGGCCGCCGCATTCCGGGATTCACGCAGCACGTGGGGCCGTTCCAGACGTTTCAGGCGGGGCCGGGCTTTTCCGCTCCCATCTTCGACCTCACGCTTTGGCGGCGTTGGCAGGCATCGAGCCAGGCGCTGGAGGGAACGCGCGCGCAGGAATTGACCGTGCGCGAGCAAACCACGCTGCTGGTGGTTTCCCAATATCTCGGCGCCTTGCGGGCCGCGGCGGACGTCCACGCCGCGCGGTCCCGCGTGGAACTGGCGCAGGCGCTCTACGATCAGGCGGTGGAACTTCAAGAACAGGGCATCAGCACCGCGCTCGATACCTTGCGCGCCAACGTCGAACTTCAAAACGAAAAGCAGCGGCTCATTACCGCGGAGACCGCGCACAAGACCGCGCTGTACGGCCTGGCGCGGCTGCTCAATCTCGACCCGCATCAGGAGACCGAGCTGACGGATGAAATGAGTTTCTTCCAAACGCCGCAATTCGGCGCCGTGGAAAGCTTGGAAAGCGCCTATGCCAGCCGGCCGGAGATGGACGCGCTGAGGGCTCGGGAGTCGGGGGCGCGCCTCCAGCAGAAAGCCGTGAGCGAAGCGCGCCTGCCGAAAATCAACGTGGGAGGGAACTGGGGTTACGTCGGCGCTTCGGCGCCCACGGCAATTCCTTCCTATCAATACCAGGTCACGCTCGAAGTGCCGCTTTTCACCGGCGGCCGGATTCACGCCGAAAACGCCAAAGCCCAGCTTGAGCTGAAAAAGCTTGATCGCCAAAAGGATGATTTGAAAAGCCGCATTGCCCTGGAAGTGAAGACCGCAATCGCGCAACTCGACGCGGCGCGGAATGAGGTGCAGGTGGCGAACCTCGGCGTCAAGCTTTCGAAGGACGAGGTGGACCAGGCGCGCGAACGCTTCCAGGCGGGCGTTGCCAACAATATCGAGGTCACGACGGCGCAGGATGCGCTTTCACGCGCCAATGACAACCAGATCGCGGCGCTCTATCGCTACAACCAGGCCCGCGCCGATCTGGCCCATGCCATGGGGCAAATCGAGAAACTCTACGCAAAGTGAGGCGCCTGCTGCGTTCCTTATTTCTGCACAACCTCCAGCGGGACGCTGCTGGTTTGATCCGAGCTGGGGCCGACCATGATGTCGAACGTTCCTGGCTCGACCACCCAATGCATGTCCGCATTGAGAATCTGCAGCGAGTGCGGGGTGAGCGGAAACTCCACCGTGGTCTTTTCGCCCGGCTTCAAGGTGACGCGGCGGAACCCACGCAACTCCATCACCGGCCGAGTCGTCGAAGCGACGCGCTGGTGGATATACATCTCGGCGACTTCATCGCCGGCCCGCGTGCCGGTGTTCGAGATGTCCACGCTCACCTTGGCCTCGCCGCCGGTCGCAACGGTCGTCGGCTCGACGCGGAGGTTTTCAAATTTGAACGTCGTGTAGCTGAGCCCGTAACCGAATGGGAATAGCGGCTTGCGCCCGACGAAGAGGTAGCTGCGGTCCGACGAGGGCTTGTGATCGTAATAGTCGGGTAGCATGCCCACCGAGCGGGGGAAGGTGATGGGGAGCTTGCCGCCCGGATTGACGTCGCCGAAGAGCACCTGCGCCGCCGCCGTGCCGCCTTCCTGGCCCAGATACCAGCCTTCGAGAATGGCCGGGACGCGCTCCGCCGTGTAGTTGATCGAGAGCGGGCGGCCGTTGATCAGAAATACGACGGTGGGCGTCCCGGTCTCGACAATCGCTTTGATCAGCGGTTTCTGAAATCCGATCAAATCCAGCGAGTCGCGGTCGCCCAGGTGCTGCTCCGACCAGGCTTCGCGGTTGGTGCTTTCGTTTTCGCCCACCACCACGATGGCCACGTCGGCGTGACGCGCGACTTCCACCGCGGCCTTGATGCTTTCCTCCTGTGATTTCGGGTCGGGCAACTCCACTTTGTTTTCGTACCAGGCGCGCCAGCCCTGCACGCCGGTGGTGATCTTGCAGCCTTCCGAGTAAACCACTTTGGCTTTGGAGCCCACGTAATCGCGAATGCCTTCCAGGATGCTCACGCCGTGCGCCGGCCCGCGGCTGTAACCGCCCAGGTGAACGTCGGCGGCGTTGGGGCCGATCACCGCGATGGTTTTGTACTTGGCCAGGCTGAGCGGAAGCAGGTTGCCGTCATTCTTCAGCAGGATGACGGCTTTCTGCGCGGCCTTGAGCGCCAGCGCGCGGTGCTCGGGGCTGTTGGTGACGCGCGCGGCGTAGTCCGGGTCCACGTAGGGATCGTCAAACAACCCCAGGCGGAATTTGGCCGCCAAAATCCACGCCACCGCGCGGTCCAGTTGCCATTCCGGGACTCTACCGTCTTGTACCTGTTGGAGCAGGGTGCGATAGACCGAGCCGTCGGAGAGATCGTAGTCCACGCCCGCCGCCAGCGCCGAACGCGCAGCGTCGGCGTAATTGGCGGCGACGTGATGAGTGTTGACCAACATCTGCAGGCCGCCGCCGTCGGAGGTGACGAATCCCTGAAAACCCCACTCCTGGCGGAGAACCCGGTCCAGAAGCC
>JAHEKS010000149.1:5532-11446 GCA_024638215.1 Acidobacteriota bacterium | reverse complement strand
GATAACGTTCAAGGACGTGGCGGGGGTTGACGAGGCCAAGGAAGAGCTGCACGAGATTATCGAATTCCTGCGCGACCCGCAGAAATTCCAGAAACTGGGCGGGCGCATCCCCAAGGGCGTGCTTCTGGTGGGTCCGCCAGGCACCGGCAAAACGCTTCTGGCGCGCGGCATTGCCGGCGAAGCCAACGTTCCCTTCTTTTCCATTTCGGGTTCCGATTTCGTCGAGATGTTCGTGGGCGTGGGCGCCTCGCGCGTGCGCGACCTGTTCGAGCAGGGCAAGAAGAACGCGCCGTGCATCATTTTCATTGACGAAATTGACGCCGTCGGCCGCCACCGCGGCGCCGGCTTGGGCGGCGGCCACGACGAGCGCGAGCAAACACTGAACCAGTTGCTGGTCGAGATGGACGGCTTTGAGTCGAACGAGGGCGTCATCCTGATTGCCGCCACCAACCGGCCCGACGTCCTCGATCCGGCGCTGTTGCGCCCGGGACGGTTTGACCGCCGCGTGGTGGTCCCGCTGCCCGACGTAGGTGGCCGCGAGGGCATCCTGCGCGTGCATTGCAAGAAAATCCCGCTGGCCGAAGACGTGGAGCTTTCAGTCCTCGCGCGCGGAACGCCGGGCTTTTCCGGCGCCGACCTTGCCAACCTGGTCAACGAAGCGGCCTTGCTGGCGGCGCGCCAGAATCGCAAGCAAGTGGTCATGCAGGATTTCGAATTCTCCAAGGACAAGGTCCTGATGGGCAAGGAGCGCCGCTCCCTGATCCTGTCCGATGAGGAAAAGAAGATCACGGCCTTCCACGAAGCCGGCCACGCGCTGGTGGCCATGATGGTTCCCTTTGCCGACCCATTGCACAAGGTCACCATCATCCCGCGCGGCATGGCGCTCGGCGTCACCATGCAATTGCCGCTCGACGACCGGCACAACTACAGCCGCGATTATCTGGAATCGCGCCTCGCCATCATGATGGGCGGGCGCGTGGCGGAAGAACTCTTCCTGAACGGCATTACCACGGGCGCCAGCAACGACATCGAGCAGGCTACCGAGGTCGCCCGCCGCATGGTGTGCGAATTCGGAATGTCGGATCTTGGCCCGCTCGCCTACGGCAAGAACCAGCAGGAAATCTTCCTGGGGCGCGATCTCGCCACGCAGCGCGACTTCAGTGAGGACACGGCCATCAAGATTGACCAGGAAGTGAAGCGCTTCGTAATGACCGCCTTCCAGCGCGCCAAGGACATTATCTCCTCCAACCGCGATGCCCTGACGCGCATCGCCGAGGCGCTGCTCGTGCGCGAAGTGCTTGACGCCTCGGAGGCCAAGCTGCTGTTGGAGGGCAAACCCCTGCCCGAGCGCCCCAAGGCGCCGCCCCCGGGCCAGCCCGAGACCACGGAAGTCCTCAAGCCGCAGTCCAGCCCCAGCGTTCCCGGCCGCGAACGCCCGCAGCCAGCCTGATGTAGGCCGCGCATCTTGAACCGCGGAAGTGACCTCGGCGTCTTTTCCGCAGCACCATCCCGCGATTCGATTCTGAAATTCAAGACTCCGGATCAGCGGGAATTCAAGGCACAAATCCCGAATCCCGAGTCCCGGACCCCCAATCCCGAACCCCGGACCCTGCGTCTGGCCTTGCCCTCGCCCGAAAGCCCCGGTTGGCCAAATCCCCGCTTGCCAGATCGAGAAGAATCTGATACAGTCTATGCGTCTACACGCTTAGACTTGGAGACTGAAGTGACCGAGCTGGAAAGAAGCCTGAAAGGTCTGGCGGACGTGACCCGCCTGCGCATCATCAACTTGCTTGGCTGGGGAGAGCTGTGCGGCTGCGACATCCAGCGGGTTCTGGAAGCCTCGCAGTCCAATGTCTCCCGCCACCTGACCTATCTCAAGCACGCCGGCCTGGTCAACGACCGCCGTGACGGCTTCCGCGTATTCTACCGGCTGGCCCCTGCCGAAAGCGAAACGCGTAAGAATCTGCTGCAGTTTCTGGCCGCAGCGTTTCGCCGGGACGAAGGCTTTCGCGGCGATCTCCGCCGGCTGAAAGGTGCGATCAAGGATGGCGCCTGCCGAACGGTAACCCTGAAGACCCGGCGCCGCGCTGTGCCGGCGAGCCGCGCCGGGGGCCAGCGCATTCACCGGAAAGGCCGGGATACCTCGTTTGGCCAATTGCCCGTGATCGCGCCTTAAGGAAAGATCCTGCGCGCCCGTTCGACGGGCAGGCGAGGGCCGCCCAAATCTTGTGGGAGAGTAACCCATGGACATTTCCGTTGCGCCTCCGATTCAAGCTCCGGCCAAGCGCCTCGACGTCTTCGCGCGCTTCCTGCCCCTGTGGGTGGGTTTGTGCATGATTGCCGGCGTCCTGGTTGGCCGGGAGTTGCCGGGCGTCGTCGCGGGACTCCGCCGGATGGAACTGGGAAACGGCAGCCAGGTCAACGCGCCCATCGCCGCGCTCATCTGGCTGATGATCATTCCCATGATGATGAAGGTGGACTTCACGGCGATTCGCAACGTGGGCCGGCGTCCCCGCGGTCTGCTGGTCACGCTCTTCGTCAACTGGCTGGTCAAACCTTTCTCCATGGCCCTGATCGCCTGGCTCTTCTTCCGGCATATTTTTGCCGCCTGGATCGGGCCCGCGCAAGCGGACCAGTACACGGCGGGAGCGATCATTCTGGCCGCGGCGCCCTGCACGGCGATGGTGTTCGTCTGGAGCAGCCTGACCGACGGCGATCCCGCTTACACCCTGGTCCAGGTCTCGCTGAACGACCTGATCATGCTGGTGGTCTTCGCGCCCATCGTGCGATTCCTGGTCAGCAGCGCCTCCTCGCTTTCCGTGCCCTTCATCGTCCTGCTCTATTCCGTCGTCGCCTTCATCGTGATTCCGTTGAGCGCCGGGGTCATCCTGCGCGCCTGGCTGATCCGGCGGCACGGAAAGGAGTGGTTTGAGAAAGTCCTGTTGCCCCGCTTCGCGCCCGTCACCACGCTGGCGCTGCTCGCCACGCTGGTGCTGATCTTCGCGTTCCAGGCGGACAACGTCACCAGCAAATTCATTGACGTGGTGCTCATCGCCGTTCCCATTTTGATCCAGGTCTACTTCAACGCCTCGCTCGCCTATGGGCTGATGCACATTTTCGAAGTGGAACACGCAATCGCCGCGCCCGGAGCGCTGATTGGCGCCAGCAACTTCTTCGAGCTCGCCGTGGCAACCGCCATCGCGCTCTTCGGGCCGGGCTCAGGAGCTGCCCTGGCCACGGTGGTAGGAGTGCTGGTGGAGGTCCCCGTCATGCTTTCGGTCTGCGCCGCCTGCAATCGAACGCGGGGCTGGTTCCCGGCCGCGCGCACTGCTTGATTGGGGTTTCTATCTCTTCCAATAACGGCCGCAGTTCCGCGCCGGCGTCGCGAGAAACGGTCTTCCGATGAGAGTCTTGATCCTTTGCACCGGCAACTCGGCGCGCAGCCAGATGGCCGAGGGCCTGCTGCGCGGGCTCTCTCGTGCCGGAATTGAAGTCCACAGCGCAGGCACCAAGCCTTCGCGAGTCAACCCCCTGGCGATTGAGGCCATGAAGGAGACTGGGGTTGATATTTCCGGACATCGCTCCAAATCCGTGGAAGAATTCGCCGCCCAGCGCTTCGACATCGTGATCACCGTCTGTGACAACGCCAGGGAGACCTGCCCGATTTTTCCTGGCGCACCGGAAAGAATCCACTGGAGCTTTCCCGACCCCGCCGCCGTCGAAGGAAGCCATGAAGAAAAGCTGCGGGCATTCCGCGTCGTCCGCGACGGCCTCAAGCAGCGCCTGCAACAACTGATGGACTCTCGCCACCCCGGCTAGCCTCCTCCGCCCCGAAGACCTGTTTCGATACCTCAGTCGCCTGGCCAAAGGCACACCCTCCGCCAGCACCCTTTTCTTGGCGCATTCTTCCCGATGACCGCTTATACTTGTCTCCCTTCGCAAGGCGAAATTCCGGACCCCGATCTGCGAGGACAAAGATGAAACCTGTTGTTGCTGAGTTTGTGGGTACGATGCTGTTGGTTCTCTTGGGCGATGGAGTGGTGGCGGGTGTCTTATTGAACAAATCCAAGGCGCAGAATTCCGGATGGATCGTCATCACCACCGGGTGGGGACTCGCGGTGGCGCTGGCGGTGTACACGGTCGGTCCCATCAGCGGCGCGCACATCAACCCGGCGGTGACCATCGGCCTGGCCGTAGCGGGGAAATTCGCCTGGAGCCAGGCGGGGGGATATGTGGCGGCGCAACTCCTCGGAGGCATCGCCGGTGCGGTGCTAGTGTGGCTGGCCTACCTCGCGCACTGGAGCGGAACGGAGGAAAAGGAATCGAAGCTCCTGATCTTCTGCACGGTGCCCGCCATCCGGCGGCTGCCGGCGAATTTCCTCACCGAAGTCATTGGAACGTTCACCCTGATGTTCGGCGTAATGGCCCTTTCCGCCTACAAACCTTCGGCGCAATCGGGCTTGACACCGCTGCTGGTAGGGATTCTGGTGTGGAGCATCGGGCTGTCGCTCGGCGGCCCGACCGGCTACGCCATCAATCCCGCTCGCGACCTCGGCCCGCGCATCGCCCATGCGCTCCTGCCTATTGCGGGCAAGGGTGATTCGGATTGGAGCTATTCCTGGGTGCCCATCTTTGGCCCGCTCGCGGGCGGGATTCTGGGCGCAGTGAGCTACGTCCTCCTTTTCAAGTCCTGAAAGCCGTGCTCCCACGCGATGAGCTATGAAACCGCGCCGCCAATTCGAACTCCGCATCCACGGCCGCAAAGTATTGCTGGGCGAGCGCACGCTGGTCATGGGGGTGGTCAACGTCACGCCCGATTCGTTTTCCGATGGCGGGCTCTACTTCGAACCGACGCGGGCCATTGAGCACGGGCTCAGGCTGGCGCGCGAGGGCGCCGATTGGATTGACGTCGGCGGCGAGTCCACGCGCCCGGGCGCTAAGCCGGTCGCGGCGGAGGAAGAATTGAGACGCGTCCTTCTGGTGCTCCGCGGCCTCAGGCGGAGGGAGCCTTCTCTCACGATTTCGATTGACACCACGAAAGCGGCCGTGGCGGAAGAAGCCGTACGCGCCGGCGCCACGATCATCAACGACGTGAGCGGGCTGCGCTTTGATCCGCAAATCACCGAGGTGGCTCGGCGCTACAAGACGCCGCTCATCCTCATGCACATGCGTGGCCGACCGCAAACGATGCAGCGCAGGCCGTTTGCGCGCTCCATCTGGCGGTCGGTTCGAGAAGGCCTCGCGCGGTCCATCGCGAGAGCCCTCGCTGCCGGCGTGCCCCGGTCGCAAGTGATTGTTGACCCGGGATTGGGCTTCGGCAAAACGCGGCGGCAGAATTTTGAGATCCTCGCGCACCTCGACCGCCTCGCCGAATTTGGCATGCCCATTCTGATCGGAGCTTCGCGCAAGTCTTTTGTGCAGACCGTGGTCACAGGCCAAGGTCTGCAGCCGCGTGGAGCGCCCCGTACCGGTTCCTGGCGGATCACCGCGCGGGGGAAGGTCACTCCCGAGGATCTTGCCGCCCTCCGCAGCGGCGATGCGGCCGTCGCTGCGCTTGCGGTTTCCGCCGGCGCCCATATCGTTCGCGTGCACGATGTGAGTGCAGCGCTTCCTGCGGTGCGGATCGCTGATGCCATGCTGGCAGTTATCCTATGAAACGACCCTTCGTGGAATGGAAAGAGCGCAGACAGACGCCGCGCGGGAATTCCTGACAGGTGCTAAAATCGCCTGAGATGACCACCAAACCTCATCTTTTTGGCACAGACGGCGTGCGCGGCGTGGCGGGCGAGTATCCGCTCGACCGGGTGACCGTGCAAGAACTCGGGCGGGCGCTCGGCATGACGCTTGAGAAAACTGTTTCGGCGCGCCCCCTCAGGGCGGTGCTTAGAGAGGACACGCGCGAATCGAGCGCCTG
>JAHEKS010000149.1:0-5470 GCA_024638215.1 Acidobacteriota bacterium | reverse complement strand
CGGCGTGGAAATTGCTTACGCGGGCGTCATCACCACGCCGGGCGTGGCTTACCTCACGCGCCACCACGGATTCGCCGCCGGCATTGTCGTCTCGGCCTCGCATAATCCTTTCGACGATAACGGCATCAAAGTCCTTTCGAGCTCGGGAACCAAACTCTCCGAGTCCACAGAAATCGAGATCGAAAAAGCCTTGCGCGAAACGTCGGACGGCGCGTCCCCTGAAGACGCGTCCCAGCTTGAGCCCTCTGCCGGACTTCTTGAGGACTACTTGAACTACCTCGCAAGCCTTGCGCCGGAAACGGGGCGGCATCGCGCCCCGCGGTTGGTGGTGGATTGCGCTCACGGCGCCTCAGCCCACGTGGTTCCCGCATTGCTCAAGAGATTAAATATTGAGGCGAGTGTCCTGAATGCCCGTCCCGATGGGCGCAACATCAACCTGAATTGCGGCTCGCTTCACCCCGAGAAGATGGCCGAGGAGACAAGATGCTCTGGAGCCGACCTGGGCGTGGCCTTTGACGGCGACGCCGACCGCGCCATCTTCTCGACGAACAAAGGCCGCATCGCGGACGGCGATCATGTACTGTTTGCCGTGGCACCCCACCTTCAGGAACGCGGCCAGCTGAAGGGCCGGGGCGTGGTGGGAACCCTGATGACCAACCTGGGCCTGGAGCTGGCGCTCGAAGACAAGGGCATCGCCTTGAGGCGAACCCCGGTGGGCGACAAATACGTTCTCGAAGAGATGCTCCGCTCCGGCATTAATCTGGGCGGTGAACCCTCCGGGCATATTATCTTTGCGGATATTTCCCTGGCGGGCGATGGGATTGTCACCTTGATGGAAATATTGCGCCTGATGTCCGAGACCGAAAAGCCTTTTGGCGAATTGGTGGGCGGCCTTAAACCGTTCCCGCAGCTCATCCGCAACGTGAAGGTGCCCGAGAAAGTGCCGCTCGATTCAATCCCGGAAGTTTCCGCCGCCATTGAGGATTGCCGGAAAGAACTGGGCAAGCGCGGCCGCGTGGTGGTCCGGTACTCGGGGACGGAGAGGCTGGCGCGCGTGATGGTGGAGGCCGAGCGCGCGGAGACCGTGGAACGGCACGCGCAGCGGATCGCTGCGGCGATCGAAGGCGCGCTCGGAGTCGGGTAGAGTTCTCGCGGCGGATGCGAATCTTTCGATTGGAGCGAATGTGAAGTTCTAAAGAGGCCGTTATGCGAAAGGCGTTACTGATCATTTCTGGATTTCTCTTATGTTTTGTGCCGGTCTGGGACGCGCGAGGAGAAACCCTCTCGGCGCAAAAGATGCCTGAGTTTCTCGCCCGCTACCCCAAATTGCTCGAACCCCTGGACGCTGCTTACGACGGCCTGGAGAGCGAGAACCTGCCGCTGCTGGACGATTCGGGCCAGCCCGTCGGGCGTCACCCCATCGAGAACCGCCGCGAGGCTCTAGCCGAATTGCGCGACACGTTGAAGAAACTCCGCGCCGAGCCGCGTGACTTGAGCTTGGTCACGAAGTTCTTTATCCAGTCCGAATCACTGACTGATGATCTTTACGACTTGTCTCAGATCGCCTACGACAACGACCGCGAAGAACTGGGCAGGCAGCTCTCGGACCTCGTGGCGCGACTCGACGCCGAAGGGGACTCGATCGAATCCTACGCGCTGGCCCTGGCCCAGGAAAAAGAGGACCGCATCAAGCAATTGGAAGCCGAGAACGCAAATCTGCGGCAGCAGTTGAAGCAAGCCAGGCCGGCGCCCAAGGCAAGCCCCGGCCGCGAATGAAAAGGAGCGCAGGCCGGTGCCTGTTTCAATAGAAGTTATCAGGCAACCTGAAGCCAGGGGGTTCCATCGTACAGCTAGTAAGCCTCTTATCAGCGGATGAGGTGCAAGATGAAACATTTTGCCTGGGCCCTGATACTTGCGACGAGCAGCCTTCTTGCCGCGCAGCAGCCGCACGCGGCCGGCGCAGCCGCTTCTCCAGCGGCCCCGGGTCGGGCGGTAAACTCGCAGATCACCATCCCCGCCGACACCACGATTCCTCTCGAGCTGAAGAACCTCATTAACTCGCGAACTGCGTATTCCGGCCAGGCCATTTACTGCGAGACCATTTATCCCATCACCGTGGGCAACCGGATTGTGCTGCCGGTGGGGACCTACGTGAAGGGCGAAGTCACGGAGGTAAAACACCCCGGGCGATTGAAAGGCAGGGCGCAACTCGGCCTGCGCTTCAATTCCATTACACTCCCCAACGGCACTACGCACGCGCTGCGCGCCACTCTCTCAGGATTCGGCAGCGCCGGGAAAGAGACTTTCAATCGCGAGGAGTCAAGGATCAAAGGACAGAGTTCCAAGGGAGAAGACGCCAGCAAGGTGGCGCAGACCACCATTACCGGCGCGGAGATTGGAACCATCGCCGGAGTCGGCTCGCACAGCGTGGGCAAGGGCCTAGGCATTGGCAGTGCCGCCGGAGCCGCAGGCGGGCTGATTTGGGTGCTGGCCAGCCGCGGCAAGGAAATCATCCTGCCCGCCGGCACGAATCTGGAGCTTCAACTCAGCCGGCCGCTCAGCTTCTATCCCGATGAGCTGGAGCCGCCGTCGTCGTATCACAACGGCCCCGCCATCCCACCCCGCAATTCGGGACCCGACCTGTAAACTCTCAGGATATCTAGATTTCGATGGGGTCGGCCGCAGGCTGAAGGGAGACATCCGCCCTTAGTTGTCTATGAACACCACGGACTGGAGGCCTGAAATCTCGAAACGCTTTCGGCAGCGAACGTTCTTGCACTGCACGAAGTCATCGCGGCGCAGCATGTAAGTCCGCGCCTTGGCAAAACGCGCCCGGTCGCGCTCATCGGCGCGCCCGCTTAGTGATTTCTTCTTCGTGCGAACCAGCCAACGGATCTGGTACTCGTCGCTTTGGTGACAATAGAAGCAGGAGAGGTTGGCAGGTTTTTGAACTTCCTTCTCGTCGAAGAAATCTCGCTCTTCCATAGTCCAGTATTGTATCCTCGTTGCCCTCAAACTCCAAATCAGCAACAGGGACAGGCGCAAAACTCGCCGGCCAGTGGCCTCTACCGCACTCTCGGCCAGCGACGACGACCAAGCCAGGAATTGCGCCTATTTCAGGCCGTTCTTCACCACCTGTCCGCCTTTCATCACAAACTTGACCCGCTCGAGTTCGGTGATGTCGGTCAGGGGATCGCCTGAAACCGCAACGATATCGGCGTATTTCCCTTTTTCGACGGTTCCAATTTCGTTCTGCATCTCCATCAGCGTGGCGGCGGTGCGCGTGGAAGAAAGGATCGCCTGCACGGGCGTCATGCCGTAGCGGACCATGTACTCAAATTCTTTCGCCTGCGTGCCGTGCGGGAAGGGCCCGGCGTCGGTCCCAAAGGCAATCGTCACGCCCGCGGCGAGCGCCTTCTTGAAGCTCACTTCATGGACGGCCGCGCGGCTGTTCTTGCCGCCGCTCGCTTTCATGTCTTCGTCCCGGATGAGCTCATAGGGATACAGAGTCGGCACCAGGTAGATTTTCTTCTGGATCATTTCCGTAATATCGGCGTCGGTCAGGTCGAGTCCGTGCTCGATGGAATCCACGCCCGCGTCGAGGCAGTTCTTCAATCCCGGATCGCCGTAGGCGTGGCAGGCAACTTGTTTGCCCTGGCGGTGCGCTTCATCCACGATCGCTTGCAGTGCGGCGGGAGTGAAAGTCGGAATGCTCACCAGATGTCCCTCGGCATCGAAATGCGAGCGCCCGGTCCCGTAAATCTTGATGAAGTCGGCGCCATAGGAAATCTGCTCGCGCACCGCCTTGCGCGCTTCCTCGGGGCCGTCCACGATCTCGACGCCGTGCGGCACGGCCACTTCGGGCGAGTAGCCGAGCAACGGGTAGCTCCCGGTCACGGACATCGCCCGCGTCGAGACTTCTAGTCGCGGACCGGGAATCAGGCCGCGGTTGATGGCGTTGCGCACGTCCACGTCGCTGTACATCGCGCCTTCTGTTTCGCAATCGCGCATGGCGGTGAAGCCCGCCTCGAGGTCCTTCTGGGCGTTGACGATGGCCTCGATGGTGCGGTATTGCCACGATTCCTTGAGGATTTGCTCTTCGTAGCGGCCGTTATCTTCGCCGGTCAGGAAGATGTGTTCGTGGCCGTCAATCAGGCCAGGCAGGACGGTGGCGTGGCTCAGGTCAATCACCTTGGCGCCGGAAGGAATCTTGACGCTCGCCTCCGGGCCGACCTCGGTGATTCGCTCGCCCTCAATGAGCACCACCTGATTGTTCAGGAGATTCTCCGATTTGCCATCGAAGAGGCGTCCGGCGCGAATGGCGATCACGTCGCCACCGGACGAGGGGCCGCCGCGAGCCGGCGCGGTCTCAAACTGCGCCGCCGCAACTCCGAGTGGGGTCAGGATCATGCACAAGCCGATGTAAGCCAGAAAACGAATGATTCGAGTGCGCATTGAATGTGCCTCCTTTATGTCTTGGGTTCTTTTTCCAAAAACGCCGGGCCCAACCAGCCCAGCGCCACCGCATCAATCACAAGATGCGCGGCCATGGAAGGATAGAGTGAGCCTAGTTGAATGACGGGATAGGCGAGCAATGCGCCCAGCGCCGCCGCGCGCAGGACTCCGACGGCTCCCTGGTAGCTGTGCGCCAGTCCGAAAGCCGCCGAGGAGACCGCCCAGGCCCACGCGACCGAATGAAACCACACGTTGAGCTGCACCAGCAAGAATCCGCGATAGAGAAACTCCTCCGAGAGCGCCGCCGTGGGAGCGAGCACCAGCACCGCCCACGCTTTTTCGCGACGCGTTTCGGGAATCAGCAGGCGAACCAGGTCCGATTCTTCCGGCCACCATCCGAACCGCTCCAGCAACAGGGAGAGGCCCATGGCCGCGAGAGAAATGAGCGCCACCAGCAAAAACCAGCGCAGGAAAGACGCGAGGCCCACGGGCTGAAAGCGCACCGTCCGAAAGGTCATGGGACCGGCAAGAATGACGAGGATGCCGAGCACCGCCAGCACCCACTGGGAGAGGACCGCGGAAAAATAGAGCGCCAGGCGCGGCGCCTGGCGAATGCGCGGGTCGCGAGCGGTCCGGTAGGAAAGGATGGGGACGCCGACAACCAAAAGCACAACGAAGAAGGTTGTGAACAACTCAGAAAGCATCCGCAGGACTCGTGAACATAAGGTGGCTTGGGAAAATCTCCTGCTGTACTCTATTTGAAGAGATTTGGATTGTGCGGGGTTAACTGAGGGAAGTCAAGTCCGGGATCGGAGCTTGCGTCGAATTGCCGTCTGGCGCCAAGTTGCGACACGGCGAGCCGACCGGGTGGGGAGCGGGGCGCGACGTAAGGACGATCCTAAAGATATCTGTATAAATAGATTGACGCGTGGTTAAAAAGAGAGAGGGCATCTTCGGAAGAAGGAGCGGATAACCTGAGGGCGACGACGGAGGCGGCGCAGGGCGCGACGGATGC
>JAHEKS010000424.1 GCA_024638215.1 Acidobacteriota bacterium | reverse complement strand
GCGACGAGTTCCTGGTCTTCCTGGCGGACAGCCCCGCCGAAGGGGCCGGCGTGGTGGAAATGCGCATCGCCAAATCCGTTGAGGACTGGAACAGCGCCGGCCACCTTGCCAATTTCGAACTGAGCCTCAGCATCGGTCTGGGCCAGTGGCAGGACGGAATGAGCCTCGATGACATCTTGAACGAAGCCGACCAGAAAATGTACAACACCAAGGAAGCGCGCAAGAGGGCCGCGGCCAGCGCCCTCCCCAACTTCGCAAGCGACTAATCCCTCGCAACCTTTGTTCCGCCTCCGCACGCCTGGGCGCCGATTTGATAGACTATTCCCGGAATGGGGCAGCCTTCCGCAATTGAAACTCCGACCTCTGCCGTGAAGGCGGGAAGGGAAGGGAGCGCCGTGCGAATCAGCGCGCTCGCTTGGCTGGCGTGCGCGGCATTCTATTACCCCTTCTTCTGGCTTTCGACGTCACTGATCTGGAGCGCGCCGGCGCTAGCCCGCGTGGCACTGCTGGGCGAACACCTGCAGGGATTCTCGCTGACCGCCTTCGGCGCCTCGGCGGCGAGCGCGCCGCCCCTGCAATCGCCAACCTCTATTCACGGTTGGAGCGGTCGCGCACCCTTTTCAATTGTCATCAACATTCTGATCGTGATCGCGGCTGCCGTGCTCGTGCCCTGGCTGGGAAAGCGCGCTCGCGTTCTCGCGGGGCTCGCGCTTGCGGTGCTCGCCGACGTTGCTCTGGCGAATGGCGCGCGGCGGCTGTTTGAACTTCACAGATTATCGCCCGCAACCATCATTTCGTCATTCGTGTTTTTCGCGGCACTGTGTTTCGGCCTGCAATGGATGCTCAGCGGGATGACGGAGGTTGAAAGGGGACGCGAGGCACTGAAAGGCGCGGGCGGCGTGCGAGGATTTCTGACGCGCTTCGGAAGTCTCTCCGTTGGATTCGTGCTTTTGCCTGTCTTGCCGTGGGCGTGGTTGAGCTGGGTGCGCGGGTTCGAGCTCTGGATATTTGCGTTGATGCTGATGGCGCCGGCCGCGCTCGCGGCGATTGTCGCAAGCGTGCGGCCTGCAGCGCGAGCCGCCGAGCCGCAGCGTCTGGGCTGGCGCGCGCCCGCGCTGGGCGTTGTGCTGGTCGCGTTGCTCGCGGCCGGCGTGCATGCGGGACAGGCGGCACTCACGCGCGCCCGCGCCGCTTCCACGCGCGCCGCCATGGCGGCTTATCCGAAAGTCTCTCCCGACGCGCCCTACCCGAAAGACTTTTTCCAGAAGGGCCTGAGCGTCTCGGCGGAAGGCTGGGGCGGTTACGAATCGGAGTCGGCGCGGCAGATGCTTCAGGCGCTGCGCCGCGACGGCGTGAACTCGATTGCTCTGGTGCCCTACGGCTTCGAGCCGCGCGGCCGGCCAGAGGTCCGCTTGAACGCCGGCGCGGGCAGTTGGGAGAGCGACGAAGGCATCCAAGAGATGTCGCGCGTGGCGCACGCCCTGGGAATGAAGGTGATGCTCAAGCCGGGCGTCTGGGTGGGCGGCGGCGGCTACGCGGGCGAGCTTGAATTCGACTCGGCGGCGGAACGCGCCGAGTGGTTCAAATCCTACGGCCGCTTCGTCGAGCACTACGCGCGCTTGGCCAGGCGCGTTCATGCTGACCTGTTCTCGGTGGGCGGAGAGTTCGTCAAGCTCACGCCCTACGAAGCCGAGTGGCGCAAGCTCATCGCCCGCGCGCGCGAGCTCTATCCCGGCCCGCTGGTGTACGCCGCGAACTTTGGCGGCGAGTTCGAGAGCGTCGAGTTCTGGGACGCGCTCGATTACATTGGCCTGCAGGAATATTATCCACTCCCGAATGATCTCAACGCGGACGCGATCGAACGCAAGGTGGAAGCGGTCCAGCAGAAATACCAACGGCCAGTGATCTTCACCGAGGTCGGTTTCGCGAGCGGCGAGCACGCGAACCGCGCGCCTTGGGAAGACGGCCGCGGCGCACCTGCGCTCGACCTGCAAGCGCGCTGCTATGAGGCGATCTTCAAAACGTTCTACGACCGGCCGTGGTTCGAAGGCATGTACTGGTGGAAGGTCGGCACCAACGGATTCGGCGGCCCGGACGACACTTCGCTCACGCCGTGGGGCAAGCCCGCGATGCAAGTGGTCAAGCAATGGTACACGCGAGGCGAGCGGTGACCTGAGCAAACGAGACAGACAAGACGGCAAAAAAAAGTGTGTCAGCCGTATCACCCGTATCACGGGTATCACCGGAAATCTCGGGCTAGCCGGAACCGGGAGATCTTGACAGGCGAAGAAAAAGCGAATAGACTTTGAACCCTGTCCGGTCGCAGCGAGCGCGCCGGGCAGGCAGGCGGCAGCGAAAAACGATTCCAAGGAGGCGACGATGGCAGTGAAACCGATTCCCGACGGATGGCACACGATTACGCCCTACATCGTAGTGGAGGGCGCGGCGAAGTTTATCGAATTCCTCACGCAAGCTTTTGACGCCAGGGTCAAGGAGCGCATGGACGGCCCGGGCGGCGTGGTGGTTCACGCTGAGGTGTGGCTGGGCGATTCCATTCTGATGCTGGGGGATGCGAGCGCCCAGGCCAAGCCGCAGTCGGCCGGGATTTATCTCTACGTGCCGGATGTGGATGCCACCTACCGCCGCGCGCTCCAGGCCGGAGCTACTTCGGTGGCGGAGCCTTCAAACCAGTTCTACGGCGACCGCAACGCGCGCGTCCGCGATGCCTGGGGCAATTCCTGGGCGATGGCCACGCACGTGGAGGACGTTCCGCCGGAAGAAATGATGCGCCGCGCCCAAGCCGCAATGAAAAAGCAGGCCCCGGCGTGATGCGTGAAAGTGCCGAGTGAAAAGTGACGGGCGGCGAGTGGTGGTCGAGCGCGGCGGGCCTCCGGATTGTAGCGTCGAACTACGTTCGACGACTTTGTGCTCCAGGCCGCAAAGGTTAGACGTGGACGGTTTGCCAAATTGTTTTTTGTTGTTCAGATCCATGATCTGCTCGACTAGTGTCACCACCATGTTGGGTCAGCCTTGCGGGGTCAGGTATTGGAATATCGCGTGGGCAAGG
>JAHEKS010000148.1 GCA_024638215.1 Acidobacteriota bacterium | reverse complement strand
GGCCAATGCTGACGGAACCTATGGAAACACCGGGAAGAACATCCTGTCGGGTCCCGGGATCTTCAACACGGATCTTGCTTTGCTCAAAAACACCAAGATTGGCGAACGCTTCACGTTGCAGTTCCGCGCCGAGGCCTTCAATGCGTTCAACAATGTCAACTTTGGGCAGCCCGATGATTTTGTGAGTGACGGGGAAGCGGACATCCAAACCTTTGGGCAGATTCTCTATACGTCCACGAGTCCGCGAATCATGCAGTTCGCGCTCAAGCTTCTGTTCTAAGATGGCCCTGGTCAACCTGTGCGACGACGGCCCGCGGCGTGGTTTCCTGAGTTCAGCAGATCAGGAGGCGACGGCGGGCCGTTCGTCCTCAACTTCAGCCGCGGGGTGTATGCGCTCATGACGAAGACTACGTTTACCTATCTCAGCGCCATGATCCTATCCGCCGCCCTAACTGCTTCGGCCCAGACACAACCCGCCCTCCATAACCAGCAACTATCCTTGAGCATTAGACCCAAGGACGGGGCATACGAAATCCTCGCGCATGGCCTGCAGCCTCCCGTCCTGGTGTCGCGAGTGGATGCGGAAGTGAACCATGCGTGGGTTCGGTCGTCGGATTACCCTCGTCATGTGACCAGCGAAGCGCCGTTCGAAGACGCGCTCGGCCGCGGCCAGGAATTAAAGGTTACGTTCAGCGGCCTGGAGAACCGGCCTGACCTGGTGTGCACCCTGCGTCTGTACGACGACAAGCCGTATGGTGAAGTGTCCGTGTCGGTGCGCAATGGAACGGGAGACAGCGTTTCTATTCAGGCCATCCGTGTGGTGGATGCGGGTGGGCAGCCGCCCGTTGACCTCGGAGCGAGTGACCAAGAGGATCGGGTGCTTGCCGAAAGCGTCAGTGAAGATCCCACCATTCACATCGGCGGGCTGTCAGAGGCGCCGAAGGGCGGCTATTTTGGCGTGCGGAACGTTCTCATTTACAACCTGGCCAGCAAGCAGAGCCTCCTGCTTTCGGCGCTGACTACCGAGCGGTTTCTGACCATCGCGCGCTTGCAGGTCAGCCGGGACGCATCGGGCGGCGCGCATATTGCCTCCTTCACGGTGGACTCGACTGGCGCCACGGGAGCGATTCTCGACCGGGATCCGATTTCGCCCGACCAGCAGGTTCAATTGAGTCTTCCCGTATCTCCCGGAGCATCGCTTTCTTCCGAGCGCGTGATGTTTGCTGCCGGGCCTGACTATTTGCAGGAACTCGAAGCGTATGGAAAAGCGGTTCACCTCCTTCACCCCTATGATTTTCCCAAACCAGCTCCCATGGGATGGTGGAGCTGGACGGCCTTCTACGCGGGGATCAATGAAGGGGAGACCCTGACCAACGCGCAGTGGCTGTCGCAGCACCTCAAATCGCTGGGCTACGATTATTTTCACATTGACGAGGGCTATGATTACGCCCGCGGCGAATACACCTCGACGAACGCCACGCAGTTTCCGCACGGAATGTGGAACGTTGAACATGAAATCTGCAACCTGGGCCTCAAGCCCGGGATCTGGACAGGACCGTTCGAGGTTTCGGAGCGTTCTTGGGTGTACCAGCACCACAAAGACTGGCTGGTCCGCGACGATCATGGCCGGCCCATTCTCATCGGTTACGTTGACCGCCAAGACGACCGGCTTTACGTTCTGGATACCACCAACCCGGGGGCGCAGGAGTATCTTCGCCAGACCTATCAAACTCTTGCCCGCGAGTGGGGCATCCGCTATATCAAGCTGGACTTCATGGATTACACCCTCGTGGAGGGCCACTATTACCGGCCCCACACCACGGCGCTGGAGGCGGAGCGCATTGGGCTCAAAATCATCCGGGAGGCTGTGGGCCCCGGCGTGCTGCTCGATAAAGATGGCAGCGAAATGTTGAATGCCGTGGGCTACGTGGACGAAGGGCGTATCGCGCCCGATACCGGACACTCCTTTGAGGCGAGCAAGGATGCGGCGCCGAATATCGCGGCGCGATTTTACATGAATGGCAATTTCTATACGAATGACCCGGATGCCTTTTCGGTCTCGAAGGAGGTCGAGCCGCAGCAAGAGTGGCACGAGTCAAAATCCGGACTGACTTTGAGTGAGGCCCAGGTTCAGATCGTTTTGGCGGCGCTCACCGGAGGCATGTATGAGATTGGCGACGATCTGCCGACCCTGGGCTCCGACCCCGAGCGCTTGGCCCTGGTTGAAAACCAGGAGATTCTGGACATGAACCGGCTGGGCCGCGCCGCCCTGCCGCTTGACTTGATGACCTTCCGCCGCGAGGACGAGGAGCCCAGCGTATTCTTCCTCCGCGAAGACGCACGGCAAGCTATGCTTACCGTCTTCAACTGGTCGGAGCGGCCCCTTTCCCACACCTTCACCCTGGACGGACTGGGCCTGCCCGCTGCGCACGGCTTCCACGCCTATGACGTATTGAACCACGATGCTCCCGTGGAGATGCAGGGCGGAACGTTGAATCTTGAAGATCAACCGCCGCACTCCGTCCGCCTGATAAAACTGACGGATGATTCCATCCCCGCTGGCGCGCCGGTAGTGACGTCTCAGGCGCCCAGTTCCGCGATCGCGGGCAAGGCATCGCTTTTCTCCGCAGCGGCCGCCGGCAGTGCCGTGCCAGCCACGTCCTATCAATGGAATTTCGGCGATGGGACGGAGGCGACCGGGCCGCACGTCTCACACACTTACACTCTAGCCGGTACTTACCCGGTCAGCCTCACCGTGAACGGTATCGAGGGGATCTCGACTCGCAAGGCCTTTTCGATAAACGTCACTGGCTACGCGGATACAGAATTCCATCTTTCGAACAATCGCCGTTACACGGGCTCACACATCAAGTAACATTTGTTTCTCGCAACCATTCAAGCGCTGCGTCGCGATCGGGTCGGCTTTTGGAAGGCGCCGGCCCGGATGCGCGAGTGAAGTACGACTGCAAACCACGGATTCTGGACTCGATGAGCGCACCTGACAACGCGGACCGGCCCGCGGGATCCCCGGCGCAGGGGCCGCACCTGCGGCGCAAGCTCGGACTGCTCAACGCCACCTCCATCAACATGTCGAACATGATCGGCATTGGGCCGTTCATTACCGTGCCGATCATCCTGGGCACCATGGGAGGTCCGCAAGCCCTGATTGCCTGGTTCGCCGGAGCCATCCTGGCCATTGCGGACGGCCTGGTGATTTCAGAACTGGGCGCCGCGTTGCCCGGCTCCGGCGGGACTTACACTTTTCTGCGCGACAGTTACAACCGCGCAACCTGGGGCAAGTTGATGGCCTGGCTGTTTGCGTGGGAATTTCTCTTTTTCGGGCCGCTCGAAATCGCCTCAGGGACGATCGGCATGACCCAGTACGTGAGTTACCTCTGGAAGCCTTTGGCAAGTCATCCGTGGGAAATGAAATTGGTTGCGGCAGGCATCGCCGTCCTCGTGATGCTCTCGCTTTACCGCAAGATTCATGACGTCGCGCTGCTCATGATGATTCTGTGGATTACGACCCTGGTGACCACGGGATGGGTGATTGTGACCGGGCTCACCCATACGAATTATCACCTGGCCTTCGATTTCCCGCCGGGGGCTTTTCATCTGAACTGGGCGTTTCTCACCGGTCTGGGCAACGGGACGATTGTGGTCATTTTCAATTACCTGGGTTATTACCAAGTTTGTTATTTGGGCGACGAAGTCAAGCGCCCCGAGCGAACCATCCCTTCTGCCGTGATCATTTCAATCCTGGCGGTGACCCTGATTGATTTCCTTCTCACCTTCTGCTTCGTTTCCGTCGTTCCCTGGCGGGACATGATGGCGCAGGGCTCCCCGGCGAACCTCGCCGTTGCCTCGGTCTTCATGCAGAAAATCTACGGCCACTGGGCGGCAGTCGCGCTCACGGCCATGATCGTGTTCACAGCGTTCGCGTCGGTATTCGCACTGATGTTGGGGTACTCCAGGATCCCTTACGCGGCGGCACGCGACGGCCTGTTCTTCGGGTGGTTCGGAACCCTTCACCCCAAAGGCGAGTTTCCCAATCGCTCGCTGCTTTTGGTCGGAGCGCTGGCGGCGGTGGCCAGCATGTTCAGCTTGGGGGATGTCATCACGGGGTTGATGGTCGCGCGCATTCTGGTTCAGTTCGTCGGCCATACGATTGGTCTGTTGGTGCTCAGGAAAACCCAGCCGGAAGTGAAGCTGCCCTTCAAGATGTGGCTTTACCCGGCTCCGGCCGTTCTGGCGCTGGTGGGATGGCTCTACATCTTCGCCAGCCCCGCCTTCGAACCGGGCGGATGGAAATTCATGGTCTATGCGTTCGCTACCATCGGCGCGGGCATTGCCGGTTATTTTATTCTGGCATACAAGAATCGCATGTGGCCCATCGCCGGACGCAGACCGACCTAAGAACTTTGCCGTGGTTGCCGGTTGAATATGCAGAAGAGCACCTAAAGTCTGAAAGAATTAGACATGTCGTAGGGGTTGGCCGGGCGGCTCATGCTCGGAATCATCCCGTGCTTTTTGAGGATGGCCGCGTACTCGGCCCCCGCGCCTTCCACCTGTTTCCTTACTTTTCATGGCATTACACCAATTCGGGGCTTCTGCTTTCGCTCAAAGCATAGCCCTTTTGCAGCCTTCGGCGTCGAGTTTTGGAACAGTTTTGGTACAGCAATCGGACCGGCGAGTGCTCCCGATTCGTAGCGCGTGCTCTGACGGCGCGCCAATCCTGCCGATTAAACCCTGGTAGACTGGTGCAGGACGGGGCAGTGTCAGAGGCGCACCCGTCCTAACTCCAATGGCAGCCAATTCCCCAACCACAGCGAACTTGGAGGGTTTGGGTGTAGCGGCTTTCCCCTTTTGTTCACTCCAATTGAAGGCTTGTGGCACTAACGCGGCCATGGAAAGCTCCGGAAGTTGCTGAAAATCGGTGGTGGCGCCCGGATCTGAACCGGGGACCTCTCACGTCCAAGGCAACTCAAAATCTAGTATGCCGCTGATGTAAACTCTCTCCCTTCGACTGGTACCAAAAATCAGGCACCTCACCTCGACCTAATTATTCTGCTCCCTTGCCAATGAGATCCATTCGAATAAGTCCTTCTGTTTCCTCCGCTTACGCCAATTGACCAAAATGACTGCCAGTCTGACTAAGTAAGGGTAGCTCATTGATTTTGCGGCACGGTTGGCAACCGTAAGTCACTGAAAATCACGTTCGGAACGCTCAAGTTGTACCAATATTGTACTCGCCCGACTGGGGATCGTCGCGCTGTCTGCAAGCGGCGTCAGCAAGTGATGTGCAGGATGGCATTCGTTTTCTGAGCACTTTCCTCCAGTATCTTGATGGCTTGCGCTGATAGCGCGCGACGGGCTTTGATGATCTGAGAGCGATTTGCTAGAGCCTTACTATTCAGGTCAACATCCGCGATTCGTCCGCGGCCAGGCGATTCTCCAACGCCCGCCCGGCATCTTGATCCAGAATAAGCGCTTCACCGGTGTTCCGCGCGCATGGTGGTAAAGGGCAGCCGTTCATTCATAGAAGCCATGGGTGTGCCATGAGTCGCCATACTTGAATCGCTGGTATGGACGGTTTTCGAAGTTGATACCAGAATCAGCCCATCTGCGGCACCGGTGCGCTATTCGTGGCCATCACGATGATTGCTCAAGGAGCTGGTGCGCGAAGATGAGGAAGACGCTCGAAGTCCACGTGTAAGCCGGATCTCGCAGACCCGTGCCCGTAATGGCATCGAAGTTTTCTGACATACCACTCTCTGCGACCATACGACAGAACTTCAGGCGGAGTTCGCGGGCGAGTTTGCGCTCTCCGGCGGCGTCCAACCCTTCGGCGATGATCATCGTCGTGGGCGCCCATATGGGGCCTCGCCAGTAACCATCGGGCACGTAATACGGACTCCGCAAACTCTCGCTGGCAAAGCCATGCTCTGTGAGATACTGCCCTTTGCGAGCAAGACCGGCAATCAATTTTGTGCGTACCTGCTCCGGCAACATCTTCCCCAAAACAATCGGCAGGTATAGCAACAGGCTCGAGGACTCGTCAACCGCGTGGTCGCCCGCCTCCAATACCACAAAGTGGTCCTCCCGCCATAACTTGGCCAGCATTAGCCTCAACAGAGTGTCGCCGCGCTCCTTCCATTTCTCGGCTTCCGCGTGTTTGCTGAGCCGGCGCGCGATATTGGAAAGGGCGTTCATCTGGAGCACGAGAAAAGCCGAGAGGTCCGGAGTCTCCAGCGGAGGCCTCATCAGAAATACGGTCGAATTATCCCACCCCGAATCGTTTCCGTGGTTGTATTCGGGGAGTCCGTCATGATCACTGTCCCTATACTTAAAGTACCAGTCCGTCCAGAGAGCCAGAGGTTCATAGGCTTTCACCAAGCGCTGATTATTAATCCATTGAGTCCGTTCCATCATCCACTCGAGAGCCCAGCCGTGGATGGGAGGTTTGGTGAAATTCCATTCAGCGGTCTGATCGTTCATCAAGTCGGGCAACTCGCCGTCCCCATTTTGGTTATCAAAAACCACCATATATTGGTCCCAGGCAAGCTGTGGGTTCTTGAAAGTCAGTGCCATGGCATTGAAGCAATGGTCCCAGCTCCAGAGATTGGTCATCCAGTTCTTGGACATCAGCATGGCGGGCCGGGTCAGGTGGCCGTCGGCAGCTACGACGCTTTCCCAATCCACGTAAGCCGCAAGTTCGGCCGCCGTCCCAAACTCCTCCGGCACCTCCGGCATTTTCTCGAGCCACGAGTGGTATTCATGGTCAAGCGCCTTGAGCGCAACATCAAAGCTGTTCGAATAACCGCGCGGATTCCACGAGTTGGAAAACTCTTCAATTGCGCCCTCAAACGTTCCCGTGGCGAAATCAGGCAGAAAATCGGCTGTGATGTGTTCGGATTCCGTTCCTTCCCAGGGCGCGTCCACGACGAGGTTGCCTCCGAGAGATGAGATCATGAATGTTACCCGCTGCGAGAAGCTGTTTACTTCCCAGTGGGACTTATCGACGGGAAGCGCATACTCATAGACTGATGCGTAAGCATATTCTGCCGAGGGGTGAGGAGCTGCGAGGCGCAATCCAACTCCACGACCGCGGATCCGGATTACCCTCGGTTCGGCCATACAGATCTCCACTTCCCCATCCGCGGCTTCGAGCCGCAGGAGGGTGGGGGTTGCAATCTCTTTGAAGGGGACCGGATTCCTTCCGTTGAGAAGTTGCAGGCGAAAAACCTCCCGATGGCTTACTTCTCCGTGAAGCGTGCGAAGGTAGAGCCCCTCTCGGGTACTCTGCGAAGGAGCAAGGTGTGAGAAAGCTGCGTACGAGCCGTAGCGGCTGAAAGGCACCTTGCTGATATCAATCTGGATATTCCCGCTGTACGAATGCGCGCCTTGAACGGTCGCCTCCGTGCGGTTTACAGCCAAGGTAGGAGAAAGGGCGCGCAAGGCGGAGGAAAGTAGAGGCGTCGGCCTCGCAGCCATTGCGAGCGATGCCAGCCCCACCCCTGACGTTAGTGACATGAATTTCCGTCTGTTCACTTGTGGCATGCAGGCACTTTCCTTTTTGATTGAATTTTCATCGTTTCTACGAGCGGCGGATGTAAGCTTTTGGTCCGCCAGTCGAATGTAAGCAAGAGAGGACTCTCGCCCGCATTATTTGAAGCATCCGGACGCCCGGTGACGGCCATTGCGCCGTAGCAACACAATTTTGGCAATGCGAGACTTGCCATGTGTAACTTGCCTTCGAGCCCGGCCGTGGGGAAGCCGAAAGCACACTTCAGGTTCTCCAAGTTACAGCAAGCTTGGAGCGGGACCGGAGGATTCTCGAACGATCAGTTCCGGATTAATGCGAAATTCACGACCCTGAGTTCGCATTTCGTCTTTCTGGAGTACCAAAGCTTCAAAAGCCAAGCGGCCAATCTCGGCGCGGGGAATGTTGACCGTGGTCAGTGGGGGACAAGTGAAGTTGGAGAGCCCGATGTTATCGTACCCCGTCACCGAAACATCCTTCGGAACGTGCAGACCCCTCTCGCGCAGTTCCTTGAGCACTCCGAGCGCCATGAAGTCATTGACCACAATGATCGCCGTTGGCTTGAAACCGGACTCGAGGAGCTGGCGGGTGGCAAGCTGACCGCCCTCAGGGCTATCCCGCTCTGTCGCCGTAGTCCATTCCACCTTGCCGTTGTAATGCTTCATTGCCTCGAGAAAGGATCTCTTCCGGTCAAGCAGCGGCGTCAATCTTGTATGATGGCCCACGAAGGCCGTTCGGCGATGACCCATCGAGTAAAGATATTCGACGGCCTTCTGAATACCCTTTTCATAATTGACCCGGATGTTAGAAATATTCGGGGCCGGTGCCCCCACGTCATAGAAGACGATCGGCTGGTTTTGTTCCATGAGTTCCTTCATCAGAGATGGGTCCATTTCCGAAACAATGACCGCCAGACCCGCAACTCTCCGCCCCATCATCAGGTGCACGCTGGAAACCAGCCGCCGCGGCTGGTAGTCGGTGTTGGCAACCAGCACCTCGTAGCCGTGCCGATGCGCATCCGATTCGAGAGCGCAAAAGATATCGAGGAAGAAGGGATTTTCGAGGTTGGAAACGATCATTCCTAACGTTTGGCTCTTCCCGCCTGCCAGGCTGCGTGCCTGCAGATTGGGGTGGTACCGGAGACTCTTCACAGCTCTCAGAACCCGTAATCGGGTCGAGTTCTTGACGGGCCCAGTATCATTGAGCACGCGGGATGCCGTAGCGATTGAGACGTGCGCGTGCCTGGCGACATCATCGAGATTCATAGCCGGCTGCTCCTTTTTGTCTCAGACCCACCAGACCTTTGCTCCCACCCGGGCCACAGCCTTTGGACCGTTTTCTTTCCACTAGTGGGTCTCTCGTTTTGGCGTAAATCAAGAAATGCCCGCCCTTCGGTTTGCCCGAGCGATAATTGCCGCCATCACGCTCCTGTAACGATCAAAGGTGTCGTTTACAACAGTGATTGTCGGAATCTGGTGCTCGGAAAGAGACAGCGTGGAGGGTTCGAAACGGCGGAAACCTGATTCATGCACACCCGAGCTTCCGCGGCCCGGCGCAGGATGACTTAAGTGCTGAAATGAACGCGCGTACTTTAGGAATGCAAGAGGGTAGGCATTTTCCGAGAAGACTTGATAAAGGGGAATGAAAGACATCAAAGCGTCATAGGGCATTTCGCCACAGACCAACACGCTCGGAAACTTCTCGCGCAAATCGCCGACCAGCTTCTTTGTACCGGCGTGCATATCCGCTTTTGTGTTGTCCTCCCACCCGCCTGCGATATCGAGAAAATAGGCATCTACCCCATAGCCCTGGATCACGTCACTAATACGGCTAAATAGCCACTCTCGCCACGAATCAACGCCCACATTCATATAAGGCATCCACCCTTCCATGTGGCGGTCATTATCCCAATCCACCCAGTTCAGGAAAAAAGGATCGCCGTCGATCTGCGCCGTGGTCGCATTCGAGAACTTCGAAAAGCCTGGCAGCCGGTCATTCGCAGAGTTTGTTCCGAACATTGGCATGATATGGAAGCCCATCTTCCGTCCGCCCTGAATAAGGGTACGGAACCCTTCCTCGCCGCCCAGACGTGGATCAGGTTCATATTCGGGATACTTCCAGTAGTAACGGCCGTCCCACGCCGGCAAGAAAACGAGGACCCGGGACGGTTGAATCTGGGTTGCCGTCCACTCGAGTATTTGGCGCATCTTGGTGAAATCGTTAAAAACGTATCCCGTCCAGTGCATACCATGAAGTGAAAGGGCAAGCGCGATATCGCGGAGCCATGCCGGGACGTCATCGCGGTCCTCCCAGCGAGGGAGATGGAATGCCTTTTCGACGTGCTCGAAGTGGGGCTGAAAAGCGCCATCTAGACTAGTCGACCAGCCTGCGCGCCACGTCGGGGTTGCAATTCGGTTACTCTTCGCCCAGCCTGCGCGCTCAAACACCATCTCGACTCGGTAACCTTTCTCACCGGGCTGAAAATAGAAACGATTGGCCCTCACGCTGTCATTGAGCGCGGAAAGGAAGAAAAAGCTCTGTTCGCCAGTCTGGATGACTGCGACAGGGCTATTCATTCCGCGAGCAATAAAGAGCTCGCCGCCCCCGAAGGGATAACCGAGCAAGACCTCATCGTCTTGCGGGTCGAAAAAAGCCTGCCCGCCGGCGGAAATCTTCCCGCGCGGCACCCCGCGCACAATTGCCGCAACCGACTTGATCGGCTGCTGCATTCCGGCCGTCGCGTCCCACTCGATGAACGGTCCATTTTTACGCAGCCGGGCGTGCAACTTGCCAGGGGCGCGCATTTGGTTGCCGGCCCAAACCAAGCCAGAGCAGTGAACGTCCAGGCCGTTTACTCTGGCCTCGACGCTCATACGCTCGCGGTCCAGAGCATAGGTATTTTCAAACGTGTATAGGCGGAAGGAAAACAGAAGCTTCTCGAACTCGACAGAGGGTTCCGGAAAATCAAAGCTGAACTTCATGAAACTGCGGCCGCGCGGAGGCACGTAAACGTCTGTGTTTGATGTCAGAGGAAGAACGCGTGCCGTCGCTCCCGCCTGGATTCCGACGGGAAGAAGCATGCCTGCGCCTGCCCCTCCCACCGACTTCAACCATGTACGGCGTGAGACTTTTTGCATCATAAACGGTCCCCTCAATGAATCATTCTGAGTCGCGTTGTCACTCAGCACCTCGGAGGAGAGCTGCCTGCGTTCAATCCGGTATCTGCTATGGTGCGGTGACGAATTGTTTTCTCGTAATCGGGCTAAAGGCTCTCATTAGGTCAGGCCTCCACCCCATAGACTTGTCGTTTTGCAGCATGGCTCACCTGGGACTAGGACTCACGATTCTCCGCTCGTACGGACATTCTACAGGGACCCAAAGACCTATACAATACAATAGTCAAGTAAACGCTTTCACTCCATGCGTTGTGCCGATCCTCATGGCGTGCGGTAATAAGTCCTTTTGGCATCCTTCCAGTGAGATCGAAGATGCGCTCGGGCGGGCCGCAGTACGCCAGCCACTTTGTCATTGTTTCCGTGCCCCCTAAGCAAAAAGAGTATACGATAAGGCTTGGCAGGAGCCCTAAGGACCCCTGAATACCTTTCGTTGGAGGGATTTTCCATGGGATCGACAACGGACGCAAGCCGCAGAGACTTCATGAGGACCGCCGCGATGTCTGCGGCAGCACTTGCCTTTTCCCGCAACCTGAAAGGCGACCCGCCGCAGAACCCAGTGCTCGATGCTGCCGCCCACAACGGTGATTCCGTGAACCATGAGGTGGTGCCCTGGAAGGTTCTGCCTTTCCCCAACCATCAGGTCAGGTTGCTGGATGGCATTTTCAAGCAAGAGATGGGGTTCAACCAAGCTTATCTGCATCAGTTGCCCAATGACCGCTTGGCGCACATGTTCCGCCTGACTGCCGGTCTGCCGAGTCAGGCTGAGCCCCTGG
>JAHEKS010000147.1 GCA_024638215.1 Acidobacteriota bacterium | reverse complement strand
AGCCAAGGTGTCATCAAGGCGGGGACGGCGGTGAAGGCCTTCGTGGCAGCCGACGTAGAGGTAAGTCCAGTCGAAGAAACGCATGCAGTGAAATAGGGTTCGTAGCCCGAGGGATTAGTCGAATTCTGGTGGGGGCCTGGCCCTGCACACTATAGCGGGTTGAGGTGGAAGGCAGCCGCTCTCAACATTTCAACTGCAAGCAGCCCGCCCTCAGCGGGTAGATACAAGCCACGGTCAATCAGTTTTGATTGACCGCAGGCTGGCGCAGACCTTTAGGTCTGCGCGCCGAAGGGGAACAGGACCGGGGCTCGGGATTGGGGATTCGGGGCGAAAGACCAGGGGCTAGGGACTCGGGGCCAGGGACTAGGAACCAAGAACCAGCAACCAGGAACCAAACCGCGCAAAGCAGATTCTTCGCTGCGCTCAGAATGACGGCGGGTGGCGACGCCGGGCCTGTGCGGGACGCGTTTTTCAAACCCGGCCTTGCATTCGTTTACCGGCAAGGCTATACTCTAAATGGCGGACGCATCAGGTGGGCGAAAGCCCACTTTTTTGTTTGAGCTTGAGCCGGGTAGGGGAGCGCCTTCACGGTGCTCCCGTGCGGCGAGACAGGCACGGCCGGAGAGGCGCATGGCCCCATCACCTGAAACGGGAGGGGCGCAAGGCCCCTCCCCTACCTTGAGCCGTCCGCGTTACGCTGATGTCTGTGGATTTGGAAAAGATCCGCGAGATTGCCGAGCGCGTGGCCGCCTCGGAAGGCCTGACGCTGGTGGACGTTGAGCTGAAGGGCGGGCGGGTGAACCCGCTGCTGCGGGTTTACATTGACAAGCCCACCGAGGCCGGCGCGGCGGGCGGAGTCACGCACGGCGACTGCGAGGTGGTCAGCGAGCAGATGAGCGCGATTCTGGACGTCGAGGACCCGTTTCCGGCCAGCTTCACGCTGGAAGTTTCATCGCCCGGGCTCGACCGCAAATTGGTCAAGCCGAGCGACTTTGCGCATTTTGCCGGGCGGCGCGTGCGCCTGGTGCTGCGCGACCCGGTGGCGGAGCAGAAAGTTCTGGAAGGCCGATTGGCGGGCTTTGAAGCCGGCCGCGTGCGGCTGGACCTGGGCGAGCAGGGCCTGAAGGAGTTTGCGCTGGAGAACATTTCGAAGGCCCAGCTTATTGTCGAGATTTGACAGGGAAAATGGAAACTGGAAAATCGAAAATGGAAACTCGAAACTGACCGGCGCGCAGCCCACTTTCCGATTTCCATTTTCCAGTTTCGAATTTCGAGTTTCCAGTTTCGATTTTCGCTTTTGAGGCGCCATGACAACAAGTTTGCTCTACCAAACGATTGACCAGTTGAGCCGCGAGAAGGGCATTGACCCCAGTGTGATCATCGCGGCCGTCGAAGACGCCATCCTGGTGGCGACGCGGAAGTATTACAAATCCACCGAGGATTTGGAGTCGCACTTCAACAAGGAAACCGGCGCCATTGAAGTTTTCGCGGTGAAGAAAGTGGTTGAGCAGGTCGCCGACCCGGTGCGCGAGCTGACCCTCGAACAGGCGCAGAAGCTCAATCCCGACGCCACCATGGAAAGCGAAATCCGCATTCGCAAGGCCACCGACGTGCTGGGGCGCATCGCCGCGCAAACCGCCAAACAGGTGATCTTCCAGAAAGTGCGCGAGGCGGAGCGCGAGACGGTCTTCGCCGAATACAACACGCGCATCGGGGAGCTGGTCAACTGCTCCGTCAAGCGGACGGAGGGGCCGGACATCATCTTGGACTTGGGGCGCACCGAAGCGCGCTTGCCGCGCAAGGAGCAGTCGCGCCTGGAAAGCTACCAGATCGGCGACCGTTTGCGCGGAGTCATCACCCTGGTGGATCGCGCCGCGCGCGGGCCGCAGGTGGTCGTCTCCCGCGCCGATCCCATCCTGGTGCAAAAGCTGTTTGAGATGGAAGTGCCGGAGATCTACGACGGCACGGTGGTGATCCGCGCCATGGCGCGCGAGGCGGGCGAGCGCACCAAGGTCGCCGTCTATTCCAAAGACCCCGACGTGGATTGCGTGGGCGCCTGCGTGGGCATGAAGGGCATGCGCGTGCAGTCCATCATCCGCGAGCTGCGCGGCGAAAAGATCGACATCATCGAGTTCAACGACGACACGGTCACTTTCGCCGCCAACGCCTTGAGCCCCGCCAAAATCAACCACGTTTCCATCGTGGACACCGAGCAGAAGCACCTGGAAGTCATCGTGGATGATACGCAACTGTCGCTGGCCATCGGCAAGAAGGGCCAGAACGTGCGCCTGGCGGCCAAGCTTCTCGGCTGGCGCATTGACATCAAGAGCGAGGAAGAGAAGCGGCAGGAAATCGAATCGCAGATGGCGGCCATGGCGCTGCGCGGCGCGGCCATCAGCGAACTCAAGGGCCTGGGCGAGAAGACCATGAGCCGGCTGCGCGATCACGGCGTGGAAACCGTCGAGCAACTGGCGCAGATGACGCCCGACGAGCTGACCCAGATTTCCGGCATCGGCGAAAAGACGGTGGAGCGCATCCGCAAAGTGGTGACCGACTACTTCGAGCGCGACGAGGTCGCGGCCGAAGAAGCGGCGGCCGAGGCGGATGCCCAGGCGACGGAGGAAGCCGCTCCAGCCGTCGAGGAATCCGCTGCCGTTGCCGAGGAATCGGCCCCCGTTGCAGAAGAAGAAGTCTCCGAGCCGCAGGAAACACAGGAAGGCGTGGAGGAAGCCGCTCCAGCCGTCGAGGAATCCGCTGCGCTTGCCGAGGAATCGGCCCCCGTTGCAGAAGAAGAAGTCTCCGAGCCGCAGGAAACACAGGAAGGGGAAGAGGCGGGCGAGCCGGAAGCGGCAGAAACAGGAGCCGAAGCGAAGGCAGAAGCGGAAGCCGAGAGCGCATCCGAGCCGGCGGCTGCGGAAACGGACGTCGCGACCGCATCCGAGCCCGTGGAGGAAGCGTCCGCCGAGGCCGGCGTCGAAGAGGCGGGCGAGCCGGCGGCGGAAGCCGCGGCCGCGGCGAACGCCGAAAGTCCCGCCGAAACGCCGTCGGAAGGAGAAGAGCAAGAACCGGAAGCGGAAAAAGAAGCCAGCGAATGATTCCGGGGGCGCAGTGGGCGAAATGTGCATGCTGGGCAAATATTCAAAGAGGGTATTTGAAGGGAGTTAATGAGTAAGATTCGCATCAACGATCTGGCGCGCGAGCTGGAAGTCAAGAGCAAGGCCATCCTGGAGTATCTAGCCGAAATCGGCATCACGGAGAAGAAGTCGCACTCCAGCGCCGTGGACGACGAGCTGGCCGACAAGCTGCGCCGGCACTTCCGCGCCGAGGCTGAGCCCACGGAGGCGCCTCCGCCGGCCGCGCCGCCCGAGCCTGTTGAACCTGCTCACCCCGAACCTGCCAAGGCTCCCGAACCCCTCGAGCCGCACGCGCCCGCCCGTCACGCGCAGGAAGTGACGCACCCGGAGGGCCACCCGCTGCATCGCACGCTGGCGGAGATCAAGGCTGACGCGCGCAAGGTGGTTGCCCGGGCCCGCCCGGCGCCGCCGCCGGAAACCAAGCCGCTCGCCGCCGGTCCGGTCACAGCTCCAACGGGTCTGCGCCGCGCCGTGACGCCCGTCTCGCCGGCTGCGCCGCCCCGCCGATTGGCTCCCCCTGCGCCTCCAGCGGCCAAGGGTCCCGAGGCCAAGGCTGCGCCGGTTGCGGAGCCGGCCCCCAAGGTCGCGGAGGGCGCCGCGCCGCTTGCTGCCAAGGCCGCCCGCGCAGCTCGAACGCTGCACAAGACCGCCGCTTCCAACCAGCCGATTTACCCGCCCGCTGCCAGTCCCAAGGGCGTTCTTCCTCGCACCCACGTCACGCGGCGCGTCGGCGAGCCCCGGCCCATGCATCCAACCGCAGCCCGGCCTGTGGCGGGAGCGCCTGCCGTCCGTCCGGGAATGCGACCCGCGCCCCCGCTCCACGTCCCGCGACCGCACGCAGCGCTGGCGCCCAGGCCGGCGGTGCCGGAAGAAGTTCCCATCACCCGCAAGATCACCATCACCGAGGGCGTGGCCATCAAGGAGCTTTCGGAGAAGCTCGAAGTCCGCGCCAAGGACGTGATCCGCCGGCTGCTGGACAAGGGCATCTTCGCCACCATCAACCAGACGCTCGACAGCCAGACGGCCACGGAAATTGCGCGCGGCTTCGGCGCCGAGACGGAAATCATCAGTTTTGAAGAAGAAGTGACGCACGAAGTGGAAGTGGCCGACAAGGCCGAAGACCTGGCGGCGCGCGCGCCGGTCGTCACCGTCATGGGCCACGTGGACCACGGCAAGACTTCGCTGCTCGACGCCATCCGCGAAACCACGGTTGCCGCGCGCGAAGCGGGCGGCATTACCCAGCACATCGGCGCTTACCAGGTCGAGGCGCAGGGCCGCAAAATCGTTTTCCTAGATACACCCGGCCACGAAGCCTTCACCCTTATGCGCGCCCGCGGCGCCAAGGTCACTGACATCGTGGTGCTGGTGGTTGCGGCGGACGACGGCGTGATGCCGCAGACGCTCGAAGCCATCAACCACGCGCGCGCCGCCAAGGTGCCCATCCTGGTGGCCGTCAACAAGATTGACAAGGCCGAGGCGCAGCCCGAGCGCGTCAAGCGCCAACTCGCCGAGCACGGCCTGATGGGCGAAGATTGGGGCGGCGACACGGTCGTCGTGGAAGTCTCCGCCAAGCAGAAGAAGAACCTGGACCTGCTGCTGGAAATGATCCTGCTGGTGTCCGACATGCAGCAACTGAAGGCCAACCCGAAGCGATTGGCCACCGGAACGGTGCTGGAAGCGAAGCTGGACCGCGGCCGCGGGCCGGTGGCGACGGTGCTGGTCGAGAACGGCACGCTGCACTCGAGCGACGCCTTCATTGTCGGGTCCATTTACGGCAAGGTCCGCGCCATGCTCGACGATCTCGGCCGGACGATTACCCAGGCGCCGCCGTCGACTCCGGTGGAAGTCCTCGGCCTCGAAGACGTGCCCCAGGCGGGCGACCGTTTCCTGGCCATTGAAGACACGGCCAAGGCGCGGCAGATTGCTTTGCACCGCCAGGCCAAGCAGCGCGAAGCGGCGCTGGCCAAGTCGGCGCGCCTCACCCTCGAGCAATTGCACGAGCAGATGGCCGCCGGCGACGTGAAAGAACTGCCGCTGGTCATCAAGGCGGACGTGCAAGGTTCGGTCGAAGTCGCCACGGAAACCCTCAACAAATTGAGCACCGAAAAGGTGAAGGTCAAGGTGATCCACGCGGGCGTGGGCGCGGTGACCGAATCAGACGTGCTGCTCGCTTCCGCCTCGAACGCGGTGGTGATCGGCTTCAACGTGCGGCCGGAAAGGAAGGCCTCGGAACTGGCGCAGCTCGAACACGTGGACATCCGCCTCTACAGCGTCATCTACAACATGACCGACGAGATCAAGAAGGCCATGACCGGCCTGCTGGCGGCGGTCATCAAGGAGACCACGCTCGGCCACGCCGAGGTGCGCGACACCTTCCACATTTCCAAGGTGGGAACGGTGGCAGGCTGCCACGTGCAGGAAGGCAAGATCACGCGCGATTCCAAGGTGCGCCTGGTGCGCGACAACGTGCAGGTTTACGAGGGGCGCATCCGCTCGCTGCGCCGCTTCAAGGACGACGTGGCGGAAGTGAAGAACGGCGTAGAGTGCGGCATCGCGCTGGAGAATTTCAACGACGTCAAGGTGGGCGACGTCATCGAGGCCTTCGTCCGCGAAAGAGTGAGCGAGCCCGTGGCGGTTTGAGCATCCCACGCGAGGGGGGCGAATGCCGGTCGGGTTGCTGACCCTGGAAATTCATCTCCCGTATTCCCATTCCCTCAAGGAAAAGCGCGCGGTCATACGAAAGATTCGCGACCGGCTGCGCGCCCGCTTCAACGTCGCCGTCGCCGAGCTTGACCAGCAGGACGCCTGGCAGCAGGCGACGCTCGGCGTGGTTTCCGTTTCCAACAGCCAGCCCATGCTCGAATCGGTGTTCCACCAGGTGCTGGCGGAAGCGGAGCGAGTGCTGGGCGATGATGTGGCGGAGCACTTCATCGAGTTCTACTGAGGAAATCGGAAAATAGAAAATGGAAACTGGAAAATAGTTAATGCGGTTTCGAGTTTCCATTTTCCAATTTCTATTTTCCAGTTTCGAATTTCCAATTTCCCATGTCTGTTCACGGTCATCGAATCGAACGCCTGGCGGAGCAGATCCACGAGGACGTGGCGGAAATGGTCGCGGGCGAACTGAAAGACCCGCGCATCGGACTCGCCACGGTGACGCGCGTCGAGCTGAGCCCCGACCTGCGCCACGCGCGCGTCCTGGTTTCCGTGATGGGAGATGAGGAAGCCAAGGCGGAGTCGGTGGAAGGGCTCTCCTCGGCGGCGGGGTATGTCCGCGGGGAACTGGGCCGCCGCCTGGCGTTGCGCCACACGCCCGAAGTGCTTTTCGTCCTCGACCGCGGGTTGGAAGAGCAAGAGAAGGTTGAAAACCTTCTCAAAGAATCGAAACGTAGCGTGGGGTCCGTAGCGCCGGGCTTCAGACCGGCATTTCGCCCTACTTTTCGTCCTCGACCGCAGGTTGGAGGAGCAAGAGAAGGTTGAAAACCTTCTCAAAGAATCGAAACGTAGCGTGGGTTCGTAGCGCCGGGCTTCAGACCGGCATTTCGCCCTACGGCCCCGGCATGCCGCCCTAAAGGGCGGCGCTACACTGGCAGTTGGGAGAGCACAGCTTGACCGCAGTGAGCGCAGTTGGGGAAAAGAAGGAAGTTTCCGGCGTCCTGGTGATGGACAAGCCGGCGGGCATGACCTCGCACGACGTGGTGGCGGCGGTTCGCCGCCTGCTGCACATCAAACAGATCGGGCACTTCGGCACACTCGATCCCTTTGCCACCGGCGTGCTGCCGCTCTCGGTGGGCAAGGCCACGCGCTTCGCGCAGTTTTATCTGAAATCGCGTAAAGCGTACGAAGGCGTCATCCGCTTTGGATTCGCAACGGACACCTATGACGCGACGGGCAAGCCCGCCGCGGAAGCCGTTGCTTGTGAGATCAGCCGTGGCGCGCTGGAAGAGACCTTCCGCGCCTTCACGGGCCGCGTGATGCAGACGCCGCCGCCTTTTTCCGCCAAGCGGGTTGCCGGCACGCGCGCTTACAAGCTGGCGCGGCAGCACAAGCCGGTGTCGCTCGCGCCGGTGGAAGTGGAAATCTACGCCCTCGAACTTCTGTCGTTTGAGCAGGGCCAGGCGCACTTTGCCGTGGAATGTTCGGGCGGAACCTACGTCCGCTCGCTGGCGCACGACGTGGGCCAGAAGCTGGGCTGCCCTGCACACCTTGCCAGCCTGCGTCGGAAGGCGGTTGCGGAATTCACCGAGCCACAGGCCGTCACGCTGGAGGCGCTCGACGCCGCGATTCGCGAGGACAAGCTCGCTGCCAAAATGGTGCCGCTCGAGTCGCTCCTGCCTGGCTGCCCCGAATTGGTGGTGCGCGGCCGCGAGGAGGCCAGCGTGCGCCACGGCCATCAGTTCGAGCTGGCGCAGGCGCTGCGCTCCGACCGCGGCCAGGCGCCCGGACGCGCACCCGCTTTCACGCTGCTCAAAATCATGAATCCCGAACGCCGCCTGATCGCCATCGCCCGGCACGTCTCCGGCAGCATCTACCATCCCGACCTGGTGCTGGCGTGAGCGGAGCTCTCCCGTGGGCTGCGGTCACGTGCCTTCAACGTCCCCTCCCGTGGCTTTACCTTTGCCGCTGCGAGGACTATGATTCTCCTCAGAGAAAAAGGGCCGGAGGAAAGGGCAGTCCGTCGGCCTCTCGATGGATTGCCCCGCGACCGTCAGCGCGATGATGCCTTACGGCGGGAGCAGAGCCGGCTGAAAGTTGAACCCTCCCGCTTGCCGTTTCCCTCTTTGTCCTGACGCGTCGCACCCCCGCAAATCAGTTGGGAAGGGAGGGTACCTCCATGCCTCGCGTCATCCATTCCGGGAACGTGGAAAAATTGGTTGCCCGGCAGGGGCGCCTCTACGATCTCAAACGGCAATCCGCGGCGGAGGCGCTGCGCAACGGGCGCGGGAAGTTCGGAGAAGTAAGTTTCGGACCTTACGTACTGATCTCGCGCGAGAAAGGCGCGGGCGGAATTGACCTGGCCGACCGGGTAGGCGAGCGCCTGGGATGGCCGGTGTTTGACCGCGCCATCGTGGACGAAATCAGCCGCGAGGCGCACGTCCGCGAACAGTTGGTCGAGATGCTGGACGAACACGTTCGCAGCCAACTGGATGAAATCATCCGTGACGTGCTGATGCCGCGAGGATTGGGGACGGATTCGTACCTCTTCAACCTGCGGCGGGTGATCATGACCCTCGGCCACCAGGGCGAAGTGGTCATCCTGGGGCGGGGCGCGGAATATATTCTCCCCGGCCAGTTTGGCCTTCGCGTGCGCCTGGTTGCTCCGCTGGAAGCCCGCATGCGGCATCTTAATGCCCGTGACGGAATCTCGCTCGAAGAAGCGCGGAAGGAAATCGAGAAGGTGGACCCGGAACGGAAGGAATTCGCCCGGCGCTACCTGGCAGGCAACGTGGACGACCCGCTGAACTACGACCTGGTCATCAACACGGGCGGCCTGGATATGAACATGGATCGAGCAACGGGCATCGTTCTGGCCGCGCTCGCCGAGAAGCTGGGCGTCAACACGGCGAAGTGATTGGTTTGGCCCAACGCTTCCTCGCCGCACAGCCAGCTTGGCCGGTGGTACAATAACAAATCTGGCCGAAGGGCGTGGTTTCCGCGCGCCCGAAAGCCCGACGGCCATCGAACTCGCCCGCTGGCAACAAGTATCCTGCCGGATAGATCTTTTCGGCATCTGAACGTTCTGACAAGGGAGAAGATCAACTATGCGAATTCTCGTTCTGGGTGGAGACGGTTATCTGGGCTGGCCGACGGCCATGTACCTTTCGACCCGCGGCCACGAGGTGGCGGTGCTCGACAACTTCGCCAAGCGGCGCTGGGAGATGGAATTGAACGTCGAGCCGTTGATTCCCATCCACACGCTTCAGGACCGCGCCAAAGCGTGGAAAGAAGTCTCCGGCAAGGACCTGGAAGTTTTCGTGGGCGACCTGCGCAACTTCGAAACGGTGCGCAGCGTCCTCGAGAGCGTGCGGCCGGAAGCGATCGTCCATTACGGCGAGCAGCCCTCGGCGCCCTATTCGATGATGGACCACAACCGCGCCGCGTTCACGCAAATCAACAACATCATCGGCACTCTTAACCTGCTTTGGGCGCTGCGCGATTACGCTCCCGACTGCCACCTGGTCAAGCTCGGCACCATGGGCGAGTATGGCACGCCGAATATTGACATCGAGGAAGGCTTCATCGAGATCGAATACAAGGGCCGCAAGGATGTTCTGCCTTATCCCAAGCAGGCGGGCTCGTTCTACCATCTCACCAAGGTTCACGACAGCCACAACATTCTGTTTGCCTGCCGCGTGTGGAAGCTGCGCTCCACCGACCTGAACCAGGGCGTGGTCTATGGAATCCAGACCGAAGAAACGGTGCTCGACCCGCGCCTGGCCACCAGTTTCCATTACGATGAAGTCTTCGGCACCGCGCTCAACCGCTTCTGCGTCCAGGCGGTGGCTGGGATTGCGCTCACCGTTTACGGGAAGGGACACCAACTGCGCGGCTTCCTCAATATTCGCGACACGCTGCGCTGCGTGGAGCTCTCCATCCTGAATCCTCCCAAGGCCGGCGAATACCGCGTCTTCAACCAGTTCACCGAAACGTTCACCGTTACCCAACTTGCGGAGCTGGTCAAATCGGAAGGCGAAAAGCTCGGCTTGAAGGTGAGCATCGGACCGTTGGAAAATCCGCGCGTCGAAGCCGAAGAACACTATTACAACCCGACCCACCGGAAGCTGGTGGATCTGGGCCTCGTGCCGCATTTGCTCTCCGACGTGCTGGTGGACAGCATGCTGAAGGAAATTCAGGCGCACGCCTCGCGCATCAAGAAGGACATTATCCTTCCCCGCGTGCGTTGGAACACCCGCGCGGATTCGAAGGAAGCCGGCAAGCGCGCCCTGGCTTCGGCGGCCATTATCCATGATTAGGAAGTCGCGGAAGGGTTCGGCGCCGGGCACAGCCTGAGGATGGCCGCTGCGGCGTCTTGCGCGGCGCGCGGGCGTGCCAGGGTCAGCGCCTTCTGCCGCAGTTGGTGCAGCTCTTCAGGATAACTCAGCAAGCGTTCGATAGTCGGCGCCAGGTCCTGCGGGCGCTTCACCCACACGCCCGCGCCCCATTTTTCGATGCGCGCGCAGGTGCGGACTTCGTTGCCGGGCAGGGGATCGAAGGCCAGCATCGGCAGCGAGCACGCCGCCGCCTCCATCAAGGTTGAGCCGCCCGGCTTCGAGACCAGCAAGTCCGCCGCCACCATCCACTCGTGCATGTTGTCCACCCAGCCCAACACGCGGTAGTTCGGATTGCCGCGCCTCAAGCTGCGCAGTTGTTCTTCCAGGCGGCGATTTCGGCCGGCCACAAAAACCGCCTGCAAAGGCTGCTTCACTTTCTTCAGCTCGGACCGAATGCGCGCGGGATCTCCGTGACCGCCCCCGCCAAAGAGCACGAGCAGAGTCGGAATTCCCGGCATTAATTCCAGTTTCAGTCGGATGGCATCGCGGTCGGGCAGGGAAGCGAAGACAGGGTCAATAGGCAAGCCACAGGGGAGAATCCGCGAAGGCGCGACGCCCGCGGCTTCGAGTTCCTCTGCCATGTCTCCCGGCACGCTCGGATAGAGGTTCACCTCCGGCTGTACCCAGGCGCGATTGAAGTCCATGAGCACTAATCCCACCAAGGCGAACTTCGCGCCGCTCTCGCGCTTGTGCATCGCCACCAATTCGCACACGCCGACTTCCGTTGCAATCACCACGTCGGGATGAAATGACTCGATGAACCGAAACAGCGGCTGCGCGCCGCGGCGATACAGCCAGCCAGGCCCGGTGGACTCCGACCGGTGCTGGATGCCTTCGATCCACGCCCAGAGGCCGGGCCAGTACTTGAGCGGAATCTCGTAGGAGTTGTAGTAGGCGCGGAACCATCCCGCGCAGCGCTTGAGCGCGTCCGCGATTTCGACGGTTGCATCAGGCTTAAGCGTGTGAAGCGCCTTTTCGAGAGCGCTCGCCGCACGGCGGTGCGACGCGCCGTGCGAGACGGTCAGAATAAGAATCTTCGGCTCGGGCATGGTCTCGGAACAGCTTACAGGCAACATCAAAAAGTGTGAAGTATGAAGTGTGAAGTCAGAAATTAGAAATCAGAAGTCAGGAGTCAGAAGCCAGGAGCCAGAACCCGAGATCACGAACCAGGGACCATCGACCTGCCGCGAAGGACCAAGAACCAGGAACCAAGGACCAAGGACCAAGGACCAAGGACGAACCTCCAGGCGGGGCGAAACAAGCTTCGGTTCTCGCCCTTGACTTCATCCTTCAGACTTCACACTTCACACTTTACCCTATGG
>JAHEKS010000423.1 GCA_024638215.1 Acidobacteriota bacterium | reverse complement strand
ACTGAGGTTGCTGCTGAGTTAAGGTCTCCGGGAGGTTCCAATGATTTTCATGATGTTGATTATGAGTTTTCCGGTGTTGGGTCTGATTCTCTTCTATGTGTTGCCCCTCGGGACTGCCCTCCCGCTTTATCTCCTCATGCTGGGAGTCTCTTTGCCCCTTCATTGCCTGATGATGCGTGCTATGCGGCTTCCCAAGCGAGCCGGAGGGGAGAGCATGGTCGGGTCAGCCGCGGGAGTCCTCGATTGGGAAGGCGAATCCGGCCGAGTTATTTGCAGAGGAGAAATCTGGAAAGCGAAAGCAACGGGAGAGACTCCCTTGGTTCGAGGAGACAAGGTTGTCATTGAGGATGTGGCTGGCTTGACGTTGTCAGTGAAGCGCATCGGTCAGGTCGGGAGCGATGAGATGATGACCCTGCTCGATAGCAACCCAGGTGTGCAAGCGTCTCAAGGTGCGCAAACACGGTCGGCCAGGGAGGAACGCATTGAGCCGGCTAGGCCGAGATTCGAATGTACCGCGTAATGCCCGACGCGAGACGCGGGCGCGAAGGTTAAAGGAGGACGATCATGCAAGGCTGGCTTTGGCTGTTGGTGTTCGGCGGTTTCTTCTATTTCATGATGCGGTTTGGCTGCGGCGCACACATGGTCCACGGCGGACATGGCGGCCACGGTGCCGATGGGCATGACGGCCACGGAGATCAGCGGATTCAGATGGACTCCGCGAAAGATCCAGTGTGCGGGATGACGGTCGAGCCCGGCCGAGGCTACTCGGAGGCTTACCAAGGCAGCGAGTACCGTTTCTGTTCGAGAAATTGCCTCGACAAATTCGATGCTGATCCACAGCACTACATCTCGTAAATGAGGAGGGAGAGGTTATGTCACAGGGTCTTTCATTCAAGGCGGTCGGTCACGCCAGCAGTTTGTTTCTGGCAATCTCGTTCGTGCTCTGCGTGGGCTTCGATCTGCTCTTCCCAGCCCACGCGATGTTTCAAACATGGCAAAGACTTCTACCGGGATTCCAATGGATCAGTTGGAAGACCTTTATTCTTGGCCTGATCGAAAGCTACGGATATGGCTGGTACTTCACGCTGATCTGGGTGCCCATCTACAACGTCATCAGCCAACGGGGGCGGCAGGCAAGCACCTAGAGCTGCCCTCGCTTGCTCCTTAAGAGTTGCAGGAGGAATTTCCGATGAACCATCAAATGACCGCCTATGACCATTGGGGTCTGGTCATCATCAACTCGGCGATCTTCATCATTTTCGCGTTCAGCTTCTACCACCCCCGCACGAAGCGCGACTGGCGGTCTTTCGGCGCGTTCTCGGCGTTTCTTGTGGCGCTTTTCACGGAAATGTACGGTTTTCCACTGACGATCTACCTGCTCTCCGGCTGGCTGACGTCGCACTACCCAGGTGTCAACATCTATTCCCATAACGCGGGACATCTCTGGCACACGCTGCTGGGTCTGAAGGGTGACGCTATGTTCGATCCCATTCACATCGCGAGTGAGATCGTGATCCTTGGCGGATTTGCTCTGCTATGGGCAGCCTGGAATGTCCTCTACAAGGCTCAACGTCAGCACCAGCTCGCTACGACCGGTTTTTACTCTCGTCTACGCCACCCTCAGTACCTAGGCTTCATCCTAATAATGGTGGGGTTCTTGCTCCAGTGGCCGACACTAATCACGCTTGCCATGTTCCCGGTCCTGGTATGGATGTACGTCAAGCTCGCGAGGAAAGAGGAGCGCGAGGCCCTTGCCGAATTCGGCCAAGCGTACGCTCACTACGCCGAAACCACGCCCGGTTTCATTCCGCGATGGAGCCTCGGACAAAGGACATCAAGCGCGAAATTCCGAAGACCCGCAAAGCCCGAAACCCTCCGGCCTGTAACCCGGAATCAGTAAGGAAAGGTGCTGGAAAAATATGACGGAAGACGCGAGCTCGCAAAAAACGATTCACATCTCGGGAGCCGGTCCCTCAGGCCTCGCCGCTGCGCTAACCCTTGCCAAGTCAGGCCGGCAAGTAATCGTCCATGAACACAATCCCGATGTGGGCAGCCGGTTTCACGGAGACTTCCAGGGCCTCGAGAACTGGACGACCCAGGAAGACGTTCTGGAAGAGCTTCAGCGTATTGGCGTTGACCCGGGCTTTGAACACACCGCCTTCAAGGACCTAACGGTTTTCGACCCCGAGGGGCGCGAGCATGTGTTTCACGCTACCCATCCGCTTTTTTATCTCGTCCGCAGAGGCGCTGCTTCGGGGACTTTGGATGCTAGCCTGAAGCAGCAGGCGCTCGCCGCGGGAGTGGAGATCCGCTTCAAGGACCCTTGCGATCATCTTCCCCAAGGCGGCATCGCCGCCATCGGCCCACACGGTTCAGACGCCATGGCCGTGGGTTACGTCTTTGAGACCGACATGGTGGACGCGGCCTTCGGTGCCGTTTCCGACCGGCTCGCCCCCAAGGGATATTCCTACGTTCTAATCGCGAAAGGCCGCGGAACCGTTGCCTCCTGCCTCTTCGAGGATTATCACCGGGAGAAGGAGTACGTGGCGCGCACGGTTGAATTCTTCAAAGAGAAGATCGGCCTGCAGATGAAGAATGAGAGGCACTTCGGCGGCATCGGCAACTTCATGGTTCCACGCACTGCGCGCAAAGGAAGAACACTTTACGTGGGTGAAGCCGCAGGTTTCCAGGATGCGTTGTGGGGATTTGGGATGCGCTACGCAATGCTCTCCGGACACTTGGCGGCCCAATCGGTGCTGGACGGCGCGCCACAAAAATACGACTCAGTCTGGCAGGATCGCTTGGGTGGCCAACTCCGCTCCTCGATCGTCAACCGATACCTCTACGAAAAGTTAGGCGACGGCGGGTACACGGGGCTGCTCCGCCACGCCGATGAAGGCGCTGATCCGCGTGCTTGGTTGCGAGACTATTACGCTGAGTCATGGTGGAAATCGGCTTTATTTCCACTGGCCCGGCGCGCCGTCCGAACCAGCCGTAAGGAAGCGGCTTGCCCGATGGAGGGCTGCGACTGCACCTGGTGCCACTGCCAACATGCCGCGGGATCGAAGAATGCCACCGCATGAGA
>JAHEKS010000422.1 GCA_024638215.1 Acidobacteriota bacterium | reverse complement strand
GGAAGCCGACCTTTACGCTTCGATGGCCCGTGAGTTTGCCGGGCGCTGGGTCGCCATGGCCGGCGACGGAAACCATTACCGCCTAGCTTTCGATCTGCCCGGAAGCTGGAGCCAGAAGTACAATCTTGTGTGGGACAAGGTGCTGGGGTTTCATCTCTTCCCGCCTCAGGTCGCCTCGCGAGAAGTGGCTTACTGCGAAGAAAGGGAAAACCGCTTCGGGTTCCCGCTCGACAACCGTCGGGACTACACCAAGCTTGACTGGGAATTCTGGTCGGCAACGCTCGCTGATTCGAAGGCGGACTGGGATAAGCTGATCGCGCCCATCTGGGATTGGGCCAACCAATCGCCCAGCCGAGTCCCTCTGACCGACTGGTATTGGACGACCGACGGGACCCAGGTGGGTTTCCAGGCACGATCCGTCGTCGGAGGGTTATTCATCAAGATACTGGCGGACGGGAGGATGTGGGAGCGCTGGGCAAAGGGCAACCTGTAAATACCGGCATGAATGCTTCCTTCCCCTGCCTCTCATTCTCCGATAACGCGAAGGAATTGCTTTTTACAGCGATTCGAAAATTAAGACACCGCTCAGCCGTTCGTCGCACGCAATATTTCGCCGGCTGGGCGAAGGAGCATCAACTCCTGGAAATGCGAGGCCCTCATGTGGAAATGTGTAGCAAGGCTTATTTTTCTCCTCATTTTGGCAGTGACTGTCCTTCCGGCCCAGGAAACCGGAAAGCAACTTCTCAATGAGCAAGAAGTCTACCAATTGATCAAGAAACAGAAAAAGGCCCCCGAGGTCATTGAAAAGACCTTGCGAGCCCGAGGCGTAGACTTCGACCTCAGTGAAGACATGGAGAAGAAGATGCGCAAAGCCGGCGCGACAGACGAAATCCTCCAAGCGATCTGGTCCACCGGTCCGACGGTTCGAAATTTCAAGGGGAATGAGTTTAGCAGCGCAACGGGTGCTCCTCTGAGCGTCACTTACAAGGAGGCCATGGGATACGACACCTTGGCGAAAGAGCCTGACCTGGACACCAAAATCCGCATGGCCATGGAGTTCGCCGACCGGTTTCCCAAGAGCGAACTGCTCTCCTATGTCTTTACGCAGGCCGCAGACGCTTTTGAGAAAAAAGGCGATTATCCAAACGCGATGAAAACGGGCCAAAGAAGCCTTGAGCTTGATCCCGACAATACGTACAGCCTGCTCATCGTGGCCACTTCGCTCTCTGAGCCCAGCATGGTGCGCAGCGCGGAAGACAGCACAAAGACCCTCCTGGAAGCGAAGACGGATGCCGAGCGCGTCCTTGACTTGCTGCCGAAGCTGCCGGCGAGGAAAGACGAAACGCCCGAGCAATTAGAAGCGCGAAGAGACGGCATCGCCGCCGGCGCGCACGCTGCCCTTGGCGCGGTCGCCATGCAGCAGGACGATCTCAACCAGGCCATCACGGAATTCAACCAGGCCATTTCCCTTTCGAAGTCGCCCAACCCCTCGCTGTACTTTCGCCTGGGCGAGGTTTACTCCAATGCCGGCAAGAAGCAGGAGGCGATCCAGGCTTACACCAAGGCAGCGGAACTGGGGAAGGGAACGGTAATTGAAACCTACGCGAAACAAAGTATCCAGGAACTGCAGCAAAAGTGATCATGGCAATCCAAGGCAGGGGCGGTGAGTGACCGAAGGCAGTTCTTGAGGAGTTGCACGCTCGCGCTGGCAGGGAGCGCCCTGCCCGGTGTGCAGTCCACCCCCGCCGCTGCTCCCACGATCATCGTTCATCCCAGCCCGCAGTTTGAAATTTCCCTTTACCTCTACATGCAGTTTATGGAGCCTCTGGGAATCACGGACTCCTCCGTCGCTGCGGCCTGGGACTACGGCGCGGACGCGTGGCGTCAGGATTTTGTGGAAACCCTGCAGGATCTTGCCCCCGGCATGATCCGATTCGGGGGCCTTTTCAGCCGGTACTATCGTTGGCAAGAGGGTATCGGCTTCCCTGAGAAACGCCCGCGCATGAGGAACTATGCTTGGGGCGGGTTTGAAACCAACCGCGTCGGTACAAGTGAATTCGTCGAACTTTGCCGGCGCGTGGAGGCCCAGCCGCTTTATTGCGTGAACTTTCTGAGTGACGGGCGGCGCGAGTTCTGGAGGGAAGGCCGCACCGGTGATGCGCGTGAGGCCGCGGACTGGGTCTCCTACGCGAACGACCCGGACGACCCTCTGCGCAAAGCCAACGGTTTCTCCAGACCTTTCGACATCAAATTCTGGCAGTTGGGAAACGAGACTTCCTACGGATCGGGCGGATTCACGCTGGCCGAGGCCGTCGACCATACAATTGAATTCGCTGCGGAGATGAAAAAGCGAGACCCCTCCATTCACTTGATCGGATGGGGTGACCGCAGTTCGAAGCCGGGCTCGCCGCTCTGGGCGGGCGAGATGCTCGACCGCGCGGGCGAGTACCTCGACTTCGTTGCCATCCACATGATGGGACAGCACCCGACCAGAAAGGACACGGTTCTTCAGGGGCTGCGCTACGAGCGCGACCCGGAACAGGCCTGGGACGAAATGCTCGAGTTGTCGAACAAGGTTGAGGCAAGGGTGTCCGAGCTCGAAGCGGTTGTGCGATCCAAAGGATCAAAAGCGCATATCGCGATTACGGAAGGGCACCTCAGTTTGTGCCCGATGAACACGAACCCCCTTCTGCGTGAGTGGCTGAGCGCCGTGTACCATGCGCGCTCGATAAACATCTATCAGCGCCACGGCGCGCGGGTGAAGATTGCAACCGCCGCTGATTTCTGCGGGACGCGCTGGACCACCAACGCGCTGATGATCCAGGTTCCGCGCGGCATCAGCTACTTAATGCCGGCAGGCTCAGTGATGCGGCTGTTCAAGAAATATAACGGCGTCCGTGCGGTCGCGGTCAAGTCATCACCGGTGGAGCTGGACATCGCTGCCAGCCGGTCGGGCGATGAAATCTCCCTTCACGTGGCTAACCTGAGCTTTGCCCGCACGGTCGAAGCCGAACTCGAAGTCGAGGGCGGCTCCATTGCCGAGTGCCGTTTGGTCCAAATTGCGCCCGACAGCCTGCGCCAGGGCGTTGACG
>JAHEKS010000421.1 GCA_024638215.1 Acidobacteriota bacterium | reverse complement strand
GCCTATCATGCCTACCCGAATCCCGGCTATGGACAGGGGCCAGCGGTGATCGGATTGTGCTGGAGCGATGACTTGATGCATTGGGATTTGGATGACCCGTGCCTCCGCTCCGAAGATGGCGCCTACTGGGAACGCGGAGGGCTTTATAAGCCGTGTCTGCTGGAGGATCAGGGACTCTTTTACCTCTTTTATAACGCCAAGACTCCCAATCTGCCCAAGGCGCAAGGCGGCGGGTGGCGCGAACAGACGGGCGTGGCTACCTCTAAAGACTTGAAGCATTGGACGCGGTACAAAGGCAACCCCATCCTTCCGAACGGGCCGGGCGGAAGCTGGGATGAGCGATTCGCCAGTGACCCTTGCGTGCTCTTGGATGGGAATCGTTGGGTCTTTTTCTACTACGGGTTCGACGCCAAAGGGAAGGCGCGCGACCTGCTGGCCGTGGGGAAAGACGCGTTTCACCCGGTGAAGGTCCATGAAATTCTGATTGACGTGGGCCCGCCGGGATCCGCGGACTCTACTTTCGCCCACAAACCTTCGGTCGTCTTCTCGGAGGGCTCGCTCTATCACTTCTATTGTGCGGTTTCCGGCAAGTATCCTAATGAAACCAGAGGGATCTCCGTCGCGCGCTCCCTGCCTTGGCCAGCCTGAATCCCACTCTCGAGGCTTGTTGATGACGCGCCCCGCCGCAAATGGGCTGACGCAGGCCACGTTGCCGTGCAGAATCTGCATCGGCACGAGAAACATCTTGCTCGCGGACTGACATCAAGAGGCGTTCCCCACGATGACTGAGCTCAAGATTTCCCAGTCGCCACCCCTGCCGAAGGTTCTCTTGCCCATCACCATCATCGGCGCAGGCGGCATTGTGAAGGATGCGCACCTGCCCGCCTATCGAAAGGCCGGCTTCCCGGTGGCCGCAATTTGCGACCCAAAGGTGGAGCGTGCTCGAGCGCTCGCGAGTGAGTATGGGATTGAAACGGTTTGCCGGAACGCCGCTGAAGCGGTCAGCAGGTCGCCCGCGAAAGGTGTCTTTGATATCGCTGTCCCGCCCGCAAGCATTCTGGAGGTGCTCCCGGCGATTCCGGATGGCGCGACGGTGCTGATTCAGAAGCCCATGGGCATGAACATTGCTGAAGCCGCTGCGATCCGCGGCCTGTGCCGGCGAAAGAAACTGACCGCGGCGGTGAATTTCCAGCTTCGCTTCGCGCCCAACATCCTCGCTGCCCGCAGCATTATTGCGCAAGGCGGGATCGGAGCGGTCCACGACATGGAAGTGCGGGTTACGGTTTCCACCCCCTGGCACCTGTGGCCGTTTCTGGAGGATCTACCGCGGATGGAAATCCCTCTGCACTCGATTCACTATTTGGATTTGATGCGCTCGTTCCTGGGAGACCCGCGGGCGGTGTGGGCGCGAACCGTCAAGCATCCCAGCGTGCCCAAGCTGGCTTCGGCGTGTTCCAACATCATCCTCGATTATGGCCCCATGCTGCGAGCCAACGTCACGACCAGCCACGGGCACATCTATGGGCTGCGCCACCAGGAGTCTTATGTGAAGTGGGAGGGAAGCAAGGGCGCGATCAAGACGCGATTGGGAGTCCTGATGGACTACCCTAAGGGCGTTCCGGATGAATTCGAATATTGTGTTCTCGAACCCGGGCAGCCGCCGCAATGGCAATCGCTCAGCCTTCAGGGCTCTTGGTTTCCTGATGCCTTTATCGGCACGATGGGCAGTCTGATGTGTTACTCCGAGGGCTCATCGAAAGAATTGCCGACCTCGGTTGAAGACGCCTATCGGACGATGGAACTGGTGGAGGCGGCCTACCGCTCCAACGATTCGGGAGGCACGCCGGTTGTCCATGATTGAGCTTCGCGGCATCACCTGGAACCACACGCGCGGATATTTGCCCATGGTGGCAACGGCGCAGCGGTTCACGGAGCTGCATCCGGACGTGACGATCTCGTGGGGGAAGCGGTCCCTTCAGCAGTTCGCTGATTTTCCAGTTGAGCGTCTTGCCGAAAATTATGACTTGCTGGTGATTGATCATCCGTCTATCGGTTCTGCGGCGGAGCACGATTCCCTTTTGCCGTTGGACGAGCTTCTCCCCGCCGAATTCCTTGCGGATCAGGCGGCGAATTCGGTGGGCAGTTCGCATGCGAGCTATTTCTTCGCAGGTCATCAGTGGGCGTTGGCTACTGATGCCGCCGCGCCGGTTTCGGGCTGGCGGCCTGACCTTCTGGAGAAGGCAGGCGCCCGTCCGCCCGAAAGCTGGTCCAAACTTTTGGATCTTGCCACGCGAGGCTTAGTGGCTTTCCCCGGCGTGGCCATAGACAGCCTATGCCACTTTTACATGCTGTGCGTGGGGCTTGGAGAACCACCGTCCCTCCGCGAAGATATTGTGGTGTCACCGAAGATCGGAACGCGGGCTTTGCAGATGCTTCGCGAGCTGGCGAAGTTGGCGGTTCCTGGGTGTTCCGAGCACAATCCGATCGCGATCTGGGAATCGCTGATTTCCGGAAACTCGGCGGCGTATTGCCCCTTTGCTTACGGGTACTCGAACTACGCGCGTTCGAATTATTCAGCGCATCCCTTGAGATTCGGCGGCTTGGTGACGCTGGACGATGGCACAAGGTGCCGCCCCACTTTAGGCGGCGCCGGGCTCGCTATCTCCTCGCGTTGCCATGCGCTTTCCGAAGCAGTCGCGTACTGCCAATTCACCGCCGGCGTGCACTGCCAGAGAGGCCTCTACTTTGACGCCGGCGGGCAGCCCGGCTACCGCCAAGCGTGGGTGGACGAAGGCATCAATCTTCGCACCCACAACTTCTTTCGGGACACGCTGCCCACGCTCGATGAGGCTTGGCTCCGCCCGCGGTGGAACGGCTACCTGGATTTCCAGCAAGCTGCTGCTGCGCTCGTGCACGAATGCGTGTGGCGCGGAGGCGATGCCGCCGGCACGATGGAGCAGCTTAGCGCGCTCGGAGCGGGGACGCTCGGAAAGGAGACGGCGTGAAACCCCTCGAAGGATTGCTTGTACTCGACTTCAGCCAGTTCCTGGCCGGCCCGTCCGCGGCGCTTCGCCTGGCGGACCTTGGGGCTCGCGTGGT
>JAHEKS010000146.1 GCA_024638215.1 Acidobacteriota bacterium | reverse complement strand
CAATTAACTTCTCCACACTTCGGCCGCCGCCGCTCCAAGTTCATTGCTGTTCCATTCTCAAGCACCACCTCGTAGAAGGTGTCCAGCGCCCATTGGTGTCAGGCACATGCCGGGCTCAGATGCATTCTGAATCCAGTGGAAGCCCTCTTCGCGCCCAGCAGGGTCAGGCGCTTAAGGAACGGCTGGCTCTCGGATGGATTGTGAATCGAAAAGCAATCGTCTACGCATTGGATCAAGCCCATCCACAACAGAGACTGACACCCTTTATGTGCGAGAGCCGTGCATTGATTAAATCCTGTAAAAGTAACCCTTTAGCGCATTCCCGGCAGCTCCCCTAACCTTGGCCCTTCCCGTGCGTTGTCACCTCCGAACGACGAGGACGTGTTCGCATGTGGAGTTCGATGCAGTCGAAAAAAACGGCACTTCATCCAGGTAGCGCCCAGGCGGCTGCTCAAGACACGAACGCAATGATGGACAAGTCTGTGGGACCAAGAACAGGACATGACATTTCAGCTGAGGAACGAAGACTAATCACGTCGCCGCCTTTGTCTGCGGCGGATAAGGAGATTCAATGTTGCGATTTCTGATCAAACTGTTGGTTGCCTGCGCGTGCGTGGGCACCCTTTCGGCGCAAGATTATCAGCTTTATAACCACGATGTTCAGGTGCACGGGTTCGCCTCGCAGGGATTCGTTACCACGAACGGCAACAACTGGCTGACCATGAAGTCCGGTGATGGTGTGGGCAGCGGGCAGTTCACCGATTTTGGAGGCAACGTTTCCATCCAGGTTACCGACAAGTTGCTGGTCGGAGCGCAAGTCTACGATCGGAACCTCGGACAGTTGGGCAAGTGGCATCCCCAGCTCGACTGGGCAGTGGCGAGCTACAAGTTCAAGCCCTGGCTCAGAATTCGTGGCGGGAAAGTGAAGACCGTCATCGGTCTCTACAATGACACTCAGGATCTTGACTTCCTGCACACCTTTGCTTTGATGCCGCAAAGCGTCTATCCCACCGACGTGCGCGATGTCACCCTCGCTCACCTGGGTGGCGACGTTTACGGCGACATCCCGTTGGGCGAGAAAGGCGGCACGCTCTCCTACACGGCGTTTGTCGGGCACCGCCAGGACAGCCGGTACGGCGGTTATGCTTACCTTATCCAAAGCAACGGAAGCACATTCAACAGCATGGGCGGACTTCAGTATGGTGCCGACCTGCGCTGGGCCACACCGGTCAAGGGATTGCTGGTCGGCGTATCCCGGATGAACGAAAAGCCCACACTTAAGTATGGTGCCGGCACGCCGGGCGCGGCAACACTGAAGGCCACATCCGACTGGACGAATCAGTTCTACGCTCAGTACACCTGGAAGAAGCTCGTGGTGGACTCGGAGTACCGTCGCTACTATGTGAGCGCACTTGCCAACGGCGGCCCCTTCGGGTTGCAAACTGACGTGCGTGGCTGGTACGTAGCCGCTTCCTACCAGATTGCCAAGCGCTTTACGGTGGGCTCCTACTACTCTCGCTACTCGATTTATGTTCCGGATAACTATTTGATTCCTCCCGGAAACGGCCACAATTACGACAAGGTGGTCAGTCTTCGCTACGACGTGAACCGGTTCGTGAACGTCAAGGTGGAAGGTCATTTCATGGATGGGTACGGTATGCCGGACGACTTCCCGAACGGATTCTACAGTGTGGACAACCAGCAAGGGCTGAAACCCAATACCAACGCGTTGGTAATCAAGACGAGCTTCAAATTCTAAGCTGCCGCGGAGGCAGGACAAAGGAGGAGGAAAAACTAATGAGACTTTTACGATTCCCATTCATGGTTGCGATAGTGCTCCTTGCCGCGGCAAATGTCTGGGCTCAAGGCGGCTACAAAATCGTGGTCAACCCTTCGAACCCGGCGACGTCGATGAGCAAGGACGAAGTCGCGCGCATCTTCCTGAAGAAGAGCACGAAGTTTTCCGATGGACGAAGCGCATCACCGGTGGATCTTGCGGTGAATTCATCAATCCGGGAGAACTTCTCGAAAAGCGTTCTTGGGAAGCCGGCTTCCGCGGTGGATGCCTACTGGCAGCAGCAGATTTTTTCGGGGCGAGATATTCCCCCACCCCAGAAGAGCGAAAGCGCTGCGATCAGCTTTGTGCGCTCCAACGAAAACGGTATCGCCTACGTTTCATCCGGGGCCGACGCCGCAGGACTGAAAGTGATCAACGTCAGCGACTAACGGTAACCAGACGCAGTCCCGGGAGGCGCCAAATACAGGCCCTCCACGGGACCTGCGGACTTTGAAAGACGGTCCGAAGCCATGGCAGGAAAGGACGTCGAAAAGCACGAAGTTCGAACATCCGGACACGGCCCAGGCAAGGGGACCGGGAATTTGGGGAGAAGCAATGTTCAAGAAGCTCTCGTTTCGCTACAAGATGCTCATCACGCCCGCTCTGGCCGTCATTGGCTTCTGCATCGTGCTTCTGGTGCTTCTTACTCTGGGCAACAAGAGTGTCAGCAAACTGCAAGAAGTACAAAACGGATATTACCCTTCGGTGGAGATGAGCCAGGACCTCTACGACAATTTGGGCGCCATCCAGCGCGGGTTGCAGGACGCCGTGGCCGCGAAGAACCTCGACGCTCTCTCCGAGACCGACGCGTTGCGCGACAAGTTCATGCAGCGGCTGGGCGATGGAAAGAACAATCCTTTGCTGGAGCGTCGCGAGTTCGATCAATTGCAGTCCGACATGAGTGATTACTACGCGACGGCGCGGCGGACGACCGAGCGCATGATTACCAACACCGGCCATGAGGATCTCAGCTCGTCGCTCGCCACCATGCGCGACAAGTACAATTCCATCAGGGCCAAGCTTCAGGCCAACAAAGCGCGCGACAAAGACGCGATCACTAAGGCCTTCGACGAAACTCACAGTTATCAGGGCCGCGCCTTGGCCTTCATCGCGGCGACCGTGCTGATCTGCCTGATCCCGATGATTGCGCTGTCCTGGCGGCTGACCGGGGCAGTTACACGGCCGCTGCTTGAAGCGGTGCGAGTCGCCGACGCCATGACGCAAGGCGACTTGTCCCCCAGTATTGAGGTTGTGACATCGGACGAGACCGGCCAAATGTTGAGTGCGTTGCTTTCCATGTCGAAACGGCTGGCGGTGACGCTGGGCGAGGTCAAAAATGTATCGAATGCGCTGGCTTCGGCCGCCACGCAGGTGAGTTCCGTGGCGCAGAGCGTCTCCCATGGGACGAGCGAGCAAGCGGCGTCGGTGGAAGAGACCACCTCCAGCCTGGAAGAAATGAACGCTTCCATCACCCAGAACGCCGAGAACAGCCGCCAGACCGAGCAGATGGCCCTCAAGGTCATCAAGCACGCCGAAGAGAGCGGCGCGGCGGTGAAGGAAACCGTCGAAGCCATGAAGGCGATCGCCGAGAAGATCTCCATCGTCGAGGAGATCGCTTATCAGACCAACCTGCTGGCGCTCAACGCGGCCATCGAGGCGGCGCGCGCCGGTGAGCACGGCAAGGGTTTCGCCGTCGTCGCCACCGAAGTCCGCAAGCTGGCTGAACGCAGCCAGACGGCCGCACAGGAAATCAGCAGCCTGGCAGGTTCGAGCGTGAAAATCTCCGAACGGTCCGGAAGCTTGCTGACCGAACTCGTGCCCACCATCAAGAAGACCACCGAACTGGTGCAGGAGGTTTCCGCGGCTTCCAACGAGCAGTCGTCCGGTGTCGGCCAGATCAACCGCGCCATGAGCCAGGTGGATCAGGTGACCCAGCAGAACGCTTCCTCGGCGGAAGAACTGGCCTCAACGGCGGAAGAGATGGCTTCGCATGCCGAGTCGTTGCAGCAACTGATGGGCTTTTTCCGACTGGGCGAGCAGGGGGAGACGCAGCCTCTCCGCCTGCAGACCATGACGGCACCGCGCAGCGCGGCGCCGTATCGCGCCGCCCTGTCGCCGTCCGCGGGCAGCCTCGCGGTGCCACGGAATGGCCTCGCCGCTTCGGACGGCAATGCCTTTGTCGCAGAGGCCAAAGCGCAAACTTGCGGGAAGCCCAACGGCTCCGGCAAGCCCAATGGCACCGGCAAGCCAGCGGTTGATCGGCATGAGCGCGAGTTCGTCCAATTCTAAGGAAGGAAGGTGGACTGATATGACCAGCACGGTGGAAAGCACGGAACAGACTCAGTTCCTGACCTTCCTGCTGGCCGACGAGCAGTACGCGGTCAGCATTCTCCGGGTACGGGAAATCATCGAGTACGACACGGTCACTCGAGTTCCCAACATGCCCGCCAGCATCCGCGGGGTCATCAACCTGCGCGGTGCGGTGGTTCCGGTGATTGACCTCGCCGTGCGCTTCGGGCTGCGCGAAAGCCAGGTGACCAAGCGCACCTGCGTGATCATCGCCGAAGTCGAGGTCGGCGGGGAGCGGCTGGTGATGGGCCTGATGGCCGATGCGGTCAGCCAGGTCATTGGCCTGCCCCCCGCTGACATCGAGCCGCCCCCAGCCTTCGGAACCCGCGTGCGCGTGGACTTCCTCAAGGGGCTGGGAAAAATCGGTAAGAAATTCGTCCTGATTTTGGACCTGGATCGCGCCCTGTCCACCACCGACCTGCTTTCGGTGGCGGTGGCGCAAAACGTCGTCCTTAATCCCGACGGGATAGGGACGCAGCCGGCGCCGGCGGCCAACTGACGCCGCCGGTCGGCTGATCCAAACGCCGCGCCGGGTCGAGCCGGGAGGTCAGTTTTCTCTTCGAATCCCGGCTCGCCGCGGCGTAATCACAGTGGCTAGCTTGCCGATCTTGTCGACGCAGCATCGCGCGTCTCATCCACGGAGCGACAGCTTGAGCGAAGGACTTCCATTACCAAGTTCACTGCCAGGCCGCGAAGACACGTACACCATCGTCTCCCAGTCCGTCACGGACACGGACTTCGCTCTATTCCAGCGGTTGCTCGAAAAAGAGACGGGCATTTACCTTTCGCCGGCCAAGAAACCGCTGCTCGTCGGCCGCTTGTCCCGCCGCTTGCGCGAGCTCGGCCTGAGCGACCTGCGCAAATACTACAAGCGCGTGCTCCGCGATCCCGACGAGCATGTCCGGATGATTGACTGCATCTCGACGAATGAGACACGGTTTTTCCGCGAACCCCTCCATTTCGAGTTCTTGGAGCAGCGGGTTTTGCCGGTCTGGACAGCTCAGGCGGAAGCCGGCGCGCGCCCACGGAAGATTCGCGTGTGGAGCGCGGGATGTTCGACGGGAGAAGAGCCGGCTTCCATTGCCATGTTGTTGCTCCACCACTTTCCCGCCGCCTCGGAGTGGCAGATCGAAATCCTGGCCACGGATATTTCCACGCGGGTTCTGGCAATAGCGCGGGCGGGGATCTGGCCGATCGAAAAGGTTTCTCAAATCCCTACTCCGTTCCTGAGGGCGTTCATGCTGCGGGGGACGGGAACACAGGAAGGCAAGATGAAAGCGGGACCGGAGATTCAGCGGGCGGTGCGCTATGAACGCTTCAACCTGCTGGGCGGACCGGCGCCTTCGAGTTCCGCTCCTTTCGACGTGATTTTCTGTCGTAATGTGCTGATCTATTTTCAGCCCGGGACCAAGGCGCGCGTCGTTCGCCGGCTCTTGAGCCACCTGTCTCCGGACGGGTTTCTGTTTGTGGGCCACTCGGAAAGCCTGAACCATTTAAGCGAGTGTGTCCGCAGCGTCGTGCCGACAGTGTATGTCCAAGCGCGCGCATGCGTGAGGTGATGATTGCGTCCTGAGAGACCCAGCTCCGGCGAACCCTGGTCCGTTCCCGCGGATTCGCGCCGGGAGGCGGCCCGCAACCGGCAGCGCGAGATTGAAGTGCTGGTGGTGGACGATTCCGCCGTAGTGCGCCAGGTGACCGCGGCGGTGCTATCCCAGGAGCCGGGAATGCATGTCAGCGTCGCCGCCGACCCGCTTATCGCCATGGATAAGATGAAGCGCCAGCGGCCGGACGTCATCCTGCTGGATCTGGAAATGCCGCGCATGGATGGCCTGACTTTCCTGCGCAAAATCATGGCGGAGGATCCCATCCCCGTGGTCGTCTGCTCGGCATTGGCGCCACCGGGGTCGGATACCGCCCTGCTGGCTTTCGACGACGGCGCCGTGGATGTCATCAGCAAACCGACCGTGGGGGTAAAGAACTTTCTCTACGAGTCGGCCATCCTATTGATTGACACCGTGCGTTCCGCCGCGCAAGCGCGCGTCGTACGCCGCACATCCCCCTTTGCGCCGACAGAGCCGAAGAACTCCGCCGATGCCGTCCTCCCCAGCCGCAAAGCTCCGGCGTTGCGATTCACCACGGACAAGGTGGTGGTCGTCGGCGCCTCAACCGGGGGAACCGAAGCCATCCTGACGTTTCTGGAAGGGATGCCCGCCGATGGTCCGGCTATGGTCATCGTGCAACATATGCCCGAAGCGTTTACTTCGGGATTTGCGCGCCGACTGAATTCCTTGTGCGAAATCGAGGTCAAGGAAGCGGCGCGCGCAGATCGCGTTCTGCAAGGGCGGGCATTGATTGCACCCGGAAATCGCCACATCCTTTTGCACCGAAGCGGCGGGCACTACATCGTCGAATTAACGGACGGCCCACTGGTTTCGAGACACCGCCCCAGCGTGGACGTCCTGTTTCGCTCCGCCGCCCAGGCTGCCGGGCCCAATGCCATCGGAGTAATTATGACCGGTATGGGTGATGACGGGGCAGCGGGACTTCTTGAAATGAAGGAAGCAGGCGCATGGACCATCGCTCAGGACGAAGCTTCGTGCGTGGTGTTCGGCATGCCGAAGGAAGCCGTCGCTCGCGGCGCGGTGGAAGAAACCACGTCTTTGTCCCTCCTCAGCCGCACCGTGCTGGAGAGGGTCAGGCCCGCCAAGGTCAATCAAAGAGATTGCTCGTTTCCCTCCCCCGGAGCACGGTTGTCCTGAAGCCCGCACGGATAGGCGGCTCATTTTTGGAGATGGTCGGGAGACGGCGACATTGGCTTTCCCAGGGAGGTGCTGCCGACTCCCAAGGTGGCCGACCGGTGTATACTCCGGGGATCCTGTAATCGAAGACGAGAGTGTTTCCGGAAGTTATTTCGGCTCTGTTCTCACCAGTGCCCAGCGGGCCATTGGGTGCGGGCTTGATTGTCGTTGCCTTGCGAACGTGGGGGCGCCTCACTGAGGCGCAGAGCGCCGGCACGGACGCCGACGACGAACCACGGCCTGAAGAACTCGTCTTCCGCCCGCGGAAAGGCGAGCCTTTCGTTCCATTGCAGAGGTGGGAGTATGGCGCAATCTGATAACCAATCTTCGAATTCCAGCGCCGCGAGCGGCAAGAAAGCCGGAGCAACCTCGCCTCGCCTGCTGCGGAGCCTGCCGGCGGTCTATGTTCTTGGCCTCCTACTGCTGACCATATTCGTGGGGGGATTCATCTGGCATGACTTGCGGGGGGCATACCACGACGCTTTGGCCTACTGGAACGTCCGGCTGTCCGGTTCCGCGCAGGATCGCGTGCGGATCATAGCTCTCTGGCTTAGCGAAAGGCGCACCGACGCAGAGGCGATCGCGGAAGATCCCCTCACGACTGAGTTGCTGCAACTCCCCAAAGGGCGCGCAACAGGTGCCGCGAAGCTCATGCAGCGAAAACTGGAAGGGGTTGAAGAAGGAAGAGGATTTCTGACCGGCTTTATCGTGGACACAGAGTGCAACATCGTGGCGCGGGGAGGATCGCCGGAGGTGACCGCCCAAGATTTGCAAACCACGTGTGAGTCGGTTTACAGGACGAAACACTTCGATGTGGGAGCCTCGCATTTGGAGAAGAGCGGCGTCCGGCTTAATCTCGCCACGCCAGTTTTTGTCGAGAACCCTCATCCGGAACCTCACGCCCCTGCGCGGCGCATTGCGGGCGCGGTCATCCTGGTCTTCACACCGTGGAAACACCTGTATCCCTTCGTTGTGGGCGAAAATGAACCTGCGCGGTCAATCGAAACTCAAGTGGTCTGGAGAAAGGACGAAGAAGTTTTCATTTTCCTCCCCAAGCGCGAGGTTATGCATCAGGAATCCGTGCTCCGAAGGCGTCTCGGCGAACCCGTCTTCGGGGCCCAGGTCGCCCAGAAAAATGAATTGCCGTTTGCAGAGTTTGTTGACTATCGGGGCGTCAAGGTTCTTGGAGCCGCCAAACACATTCCCATCTCTGGTGGAAGCCTGGCTACCAAGATTGACGTTGATGAGGCCCTGGCAGATTACCATCGCCGCGCCTTGCTCGAAGGGCTGGCGGGCGCGCTCTGTGTCCTGCTGTTTGGAGTTGTGATCCTCGCCCAACATCGGCGGACGGCGATGCAAGACCTGATCAGCAAGATCCAGCAGCAGGAAGCCCTGCTGGTTCTTCAGCAGCAGGCGGCGGCCTCGGAGGCGCGCTACCGCGAACTCTTCGAAAATGCAAGCGATGCCATCGCCATGTTCGACCTGCAGGGACAAGTCATTTCCTTGAATAAGGCCGCTGAGAAAGCGGGGGGCTATTCTCACGACGAAGCGCTCAAATTGAATTTCTCCCAATTGATGCCGCCTGAGAGCCAGGACCTTTTCGAGAAAAACCTCGAGCGATTACTGGCGGGCGAACCGTCTCCAGCAGAGGAAGTGGAGATCATTGCCAAGGACGGCCGGCGAGTCCCCATGGATGCAAGCTCCCAACTTGTCTTCGAGCGGGGAGAGGCTGTCGGGGTACAGGTGATCGCCCGGGACATTACCGAGCGCCGACAGGCGGAAGAAGCCTTGAAGAGGTCGGAAGAGAGATTTTCCAAGGCTTTCCGCTCCAACCCCGAAATGGCCAGCATCAGTACTCTCAAGGAAGGGCGGTATCTGGACGTCAACGAGGCTTTTTTGCGCGCCATGGGCCGCTCCCGCGAAGAGGTCATCGGCAGGACAGCCGTTGAGTTGAATTTCTGGCGAGATCCCGGGGCGCGGCTGCAATTCCTTGAACAGCTAAATGCGGAAGGCCGGGTTCGTGACGTGGAAGTGCATTTCTGCGCCAAAGGTGGCGAGGTCCGCACCGGGCTGATTTCGGGAGAGATCGCGCAAATTCACGGCGAAGAATGCCTGCTCGCCGTTACTCGCGACATCACTGAACGGAAGCGCATGGAAGAAGCCTTGCGCCACAGAGAGACGGAGCTCAAAGAGGCCCAACGCCTGGCGCAGATTGGGAGTTGGGAATGGGAAGTGGATTCCGACGCCGTAAGCTGGTCTGACGAGCTCTACCGTATTGCGCGCCGCGGCCCGGACCTTCCGCCGCTCGCTTATCGTGAGTTTTCACGAGTCTATGGCCCAGAAACCTGGGAGCGCCTGAATCCGCTGGTGGAAAACTGTCTCAAAACGGGCGACCCGTTCGAACTGGAAATGGAGCGAACTCATCCGGACGGCACCATGAGATGGTTTATCGCACGCGGGGAGGCCGTGCGTGACGATTGTGGCCGGGTGGCCAGATTGCGGGGGACAGTCCAAGACGTCACGGAACGCAAACTATCGCAGGTCGCGCTTCAGGAGAGCGAAGAGCGATTCCGCGCACTATCCGACGCCTCGTTCGAAGGTATTGCGTTCAGTGACGCCGGCAAGCTGATTGACACTAATACCCGTCTGGCCGAAATGCTTGGCTGCGAGATGAATGAGCTGGTAGGGTCGAAGATTTCGGATTGGATTGCCCCCGAGTCAATGGAACTGGTCATGGAGCATGTCCGTACAGGCTCGGAGGAACCTTACGCGAGTCATCTTCGAAGGCGCGATGGAACCACGTTTCCGGTGGAGTCGCGAGCCCGCAAGCTGCCCTGGAAAGGCAAATTCGTCCGCGCCACGACGATTCGTGACATCAGCGAGCTCAAACGCACCGAGCAGATGCTGCGTGAGCTTACCGAGGGGACCGCATCGGTCACCGGCGCGGATTTCTTCTCTTCCCTCGTTCGCCATTCCGCCGCAGCCCTTCACGCCAGATTCGCGTTTGTCGCGGAGTATCGTGAACCGGGTGCCGCGCAAATGCTTGCCTGTTGGGACGGCGAGAAATCCGGCGAGAACTTCGAATACGAGCTTAAAGACGCTCCGTGCCTGGAAGTGCTGGAGGGCAAGACTTGCATTCACCGTGAAAACGTTCGACGTCTTTTTCCCAACCACGCCGCCTTGGCGAAGTTGGGCGCTGAAAGCTACCTCGGCGTGCCTCTGTTTGACGCTTCCCATCAGGTCATCGGGTTCCTGGCCGTGATTGACACCAAGCCAATGCCTCCGGATCCGCAGGCGATCTCCATGCTCGAGATTTTCGCCGCCCGCGCCGGAGCCGAATTGGAGCGCCAGCGGACTTGGGAGGCGCTGCAAAGGGAAAAGGCCTTCTCCGAGGCGGTTATCGACAGCCTTCCCGGCTTCGTTTACGTGGTGGACACCAACGGTGAAGTCATTCGCTGGAACCGGAATGCCGAAACGATCCTGGGCTATTCCGACCAGGAGTTGTCAGCCCTTCGGACGCTGGACGTTATTGACGAAGGCGATCGTGAAACCGCGGCCTCAAGCTGGCTGGAGGCCTTCGCCCAAGGCAGCACCACTTGCGAGGCTCGGGTTCTGACCAAAGACGGGAGGCGAATGCCCTTTCTTCTCTCCGCTCGACACGCCAGCATCGGCGATCAAGCCTATATCATCGGCACGGGCATTGACATCACTGGGCGCAAGCGGGCGGAAGAGGCGCTGAAAAAAAGCGAGGCTCGTTATCGCAGCCTGGTCGAGGACAGTCTGGCCTTGATCTGCACGCACGCTTTGGACGGCACGCTGCTCTCTGTGAATCCCGCTGCCGCAGAAGCCTGGGGAGGCACCGCGGCCGAGTTGATAGGCAGAAAAATCCAGGACCTGCTGACCCCAACCGCCTTTACTTTCTTTGCGGATTACATCGAACGGCTTCGCACGGACAAATCTGCGCAGGGGTTGATGGAGGTGATCACCAAGTCCGGCGAAGTGCGTTTCTGGACCTATCGCAATGTCTTGCGCGAAGAACCAGGCAAGGAACCCTTCGTGCTCGGATACGCGCAGGACATCACAGAAAGCAAGCGCGCTGAGGAGGCGCTGCAAAAGGAAAAGGCTTTCTCTGACGCCGTTATTGACAGCCTGCCCGGAGCTTTTTATGTGACGGACGCTTCGGGCCGTTTGGTCCGCTGGAACAAGAACGTTGAAAGAATGCTGGGCTACACAAGCGAGGAACTGGCGGCGCTGAATCCTCCTACCCTCTTCGCGCAGGAGGAGCTTGCCGCCACGACCGCTAAGAGACAAGAAGTGTTTGCCGGCGGCCAAACGATGCTTGAAACTCACGTCCTGGCCAAAGACGGAAAGCGTATCCCCGTCCTTCTCACCGGGATCCGTGCCGTCATCGGGGACAAACCCTATCTGGTCGGCATGGGGATCGACATCACGGATCGCAAGCGCGCGGAAGAGGCTTTGCGCGAAAGCGAAGAGCGCTTCCGTCAGATGGCAGAGAACAGCCCGGATATGTTCTGGCTCTACGACGTCCGAGACGAAGAACTGCTGTACGTCAGCCCCGCCTTTGAGAGGATCTGGGGCCGCTCGATCCAGGAGCTTCGATCGAATCCAAGTATTTGGAGGGAAGC
>JAHEKS010000145.1 GCA_024638215.1 Acidobacteriota bacterium | reverse complement strand
CGACTCCCCCCGCCTCCAAGTAATTAAAGCGTTCTGCTGCAACAGCTTAGAGATGTAGCTTGCCTTGTTGCGCTCAAGACGGGCGTTTGCCTGCCCATTTACTGACGGTGGGGGAATTTCCCACCTATCCGCATACCAACTCTTGCAGGACTTTGGAATGTCACCGGCGCCAGTGACAAGCAATCCTCAGAGACTTGGTCGCTGGTGAGATCTCTGCAAGCTCGGACGGTTCGCCACTGTCCGAGAAAGGGCGTTTTCAGGCAGAATCTTGAAGGTTTTAACGAACCAGAATTTGCGAATGGAGCGGGGCTAGAGAGAAGATGTGTTGACGGCGGCAAATTCATGCGGCGCAGGAGTTCCTGGGTGCGCGGGTCGGGGCGCACAATTGAAGCGGTAGCTCAGCAGGGCCAGATGACTGTAGGCCGACAACCTTAGACTCGCTTATCGTTAAGGCCTGTTTTTCCCCGCCTCTGCCCCATAGGGAGTCGCTGGCTTGGGAACGTTGCTACCAGTAGTTCTCCAACATCCAAACGTTGCTAGTGCTGGTCATGCCTTGGATGGCGATCTGGCGGCTGTCGGGTGACGGAACGGCCCGGGTCTTCTAAGACCCTCTCTGCTCCCAGAGTAGATGCAAGGACTCACACGCCGTCCACGGAACAGTTTTCGGGTGCCCCTGACGCGGCCAGGGTTTTCATATCCGATGATTTGAGAGAGAATGCACCTGCTGTCCAGATCGGGGTGGCATTACGCAGGAAGATCTCAATCATCATCATACTGATCCCGGTCCTGAGATTGACTGCGCTCTGCGCTTCCCGCACGGGGCGCAGGCTTCCCCGGCAGTGGCCCGACGCCTCGCCGCCGCAGCGGGGTAATCGCCCAGGACACGCACTCCTCACGATCCATGAGGAACGCGCACAACATTGTCGCCATCGATTTGGGCAATTCCAGCGGCCGGGTAGTGCTCGCTGAATGGACCGGCGAACGCGGGACGGTGCGTGAAGTCTACCGCTTTCCCAACGCCTACGAAGAGCGGCGCGGGCACGTCGTGTGGGATACGGAGCGCATCTGGGGCGAGCTTGTCAGCGGCGTTCGAGCCGCTGCGGCCGAAACCCAGGGGCGCATCGCGAGCATCGGCCTGGACGCCTGGGGGGCTGAGTACATCCTCGTGAGCCGGGAAGGCGAGCGAATTGGCGAGGCGTTCTGCCTTCGCGATCCGCGCAACGTGCCGGCAATGGAGCGAGCCTTCACCATCCTCCCGCGCAGGCGGATCTACGAGATCACGGGCATCCAATTCATGCCTGCGAACACCCTCTATGGGCTCGTGGCCCATCTGGAAGAATCACCAAAAGAATGGGAGAGAGCCTCGGTATGGCTTGGAACTCCCGAGTATTACCTCTACCGAATGACGGGTGTCGCGTTTGCCGAGTGGAGCAACGCTCCCAACTCCCAGATGGTGGATGCGCGTACCCGGACGTGGTCACGCGAAATCTGCGAGGCGTTTGGGCTCGGCCTGGACAAGTTCCCGCCCATCGTTCCCACTGGGACGATTCTTGGAAGGCTCCGGTCCGGTCTGGCGAACGAACTCGGACTCTCAGGAACACAGGTGATCGCTCCAGCCTGTCACGACACCGCATCGGCTGTCGGAGGGATTCCCTTCCCGCACGACAACCTGGCTTTCATCAGTTCCGGGACGTGGTCGCTGGTAGGGACTGTCTTGCGCGAAGCGCTCGTCTCCGACCTTGGCTACGAACTTAACCTCACCAACGAAGGTGGGGTCGGAGGCACGATCCGTTACCTCCGTAACGTCATCGGTCTGTGGAACTTTCAGGAACTCCTGCGCGAGTGGAATGAGCAGGGAATCTCCGCTTCGGCGGCTGAATTGGCGGGCCAGTGTATGCGTACGCCGATCGATGGCCCCTGCGTGGATCTCTCCGACGTAAAGACGTTTCTGGCTCCGGGAAACATGGTGGCGCGGGTCAACGCGGAACTGCGGGCGAACGGCTTTCCGGAGGAGTCGCGGCCGGAAAAGCTTGCCGCCGTCGTTCTTCGAAGCTTGGCCCGCCGCTACCGGAAGGTCATCGAAGGGCTTCGCCAAACTACGGGAAAGCCCATCGAACGAGTCTGCATCGTCGGCGGCGGTGTTAAGAACGAAGCCCTCAACCGACTGGCCGAGCTCTCAACGGGCCTCGAGATCGTGCGCGGATCAAGCGAATCCACCTTGATCGGAAACGTGGCGGTGCAGGTGGGTGTTCTGGAGAACACGCGATCGCTCGAGGACATTCAAGGGATCGCCTCGCGGCTGACGTTTGCGGGCGAGGCGTGAGCGCCGCGGCTGTCGACGAGGACACTTCTGCGCTTTTCGACGGCGCTGCTTTGTTACCCTCCCGGGTCTTCTGCGACTTTCATGAATGCCGTGAGAACAGCACTGATAGCGTAAAGCACGGCGAAGATCCACATCACGCCGCCGACGCCCACGAGCGGCAGAAAGATGCCGACAATCGCCGGGCCGGCCCAAGCGCTCGCCCCGGCCCCGAGATTCAGGATGGCCATCGCCGCGCCCTTCCGGTCGGGCGCGAGAGCCGCCATGATCGCTCCCAATGGGGTGTAGGCCGACAGGGTGGCGCCGTAGAACATTCCCGCAATCACCGCCAGCGTGTAGTTCGCCGGGTGACCCTGCATGGAGTAGTAAAGCAGGAGGGTCGAGACGGCGCAGCCCACGCCGCCGAACAGGGCGACGGTCCTCCGCCACCCGAACTTGTCGCCGATGATCCCAAACAAGAGGTTCCAGATGACGTTCGTCACCGACAAGATCGTCAGCAGGCGAAGCCATTGCGTGAGCGTGAATCCGACCTTGGTGGTGCAATAGACCGGAAGGAAAACCAAGAAACCGAGTTGGGCCGCGGTGTTGATGGTTCGCACGATGCCGCCGATTCCGATCTTGGGAATCTTCCAGGCGATCGTCGCGCTGAAGATGAGCGTCTTGATGGGATTTTCGCCCGCCGGAGCGAGTCTCCGCGTTCCCGTCGGATCCCGCACGCCAGCTAGCGCCAGGCCCGCAGCCGCGACAAAAGCGAGCGCCCACCAAAGCGTCAGGTAAGGGCCCACCCGCGGGACCATGTAACTGGCAACGAGAGAACCGAGCGTCGGGAAGCCTGCGGCAAACGCAAACCAGAACCAACCCAGGGACGTTCCGAGATTGCGCGCCGGCGTTGCCACCGTAATCCAAACCAGAAAACCATAGGCAAACAGCGGAAACCCGAAGCCGCGCATCCCGTAGAAGAACAACAGGAGCGGATAATTCCCCGGCGCGACGCCCAGCCAGAGAAAGCCCACGTGAAAAACCAGCCAGATGGCCAGTCCGATGAACATGACTCGTTTCGGCCCCCACAGGTCGGACAGGGCACCCGACAGCCATGACGCAAATGTGGCGGTCGCGCCGTACGCCGCAAACACCAGCGCCACAGCCGAAGCCGATATTCCTTTGTTGACGAGATACGCCGACAAAAAACCGGATTCCACGCCGCAGGCGCACATCAACAACAGGACGGCGAGAAACCCCCATGCCAGGGGCGGATAAATACCGAGTCGTTCCAGATGGGACAATGGAGTCCTTTCGGATCCGGCAACCTTCACTTCCATCCTGAAGACCCCCCTGAAATCGCGGCCATCCTATCAAGACCGCCGGCTGGTTTCAATTCATACGACCGGCGCGATCTTCCGGATGGCCGAAGCGCGGGATGGACGGCGTGTCAACGGCGGAGAGGGTGAAAAATAAGGGCGTGCGGCTCCGATTCTACGTCCGCGCCCTTGGCCACCCGCTTCGTGTCCCCGCGCAGCCGCACTTTGCCCGCCTCCATGAAGTCTTTCAACCACTTGTAGTAAATCGTGGGGTGGATCCCCCACGTCGGCACAATTCCGAGACCGCGACCTCGCCCCGGAGCCCTTCCAGCACGATGCGAATCTTTTCCTCGGAAGGGAACTTACGACGGGTGAGTTGGCGGGTGCGGCGGATCAATTGGCGCGCCGCCTCCCCCGCCTCCAAAGTCATAGGTATTTTATTTCCGGTCACTTACAACTAACTCTGACTGTCGGCGTGTCCCACTTGCAGATCTCCTCTCCTGTGGTCGAGGCGGGGGACACTCTTCCGTCCAGTTCTTGCGCTACTCCCAAACTGATTCCGACTCACAGTGCGGAGCCCCATCGGATTGGCCCTGCGGAATTGTTGGTAAACTCCGGCCAACAAAGCAGCGGCACGGCCCACGCCGCGCATATAACCTACTTGACTATAAAGGCTTATCTCAACTCCGCTTGCCGCCAAGTCGCAGAATGTGCCGAATGTCCTTGGGTATCCCTCAAGTGCGCCAAAATCTTGCGACGAAATATTGGAGGGGAACGCCTCACGTGGAGCGACCACGCTCCGCCCGACGCTCTGCCATCGGTATCTTGAGACTGACCACAAGATCCGCTACAGGGAAGTTGTGCTTACCGTTCCTGGAGGAGTGTCATCTCACGACTACGCTCTTGCCCATTTATCCTGGATTGCAAGCCTGTTCTCTCAATAATGACTTTTGAGATTAGCTCCTTCTCTGATAGTCAAAACGCTGAGACACATTTCGGCGCGCCCAGGATGCTGTTGACTTCCGCCTTGTCCACGTCCATCACATGCGGGATACCGCTGATTTCCGATGCCTCATGGGTCAGAGCCGCAAGGTCATCGCGGCTGATGTATTCAACGTCGAACTTGCGGCTTCCCGCCATGAGCTGGCGCAGGCCCTGGGCGAGCCGTTCGTAGTAGGTATATAAGCCGAGCGCGCCGGGCGGCAACGTCTCGAAGGCTTCCGCACCCAATTGCCGGCGTAGCTCAGTCGCCGTCACGAAGATTTCGTCTCGTGACCGGCCAAAGCGTTCCACGTAAACTGGCAGTTGTCCTTCTTCGATAGCCCGCCCGATCGTCTTTCCAACCATGGCGGCGGCGAGGGGGGAACGCGCCATGCCAACCAATTTCACAAACGGGGCGCCGAGCGCCAGTCCTTTGAAAATCTGGTCCTCGAAGGTGAATCCGCCCGCCACCGCCAGCGCCGGCACGTATTGCCCTTGCTCCGCGAGCCGCTGGGCGTAGGCATAAAGGAGCGAGTGAAGTTCCACGGGGGGAACGCCCCACTCATTCATCATTCGCCAAGGACTCATGCCCGTGCCGCCTCCCGCCCCGTCCACGGTGAGAAGGTCCAGCCGGCACTTTGACGCAAAGGCAATGGCGCGCGCCAGGTCGGCAGGACGGTAAGCGCCGGTTTTGAGGAAAATGTGCTTGGCGCCGGCCGCGCGCAACTCCTCGACTCTTCGCGCAAAGGATTCTTCGGTGACCATGCCGACGCGCGAGTGGCGCTCGAATTCCTTAAAGGCACCATGCTCATACGCATGGATGACCGTGGGATCGGTGGGATCGGGAAGGACGATGTAACCGCGCTCATGGAGCATCTGGGCCTTGGCGAGCGAGCTGATCTTGACTTCCCCGCCGATGCTCTTCGCTCCCTGCCCCCACTTCAGTTCCACGCACTCCACACCGAGCTTTTCGATCGCGTACTCCTGCACGCCCAAGCGGGTATCCTCGATGTTCGCTTGGACGATGATGGCACCGTAGCCGTCGCGCTGGTAGCTCTTGTAGAGATGGACGCGCCGCTTCAGGTCCGCCGTGTCCACGACGCGACCGTTTTTAATGATCGCTTCGGGGTCCATGCCGGCGACATTTTCTCCGATGGTCAGGCCGGTGCCTGCCAGGGCCGACCCGATGGCTAGCCCCTCCCAATTGTTCTTGGCAATGTTGGTCGAGCCGAGCCCGGGAATAATCCAGGGATAACGGAACTTCAGCCCCTTGTCGTGACCCAACCGCACTTCGAGTTTGACGGCTGGAAAAATCGCCGTGTCGCTGTTGGCTTCAATCCCCTGCGCTCCGGCAGCAGTGCCCATGATGTTGAAGTGCGAATAGTCAACCGGATAGGCTTTCTCGCCCGCCGTGGTAATAACCCCGAAAGGCTGCGGATAGATCACCTCGTGACCGCGATAGGCTGACTTTCCGATTTCGCACATTCCGATGCAGCCGTCCACGCAGGTTACACACATGCCGGAGGCGGGAACCACGGAGCCTTCCGTGCGGTTTTTGGTGAGCGTGGCAGCCGAGGAATTGATTCTTGAGAACGACATGGCAGTGCCTCCCTTGAACGACTCTCCGATGATCCGCCGCGCCTGGCGGACGCAAGTCCCTCGCCGGGCCCCGTCCGGGCGGCTTACCCCTTCCTGATTTCACACGCCACGCACGGCGCCATGAAGCACATCAGGTCATCGAACTCTCGCTTCTCCAGGCACGGCGGGCTCAGGTTTGCGCAACTCCCGCAGATGGCCTTTTCCGGCTCGTGGTACGTGCAACGGAGTTGGCAGGCAGGACAAACGTACATGCAGCCGCCGCACAGCCGGCAGGCCGGCGAAGGCGCGTCGAAAGGCGTACCCACGCTTCGCCTCTCGCCGCGTCCGCGAAAGCCGATGGCTTTCGCCCTCATTTGTTCCTCGCACATCCGCACGCACAAGCCGCAGAGGATGCAGTCCTCGTACTCCTGCCGGAAGCGTTGCTGACGCACCTCGTACGCCGCGGCGAGGTCCTGAATGACCTTCGACTGTGGGCAGGAAGCCAGCAGCAGTTCCAGAATCATCTTGCGCGCCCGAATCACGCGCGAGGAACCGGTGCGAACGACGAGACCGTCCGCGGCGGGATAAGTGCACGCGGTGACCAGCTTCGCCTTGTCCCCTCGGCCCACCTCGACCAGGCAGAGGCGGCAGGCCCCGTAAGGAGTCAGGCCCTCGAGGTGGCACAGCGTGGGGATGGGGAAGCCGAAAAAACGAGCCGCTTCCAGCAGCGTGCTTCCTTCCTCCACCGTCACCGGCAGTCCGTTCATGGTCAGGGTAATCATGGATTCCTTTCCATGCTTGTGCGTCCCGGCGGCACGGCGATGATCGCGTCGCCGGCGATGGCGTCGAAATTACAAACCTCAAAACAGGCCCGGCACTTGATGCACTTCGATTGGTCGAGGTTGTGAACCTCTTTCTTGGTCCCCGTGATCGCTCCGGTCGGACAAACCCTGATGCACAGTGTGCAACCTGTGCACTTTTCCGCGATCACGCGATAGGCAAACAGATCCCGGCAGACGGTAGCCGGGCAGAATTTGCGCTCGATGTGGGTGACATATTCGTCCCGGAAATAACGCAGTGTGGAGAGGATGGGATTGGCCGCCGTCTGTCCCAGCCCGCACATCGAAGTGTCTTTCACGACCTGCGCCAGCTCTTCCAGGAGGTCCAGTTGCTCCAGCGTGCCCTTGCCGGCGGTGATATCGTCCAAGATCTCCCACATGCGCTGCGTGCCTTTGCGGCAGGTGAAGCACTTGCCGCAGGACTCGTCCTTCAGGAATTTCATGAAGTACTTGGCGACGTCCACCATGCAGGTGTTCTCGTCCATGACGATCATCCCGCCCGACCCCATGATGGAGCCCGCCGCGCTTAGGCTTTCGTAGTCAATGGGCAGGTCGAACATCGCCGCGGGCAGGCATCCTCCGCTCGGCCCGCCCGTCTGCACGGCTTTGATTTCCGCCCGCCCCGCGGGTCCCCCGCCCACGCCGTGGACAATCTCCCCGATGGTGGCGCCCATGGGCACTTCCACCAGGCCGGTGTTCTTGACCTTTCCCACCAAGCTGAAGATTTTCGTTCCAGTGTTGTGGGGCGAGCCAATTCGGGCGAACTCCGCCGCTCCCTGGCTGATAATCACCGGGATGTTCGCCCAGGTTTCAACGTTGTTAATGGCGGTGGGCTTGCCGTAGATGCCTTGCTCAACGGGATAAGGAGGGCGCTGGCGCGGTTCGCCCCTTTCACCTTCCACGGACCGGATGAGCGCCGTCTCCTCGCCGCACACAAAGGCTCCCGCGCCTTTCACGATCTGGATGTCAAACGAGAACCCTGTGCCCAGAATGTTCTCGCCCAGCAACCCCAGCGCGCGCGCCTGCTGCAGCGCGATAACCAAGTGTTTGATGGCGAGCGGATACTCGGTGCGCACATAGATGATTCCCGCCGTCGCGCCCGTGCCGTAAGCCCCGATCAGCATGCCTTCGATAATGCTCTGGGGGTTTCCTTCCAGAACGCTGCGGTCCATGTAGGCGCCCGGATCGCCCTCGTCGGCGTTGCTCACCAGGAATTTGCCGCCGCCGTCGCGCGCCTTCGCCAGCAACTCCCATTTCAGGCCCGTGGGAAATCCCGCACCCCCGCGACCGCGCAGACCGGAGGCCTTGGTTTCCTCCACTACCCAGCGCCGGTTCCCTTGCTCGAGAACCTTGACCAGGGCCGCATACCCGCCATGCTCGATGTAGTCATAAATGCGAATGGGGTCGACCTTCTCGTTGCGGGCCAGAATCGTGCGCCTCTGGTTCCGGAAAAAGGGAATGTCGGCCTCCCTCTGAACCCTTTTGTGTGTCTTGGGATCGCGCCAAAGAAGCTGTTCGACGACCCGACCCTCGCTCACGGCCTCGACAATCTGGGTCATCTGCTTGATCCCCAGCCGCGGGTAGAAGGTGCCTTCGGGCTCGATGAGCACGCTGGGCTCCGCCTGGCAGAAACCATGGCAGCCGGTAACTCGTAACTGAATTTTCGTCACTAGCTCGTGGGCCAGAATCTCGCGTTTGGCTATCCTGATCAGGTCATTGGCGCCGCTCGCCTGCCCGCACGTCCCGGCGGGGATAACCACCATCGGGATCTGCGGATCGCGGTCGGCGATGATCCGCTTCTGGAGCGCCTTGAACTGCTCGCTGGATTCGAGCCTCTCCATGGCCTGTCCACCGAACGCTATTCGACCGACTGCCAGACCACCGACTTCACTGCATGCCACCGCTCAAGTCGAGAAGGTGGCCCCGGCAACCTCTCCGCGAACAAATCTGGACAATGCCGCCCCCCCGAACGATCATGGGGACCATCGGGGCGCCACACTCCAGGCAGTTGGAACCGCCCGTCAAGTGCGCATGACAGTGCGGGCAGAAAAAGTCCGCCAAGGCATCCCGCGGAATCTCCCGCTCCGATTCCACGTTGTAACTTCCATAGAGACACGACAAGTGGAGCCGGAAATGTTCCCCCGCGAAAACCACCGTAACGCTGATGGAAGGCTGGCCATCCACCAAGCGGGCGGGATCCATCAGGCTGTGGTTGCACCGTGGACAACTGACCTCGACGGGAAAGATGCGCTGGTCAGTCGTCACCTCCACGTTGTCCAAACCGTTTCGGGCCTTCTCGAGAATCTCCTTGACCCTGACCGGGCTCACGTTCGAAAAATAGTGCCCGTCAACCACAACGATGGGACCCAGGGCGCAAGCGCCCAGACAGTTCACCGTTTCCAGCGTGAAATCGCGGTCGCCGGTGGTCTCGCCCGGCGCGACGTTCAGAGCCCGTCCGAACTCCTCCGCGATCACCGCGCCTCCCCGTACGTGGCACGCCGTGCCCAGGCAAACCGAACAGAGATGCTTCCCCCGCGGCTTCAGGCTGAACGAGCGAAAGAACGTCGCCACTCCGTAAACGTCCGTGAGGGAGCGGCCAATCCCCTCAGCCACCGCCCCTAGCGCATCGGGCGGGAGGTAGCCGTACCGGGCCTGGATCTCCTGAAGGATGCCGATCAGCCCTCCAGGCTTTCCAGCGTGCTCTTCGACGATGCGTGAAACGTCCTCCGAGCTCATTCCGACTCCACCGCCCACGCGGAGCCCGCGCCGCTGAATTATCGGTACTCCTCGCAGCGCCAGACACCACCATCGGGTTTGGGATAAATGCAGACGTGTCGGTCTGCACAACTGGCGCACAGACCCTGGAACTTCGTCTCGGTTTCTGGCGGCGACGATTTCTTCCACAGCTTCTCAAGTTCCGCCTGGCTCGCGCTGGCCTGTGGTCGCTGGATCGGCGGGGCTAACTCGAATTGCCCACATTCAAGGACAACCTGTTCGCTACTCCTTGGGTAAATGCAACCTTGCTCGTGTTTGCAGGCCGAACATAGGCCGCGGCTTGTCGTTACGGTCTCAGTTGCTATTGGCATTGCTCCTCACCTCGTGGGTGGCATATGGTTTCTTCTGAACACCCACGCGGGACAAAGGCAACTGGGCCGCCAACCTCCGACGGGGCCGATCAATCACCTCGAGCTTGACCCAACTCATTTGAATTCAATTGAATAAAGACGGACGGAGGGCGCGAAGTGGGGGATTATGTTTGCGACTGAAGGTGGGGAGTTTTGTACCGCCGGGGAGAATCTCCCCGGCCACGAACCTTGTCAGGATGCTGACGCTGCCGGGGACTTTAGCTTCTCTCGCAAGGTCTTGCGGTCTATTCCCAGGATTTGCGCTGCCCGGGTCCTGTTTCCGTCTACGCTTGCCAGGACGTTGCGGATGTACTCGGCTTCGACTTCCGCCAGCGTCCGGCCGTACGAGGCATTCCGCAATCCCGAAAAGCGCATCAACAAAGGCAGGTCGGGAACCTCGATCGGGCCTGCCTCGTTCATCACCACCAGACGCTGCACGACATTTTCAAGTTCGCGAACGTTGCCCGGCCAATGGTAGTTCCGCAGGACCTGTAACGCCTGGGGAGAGAAATCGGGAACCTCCCTTCCCATCTCTGTGGCAAATTTCTCCGCGAAGTGACGCGTGAGGATCAGTACATCATTCCCTCGGTCGCGCAGGGGAGGCACGTCAATGGTCAGCACGTTCAGCCGAAAATACAGGTCCTCTCGAAAAGTACCCTTCTTCACCAAGCCCAGCAAATCCTTGTTCGTGGCTGCCAAAATCCTGATATCTACGTGCCGACCCCGCGTGGACCCGACCATGCACACTTCCTTCTCCTGCAGCACGCGCAGGAGTTTCACTTGCGTGGAAAGCGGTGTTGAACTGATCTCGTCCAGAAAAATCGTGCCGCCCTCGGCCGTTTGCAGGAATCCTGCACGAGTCTCGGAAGCCCCGGTGAAGGCGCCTTTCAAATGTCCGAAAAGTTCGCTCTCCAGGAGCCCTTCAGGAATCGCGCCGCAGCTTACAGGCACGAACGGGGCCGAAGCGCGCGGGCTGCCATAGTGAATCGCTCTGGCCACCAACTCCTTGCCGGTGCCACTTTCGCCGGTGATCAGGACGGTGGCCGGCGTGGGCGCAACCTTGGCCAGTGCGCTGAAGACCTCCTGCATCGCCGGCGACTCGCCCACCAGTCCGAAAGGTGATGCCAAAGCCGGCTTCACCGGCGCTTCCGCGGCGCGGCGGCTCCGCAACTTATCCAGCGAACGCCCCACCGCCGAAAAAAGCTCGACGTCGGTAAAAGGCTTCGCCAAGTACTCCTCGGCGCCCGACTTGACCGCGTCCACGGCGCCTCCGATTGAAGGATAGCCGGTGATCATCATCACTTCCGTGTTCTTCAGGTTCTCTCGAACGTGCCGCACCAGATCGAGGCCGCTGGCTTTGGGCATCATCAGGTCTGTGATCACCAAATCCACGGTTGTCTGCTCCAGAATCCTCACGGCGTCCTCCACGCCGGGAGCGGTGAAGACCTGGTATCCCTTCGACTGCAAGTTTCGCCGCAAAACCTCCAGGGTATCTGCGGAGTCATCCACCACCAGGA
>JAHEKS010000144.1 GCA_024638215.1 Acidobacteriota bacterium | reverse complement strand
GCGTCGAGGATTCAATACCGCAACTACGCTCCGACTCGATTGATGTTGCGCTTGTCAACTGGGACCAGCCGAGCCGGGCAGACCATTCTGATTGCCTCGCATTACTGAGCAAGGCGCGGGAACCTGGCGTTGCCCCCCCCGTTTTGGGCTTTAGCTGGGACTCCCGACGAGAGACCGCCTTGGCTGCTATGAGGGAGGGTGCATGGGACTTCTTCCACCAACCTCTTGACGTTCTAACACTCAAGTTCGCTATAGACCGCGCTCACACGCGGATGGAGTTGTCCCGCGAATTGGCGGCAGCCCAAGAGTTGATTTCGGTGCAGCGGATTGAAGGGTTGATTGGAAACAGCAAGCAGATGGAACGTGTGTATGAAATGATCCACAAGGTTGCAGGAGTTTTCACATCCGTCCTGCTTTGCGGGGAGAGTGGAACGGGGAAAGAGGTTGTGGCGCGCGCTATCCACCGCATGGGTCCGCGGGCTGGAAAGCCTTTTGTGGCATTTTCTGCCAGTGCATTACCGGAAACCCTTATCGAAGACGAGCTTTTCGGCCACGAGCGAGGTGCTTTCACCGGTGCTTCCCACCATCGCCGCGGGCGTTTTGAAGAGGCTGGCGGCGGTACAATTTTTCTCGACGAAATAGGAGACTTGGCGCTTCCCTTGCAGGCAAAGCTCTTGCGTGTCTTGCAGGAGCGTAGCCTTGAGCGTCTGGGATCGAATACGCCCGTTCCTGTGGACATTCGCTTGATCTGTGCCACGAATCGCAACCTGGAGCAGATGGTGCAGGCAGGCACGTTCAGGCAGGACCTTTACTTCAGGATATCGGTCGTGAAGATCGAACTTCCGCCGCTGCGCAACCGGAATGACGATATTCCGGTTCTAGCCGAATACTTCGTTCGGAGGTTCGCCTCGACCCACGGAAAGGAAATTCGAGGACTGACCCCGGGGTTTCTGAATGCCTTGGCAAGTCACAGTTGGCCGGGGAATGTGCGCGAACTGCAGAATGTAGTTGAGCGGAGCGTCGTCCTTGCCGATGGGGACCGGCTGGGAGTTGAAGACCTCCCCGCCGAACTGAGCCGGCTGGTAGTGAGCACGGAGATACCGAAAGGTGCGTACCAGGAAGCGGTGAGAAGTTTCAAGCGCGAACTGGTGCGCGCGGCTCTGCGCCTTTCGAATGGGAACAAACTGAAAGCAGCGCGGGAATTGCAAATCAGCCGGTGTTACTTGCATCGGCTCTTGAATCAGTTGAACATCGAGGACGATTTCACCATCGAAGAGGAACTGGCCGCGGAAGAGGAGCCGGTTCCAAGCACTCCAGCGGACTAGGGTGTTTATGATGAGCCCTTACAAAAGGCTTGAAGGCGAGACGCGCGGGCAGGCGATGCTCGAGACCGCGCTGATGCTGCCCATGTTGCTCGCGTTGGTCTTCAATACGGTCAACTTCGGGTATTTTTTCCTCATCGCGCTCAACGTTACCGCCGCGCCACACAGCGGCGCTTTGTACTCCATCCTGGGCCCTTCGACCCCCGTCGAGAACGGTGGGGCGACTCTGGCCGATCCTGGGCCTCCCGATCCCACAACTCAATCTACCATTAGCGGCCTGACCTTGGGTGATCTGACCGGTGCCGTCGCCAACGCCAGCACAACTCCCGTCCAGGTGTGCACGGCAAAGTCGGGCGTCAACGTCGCTACGGGGCTTACGGTATGTTCTTCCTGGAACAGTTCTCCCCCATACACTCCGGACCAGGATCCTGAATGGCCATCATTCGTCCTGAATCGGGTGGATGTGACTTACACATTCAGACCGTTAATCGATTACAGGGTTTTTAATCTCGTCCTACTTGCTACGCCGCTTTGCGACAAGAGCAGTATGACCTGCACGTTCCACCGCCAAGTCTCGATGCGGGCCATGGATTAACGATCATGTCTTCTGCGACACGAAGAATCAGGTGCTTCAGGACCTCCCGAGAAGATTCGAGCGGGCAGGCGCAGGTGGAGTTTGTGCTGACCATTCTGTTCGTTCTTCTTCTCATTTTCGGAATTATTGAATTGATCATGCTGATCCACACTTACAATGTCCTGGCGGACGCGGCCAAGGAGGGTGTGCGTTACGCCATCGTCCACGGATGCGACTTTGGTAGCGGGAGCTGCAGCGGCACGTGTGCTCTCCCCGCGCCTTCGCCTTCCGCGACGTGCGACGACCCAGCGGCCGACAACGTCAAAGCGTGGGCACGCAATTTTGCCTTGGCATCCCTGCGAGGCGTTTCGACGAGCGATATTGCGGTTACATATCCGGACGGCACCAGCGATGCGCCCAATCGGGTGCAGGTCTCAGTCAGTTACGCCTATAGGCCTTTCTTTGGCTTCGGCTGGCCAACGGTCACAGTGCATGCCAATGCCGCGGGCCGAATTGTTTATTAGGATTTGCGGATTTCCGCCGGAGTGAGTGGCTATGAATCGAGCGCAGCGAAAGGTCGGAGGTCTTCGGCGACGAAGCGACAGCGGGCAGACAATGCTTTTTGTACTGCTCGTGCTCGGCATTTTCCTCCTGGGCGCCATCGGTTTCGGCGTGGACTACGGCAATTTCTGGTTTCACCGCCGGTCAGCGCAGGCCGCCGCGGACGCCGCCTGCACGGCGGGCGTGATGGACCTGCTTTCGAACGCCAATACCGGAGCTTCGCCTGGACTGGGACGGTTTCCGGGGGGAGATTTTAACTGCAAGGATCATCCCACTGCCGTTCCTTGCCAGTATGCGGCGCTGAACGGCTACGACGGCCAAGGCAATTACCCAGGCAACACAGTGGACGTGAGTTTCGTCCCCACCTCCGGCATTCCGGGAATAGATCCCGGCGCGATTCCCAATTCGGTTTCCAACGCGATTCGCATTGACGTCATTGACCACGTCCAAACCTTTTTCTCCGGCTTATTGACGGGCAAGCACACGCAGGATGTTCATGTTGGGGCGACCTGCGCAGTAGTCAAGGCCACCGCACCCATTCCCTTGATTGTGTTGAATCCCACGTGCGATGGAAGTCTGGCGATACCTGGGAATGGAAAGGTGGCCATCGTCGGCGGTCCGAGCCGGAGTGTCGAAGTCAATTCGGACAGCTTAAGCGCCACATCCCTAACGGGAAGCGGCCTCATTGATTTGAGCCATGGAGGGCCGTCTTTTTCTGGAAGCGATTTTGGATCTGTTGGGGAGCCGCTCTCCGGCCTTTCAGGGACCTTCAGTCCGGGAAGCACCGGTTCCTGGAGTTATCCGGTTACACCTATTAGCGATCCCTATGCGTCGGTTCCTCCGCCTGGCGTTCCGACTCTTTCTACTACGAACACGGCTCCGATTTCCGTCGGCTCGCATGATTCTGTTTACGACTGCCCGGACAGCACCGGCTGCAAGGTCTACGAACCGGGACTTTACACCAATCCGATTGTTGTAAAGGGCGTGACGGCGCTGTTTGTTCCCGGATTGTATTACTTCAACATTCCGGCTGGCAACTTCGACAAGGAGGGTTGCGGCGTGGCTGGATGCGGGATCGGCCAGATTCCCGGGCAATGTAATTATGCTCTGAGCGTTAACTCAAACGGAATCATTCGCACGGTTACGACCGGCCTCGATCCGTTCGACGACGGGAGCCGCGGCCTGACGTTTTACTTTTCCGGCCCCGGCGGGTCAAACGGATACGGGTCGGTGTTTTTTGGCTCGAACGCCGGGGGTCCGGCCAGTACCTTTGCCAACTGCAAAGACAACCTGACGTGCACGATTGCTGGACGTACCATCGACAACTACGATACGACAGGTGCCGCTTGCCCTGGGGGAGCAGGTGCTGATCCCATGCTGGGCCTGCCTAATATGATGCCGGGGAACATATTGTTGGGTCCCTGCACTCAGGACGGTACATACTTCAGTAATCCGTCAAACACGGCGGCGGGTGGTCTTGGGCCTGTGCGAGGGATGATCTTCTTCGCGGATCGGGACAATGGTGACCCCCATGGCCAGCCCAGCATGCAAGGCGGCGGCGGCCTTGCCATTGTGGGAACCATGTACTTCCATAACTGCCCCGATTCGCTGTCTGCTCCATGCAGTCCGTACCCGACGGACTACAATGCGTTCCTGCAATTCCAAGGCGCATCAGGTCCGGGAACTTTCCTTCTCGGTAACATCACCACCGATCAGTTGGTAACGGGGGGCGGGGGAGGAGTCGCCATGCAATTGAACACGGCCTTGGTCTACATAATTCTCAAGGCGACGCTGATTCGCTGACGTGCGGGCGCCAGGAGGCCGAAAGGGCTCGGCATTCTGAGCCTGCTAATGTAGTGTCTCAAAGAAAGTTGGAAGCCGCTCTGCAAGACGCCAATGCAATGGCGGGTGATGATTTTCCCGTAGAGCACGGATGGATAGGCGTTACGATTGCGGGAAAGAAGCCCCGATGTTATTGAAAACAAAGGTTCAGGCACCGAAACCGAACCCAAACGAACCGGTAACGGACCCCGAACGAAGCCGACTTGCGGGCTATCAAAGCCAAGGTTCAACCAACGTCGGGTTGAAGAGGGAGTAACAAAGAACCACACTAGCCGATGAAGATTTCTGACCGCTTAAGCGTCGCTCGTGTCGCCTGCAGGCGGGCCAAGGCGGCGCTTGCCAGGCCAGCCCACCTCAGGCAAGCCGATGCCTACTGCCGCTGAATTGCCCAAGTCCGCCGCTGCCTATGTCGCTTCTAACGCTCGATCTCAACCCGCCGCCGCCCGCAAAGAGACCGCTCATCCTTCCTCCTGCGGCCCGCTACCCACGGATCTTGACCGAGGCCATCAACGAACGCCGCTTGCCCGTGCGCGGCCTTCTCTACTCGTTGATCCTGCACGAGATCGCCATCGGCGCCATGATGTTCATCCCGCCGGTCCTCGGCCCGCGACACCCGCTGTGGCCTGAGGAGCATTGGGAAGCGACGATGATTCCCAAGGGCGTGCTTTACCTGCCCCAAATCGGCGGAGGAAGCGAAGGCAGCAGCCCGAAAAAGGCTTCCCAACAATCGCCCGGCCCCAAGGCTGCTGCGGCCGTGGCCAGCCGGCCGGGACCTACCTTTGCTGGCAATCAGGAAATCGTCTCGAACCCGCCGAATCCGACGAACCACATTCAGACTATTCTTCAACCGGACCTTCCTAAGCCTCCGGTGTTGAAAGAATTCGTTCCGCTGCCCAATATGGTACTGCTGGCCAAGGCGCTGCCTCCGCCGCCGCCCAAGCCTGCTGAGAAACCCAAACCAGTTCCCGAAGCTGTTCAGCCACCTCCGCCGAAACCCGCGGAGACGCCAAAGTCGGCCGAGACTCCGCCGCCTGTTCAAAAGACGCCCTTCGTCCCTCAAGTTCCAAAGATAACGCTGACCGGTACTCAGCCGCTTGAAGCCCCGCACCTGACGTTGCCCGCAACGCCGGTTACGCCGGCCAATCCGATTCTGTCCCATGCGCCGACTCCTCCTCCACCCGCGCCCGCCCCGGCCGAAAAGGTCGCAGAATCCAAACCGGCGCCCGTCGTAAAGAGTAGCGAGGCCAAGGCTCCACTCATTGAGTCGAAACCCGCAAGAGAACCTGCGCCTCAGCGACCCCAAGCATTGCCCGCCGGCGAGGCCCTCAGCGCTCACAATCTGCTCGTCCTCAGCCCTGTGCCCTCCCGCGACAACGCCCACGCGAGCATCCCGAAAGGTGAAGCGAGGGGACAGTTCGCTATTTCTCGGCATCCTGGACAAGACCACTCGCCGCAAGGCGAGGGCGCAGGGGCAGGAACAGGGAACGTCACCACGAAGATGGCGGGAATAGGGAGTGCAAGCGCTTCGACAGAGGGTAGCGCGATAGGCAGCTCGGGATCAGGTAGTGGAAATGGCGGGGGCGGCAAGGGGAGCGGCACAGAAGGTGAAAAAGGCGGGGCTGGAGCAGGCGGAGGGAATGGCGGAGGTCGCGGCGGCGAAGGCTTAGGAGCAGGCAATGGGCCTGGAGTTGGCCATGGCACAGGCTCTGGACGCGGTGCAGGAACGGGAGCAGGCGCGGGCCCGGGCGCGGGACCATTTGCCGGCATGACCATCCAAGGTGCCGAAGGGCCTGCCGGCGGGATTTCGATTTCCGGGGCAAGCAATCCTTCCGACGAGAATCAGAGCGGTGGTTCTTACGGCATGACGATCGTCACCACCGGGAACAGCGGAGGCGGGGTTGGAGACTTCGGCATCTTCAGCGACGAAGCGGTCTTCACCGTCTATCTGAATCCGGCTGAGACCGCTGATGATCCAGCCCCTCCTTGGGCGCTGCAATATGCCCTTTTGAATCCCAGCGGTGAAACCTTGCAGGACCTCCTGCCTCCCGTCGCGGTGAGGAAAAAGATGCCTCAGTGGCCTCGAGATGTATCGGGCAGGTACGAAGGCCAGCAGATTGCGCTTTACGCCGTCATCGATGCGAAAGGGAAAATGGGCCAATTCAAGGTTCTACAGAGCCCGAACTCTCAACTCAGTGAAGTCCTGCTTGCAGCCTTGGAACAATGGGTCTTTCGGCCGGCAACGATGAACGCGAGGCCAGTGGCAGTGAAGGTTGTCCTAGGGGTGCCGATTTCGCCTGCGCAATAGATTTCGCGAGTCAAGCTCCGCTCAATCACCCGTCAATGAACACAAGACTGGAGGGAAACGTGGGCGGGTTCTGGAACACACGTGGCGAAAACGGACCTGGGGCGTGCGAGATCGTCGTCAGGCAGGCGCGTTTTAATGATCCAGGGAGCAGCCACTCCTTCTGGCGCTCCGGTTAGCTTGGCAGGGCAGACGGCGGATTGTACCCCAGCACCTGGTGGTCGAGCGACTCGCGCTGGAGTTCGAGTCCTGCTTCATAAACCGACTGCCCCTGACTTGGTTCGCGCACCCAGACCACCTTGTAGCTTTTAGGACGGTTGCCGTTGCTCTTGACGGCGACCTCAAGGTCCTTTCCAGGCTGAAACGGAACGTCTGCTCGCACTCGCAAGCCGCGAGGGGAGTAGTCCACCGTGCTCGCGGAAACAACGACATCACCCTCCGACGCTAGTCTTAGCGTGACTGGAAGGCTCACGAAAATTCGCTTTTCTCGACGAGATACTTCAGACAAACTCCGACTCATACACGGCCCCACCTAGAGCCGTCCACAACTGCTGAAAAAAATGTACTCTTCATCTTTGCATTTGTCAAGCGAGGCTCGAAGACCCCCTAGAGCTTGACTCTGACGGCTGGAAGTCAGCCGCTTCGGTGGACAAAGAGCCGGTAAACCTTCCCCGGGAACTCCAAGTTCATGACCCAGGAAGGAATGTTCTGGGTCGTGCCGTCCTTACGCCGAAGCGGCAAGTTGCCTGCCCAAGCTTCACCAGCATCCAGGCGCGCGAGAATCGCTTTGACGGTCGGTTCGGTTTTCGGACCTTCTAAATCATGCAGCAAAGTCGCATCTTTTCCGAGAAGTTCTCCTGAGTTGCAGCCCAAGAGAGATTCTTCGGCGGGGTTCGTGTAGAGTATGACGCCAGTGTCCGTCGCCACCGAAATGCCAACGGGGAGAATCTGCAGGATTTTGGTATGAACCCGCCGTTCCACGCCAGCCCAGACACGTGTTCTTTCCTGGTGGAATAAGAGAAAGGCGGCAACGCCGATGAGCCAGATGAGGACGCCGCCCCCAAAAATCGTGGCCATACTCGCTCGGTGCAAGTTGCGCTGGGTCGCTTCCCCTTGGCCCTGCAAGCGCTTGCGCTGGACAGCATTGATGTTGGTCCTATCCTTTACAATTCCACTTAACAAATCCTGGCTCAGTTGCCCGGCGCCCGCTCTGGAGCCCAAGGCCGCCTTCCCTTTCCCCGACGTCACCGCTTGGTTAAGCAGGCCGATTTGCTTAGCTACCAAATCGCTCATATTCGTGAAGCTGGCCTGAACAGACTGCTCATCCTTGGTCTGTTCTCCGATTCTTTGCAGTACCTTGTGGAGATTAGAGACTGAATCCCGATAGGCAGCGATTTCGGCCGACCCGCGGCGTGACGCCAGATACGCTTGGGCGTTTGTCTGAGCCTCTCTTAGAAGCGCCAGGACTTCGTCTGTTTCCTGAATCACATTCGCCGCCGCGCCCAATTCGGCTGTGGAACTTTTGACGCCGTTCAAAGCGACATGCTGATAAGAAACGATCGCAAGGGAGATGGGCACGGCAAAAAGAAAGGCGACCGCAATTTTCTTCTTCTGACTCATTGGAGCAATGCCTCCGGTGACTTGATGAGAAGGGCTGCCTTTGTCCGGTCAATACACTACCGTATTGGCTGCTTGAGGGCAAGAGCTTGGTCGAGGGATGAACTCCCGTCCAAGCCTAATCCCAGGTCTCCTTGGCGCTTGCCATGACGGGCCTTATCACGCACAACGACAGCGGGACTAATCGATGTCAGCCATGCGTCCCATAACGGTCGCTGGGGTGATTTTGCCCGTGCGCTTTGGAATGGCTTCGAATTGATGTTATATTGGCGGCCAGCGTGTGGCATTGAAACCAACAGCGCACAGAATCCGGAAAGGACTAAGGATAGCGCATGAAGGGAGTAATACTTGCAGGAGGGTTGGGCACCCGCCTTCACCCCCTCACTCGAATAACCAACAAACACTTGCTGCCGGTGTACGACCGTCCGATGATCTTTTATCCGATCCAGACCCTGATGAATGCCGGGATCACGGATATCATGGTTGTCACGGGAGGCAATAACGCCGGCGATTTCTTACGGCTGTTGGGCAATGGCGAGGATTTTGGTCTTAAGCACATCAATTATACTTACCAGGAGGGAGAAGGCGGCATCGCTGATGCCTTGCGGCTGGCGGAGTACTTTGCCGAAGGGCAGAAGGTCTGCGTGGTTTTGGGCGATAACATCATCGAGAATAATATCCTCGCGGCGTGCACAAAGTTCGAAAAGCAGCAACATGGGGCTCATCTTTTGCTCAAGGAAGTGCCTGACCCGGAGAGATTCGGTGTTCCCGTCATGAATGGAAGGCGGATCGTGCGCATTGAAGAAAAACCTCCTGAACCTAAGTCGCGCTTCGCCGTCATCGGGATCTATATGTACGACTCAACCGTTTTCGAGCGCATCCGGCAGTTGAAACCTTCTGGCCGTGGCGAATTGGAAATCACGGATCTCAATAACCAGTATATCGAAGAAGGAAACCTGACCTACAGCATTCTGGACGGGTGGTGGACGGATGCCGGAACGTTTGATTCTTTGCGCCGTGCCACGAACCTGGTTGTGGAGACGGGGGCTAATAAAATGCCTTCGCCGGGAACGCCCAAACGCTGATCGGAAGGCGTGATCGCCGCGACCCTTCGGAGAGGAACGAAAACCATGCCGCCGAAAGAGTCGAAAGAGATCTTGCCTGTCGGAGAGCGGAAAGGCCTTTGCCTGAGCCTGGTGAGGCGGCCTGTGAAGAATGTCGGAACCATTATTCAAGATCCACGCAGCACCAATTTGATTAGCGGGGTCGAAATCGAAACGGGACTCGTCCATCCTGACGACCGCGGATACTTCGCAGAGCTCTTTAGGGTGGGAGCCAGCCCCATGACTAAGGGGTTGGGAGGGCTAAATTCCCTCCAGATATCGGCCGCCGTTTCTTACCCGGGGACCATTAAGGCTCTGCATTACCACTTTGAGCAAACCGATTATTGGGCGCCCGTCTGTGGCATGCTTCAGGTGGTCCTGTGCGACCTGAGAGAAGGATCGAAGACGCATGGCTTGGTGAATACTCTCTATGTGGGCGCTCTCCGCCCGTGGCGGTTGAAAATTCCTCATGGCGTGGGACACGGCTATAAGGTAATCGGGCAGGAGCTTGCCGTGCTCATGTATCTTACGGACCGCTTCTACAACCCCCGGGACGAGGGGCGTCTGGAATACAACCATCCGAACCTGAATTACGATTGGGAGATTCAACACAAGTAACCAGCCTGCATGCGCATTGCAGGCCCAGGTGATAGGCACTCCAATGCCGCGACGAGGACTAATTCATTGAAGATCCTGGTGACGGGCGGGGCGGGCTTCATCGGCTCAAACTTTATCCGTTATTTTCTGAACTCCTATCCTCAGGATGTTGTATGGAATCTTGACAAGTTAACCTATGCCGGGAATTTGACCAACCTCGCCGACATCGCTTCCCTGCCGAATTACGAGTTTGTTCGAGGAGATGTCTGTGATTCCGCTCTGGTCTCGCACCTGCTTAAGAAATCGTTTGACGCCATCATTCATTTCGCCGCCGAGAGCCACGTGGATCGCAGCATCTCGGGCGCGCAAGAATTCGTTCATACAAACATCCAGGGAACCTTCACCATCCTCGAAGAAGCCCGCCGTCAGCGGGTGGCTCGCTTCGTCCATGTTTCCACCGACGAAGTATACGGAAGCATGTCTCCGGGCGAACTGGCCAACGAACGCTCGCCGCTTAGCCCCAACAGCCCTTACGCGGCCAGCAAGGCGGCTGCAGATCTCCTGGTTCGGAGCTTCTTTAAAACCTACGGTTTTCCAGGGATTGTCACGCGGTCCTCAAACAATTACGGCCCTTACCAGTTTCCGGAGAAATTGATTCCGCTGATGATCTCCAATGCTCTGGAAGGAAGGAAGCTGCCAGTTTACGGCGACGGCCTCAATGAGAGGGATTGGATCCATGTGGAGGATCACTGCCGCGCCCTTGACCGCGTTGTGCGGGCCGGCCGGCCCGGTGAAATTTATAACATTGCGAGCGGACGGCCTGTGACAAACCTGCAAATCGTCCTCCGGCTGCTGGAGATTCTGGGGAAATCCAAAGAGTTGATGGAGTTTGTAGAGGACCGTCCCGGTCACGATCGCCGGTATGCACTGGACAGCAGCAAGGTTTCGAGCCAGCTAGGATGGCAGATAACCGTCAGTTTGGACGACGGGCTCCGTCGGACCGTCCAGTGGTATCAGGAGAATCCTGATTGGGTGGCCAAGACCAGAAGCGGCGACTATCGCGCTTACTACAAGAAGCACTATGAGCAGCGAGGGTCCACGCTTGCGAATTTGTGATCTCGCGTGAAAATCCTCGTCACAGGAAGCCAAGGGATGTTAGGCCGGGACTTGACTGCGCGCCTGCAAAGGCGTCATCAGGCTATTCCCCTCAAGAGGGCCGACGCTGATGTTACCGATGAGCAGGAGGTCAAGCTAGCGATTAAGCACGCGTTGCCGGAGGCCGTTGTCCACGCTGCGGCCTTTACCGCGGTGGATCGGTGCGAAGCTGAGCGGGACCTTGCTTTCCGGGTAAACGGTGAAGGCACACGCCATGTCGCGCTCGCGTGCCGTGAGCTCAAGATTCCTATGCTTTACTTGAGCACTGATTATGTCTTCGACGGTGAAAAGACCGAGCCTTACGTCGAGGCTGACATCCCACATCCCTTAAATGTTTATGGACTCAGCAAACTCGAGGGCGAGCGGCATGTGAGCTCGCTGCTAGACCGCTACTGGATTGTCCGGACTTCTTGGTTGTACGGCCCTTATGGGAAGAACTTTGTCACTGCCATTCTCGACCAAGTGAGGAGAGGCGTCGCGCCCCGCGTGGTCAATGACCAGGTAGGCTCGCCGACCTACACTGAGGATCTAGCAGCCGCCCTCGAAACCATCATCGAGCGAGGCGAACGGGGGATCTACCATATTTCGAATTCTGGCTCTTGCTCCTGG
>JAHEKS010000420.1 GCA_024638215.1 Acidobacteriota bacterium | reverse complement strand
CCCGTACCGCGGCGAATCAGGCGAAGGCGAAAAGTGGCTGATTGGCGTCGGTTATCGCAGCGACGTGATCGTCCGGCAGCTTCCCTGGGGAGACGCCATCGCCACCGCGGTGGACGACAACGTTCGCAACTGCCTGGTGACCTTCGACGTGCTGGGCCGGATTATCACGCGGCGCATGTCGCCGAAATCGCTCTCCGGTCCGATCGGCATCGCGCAGATTTCCGGTGAAGCCTACCGCGCCGGAATCCCGGAACTCCTGATGCTGGTCTCGTTCATCAGCCTGCAACTGGGAATTTTCAACCTCCTCCCCATTCCCATCCTGGACGGCGGCATGATCCTCGTGCTCCTGATTGAGAGCTTGATGCGGCGCGACATGAGCCTGGAGGTCAAGGAAAGGTTCGCCCAGATTGGCATCGTTTTCCTGTTGCTGCTGGCGGTGTTCGTGACGTACAACGACATCCTGAAGACGCTCCATCCGTAGGTCAAGGTTTCCGAGGCTGCACTCTCTGGCGGGCAAACTCTCAAATCGGAAGGCGGATTTTCGACCTTGAACTTTAGCAAACAGGAATATTTCCCGGCGCGGCGCAAGACGCGCCCGGTAAAGGTCGGGCGGCTGACGATCGGCGGTGACGCGGCCGTCGTGGTACAGTCCATGACCAAGACGGACACGCGCGACGTGGGCAGAACCGTCGAGCAGATTCAGCAGATGGAAGCGGCCGGCTGCGAAATCGTCCGGCTGGCCGTTCCCGACCTCGAAGCCGCGCAGGCCCTGGCCGAAATTCGCGAGCGTTGTCCGGATTCCATTCTGGTTTCCGATATCCACTTTCAATACAAGTTCGCGCTGATGGCGCTGGAGGCGGGCTTTGACAAGCTGCGCATCAATCCCGGCAATATCGGAGACGCGGACAAGGTTCGCATCGTGGTTCGCCGCGCGCAGGAGCAGAAGGTGCCCATCCGCATCGGCGTCAACGCCGGCTCGCTCGAGCGCCGGTTGCTGGAGAAGTACGGCTTCCCGACTCCGGAGGCGATGGTCGAAAGCGCTGAGTACCACATCAAGATTCTCGAGGATTTAGGTTTCGGAGACACTGTCGTTTCGCTCAAGTCTTCGAACGTCAAACTCACCGTTGCGGCCTACCGCCTGTTCTCCCAACGCTTCGACTATCCCTTGCACCTGGGAGTGACGGAAGCGGGGACGCAATTTTCAGGCACGGTCAAATCGTGCGTGGGCATGGGCATGCTGCTGGCCGAAGGCATCGGCGACACCATCCGCGTTTCGCTCGCCACTGACCCGGCCGAGGAGGTTCGCGTCGCTTACGAGATGCTGAAGGCACTGGAGCTTCGCAGCCGCGGCCCGGTGGTCATCGCTTGTCCCACGTGCGGGCGGCTGGAAGTGGACCTCTTCAAAATCGCCGGCGAAATCGAGCGCGCGACCGCGCACATCAAGATGCCTTTGAGCCTGGCGGTGATGGGCTGCGCCGTGAACGGTCCGGGCGAGGCTCGCGAAGCCGACCTGGGCGTCGCCGCCGGCCGCGGCAACGGCATGATCTATCGCGAAGGCAAAGCCGTCCGCCGGGTGAACGAACAGGAAATCGTGCCCGCGCTGCTTGAGGAGATCGAGCGCTTCGTAGCGGAAAAATCCACCGGCGCAGCGGCTGAATCTTCCGCGGGCGAGAAAGCGGACGCGGCCGCGCCTTCGCCGTCTTCATTCCCCATCGTGCGCTAGTCCAACAGGCGAATGATCGGTCCGGATCGGGGTGGCTGTTCGCCTGCCAGCGCCGCTTCCGTTTTTGTTTCATAATTCAGCCTTCATCCTTCATAATTTTTGTTGTGGCCCGCCTTGAAGAACTGACTTTTTCCGACCGCCTCTTCGTGAAAGCTTATCGCTTCCGTTCCTTCGATTGGTCTCCGGGCGCGCGCCTGTCGAAGCCGCTCAGTGAATCGAGGCTGGCGTTGATTTCGAGCGCCGGCCTTCATTTGCCCGGCCAAGCCGCGTTTGACCTCGAGACGCGCGGCGGAGATTGGTCCTACCGTGAACTCCCCGCCACTGTGAGCGTCGAGGAACTGAAGATCGCACATCGCAGTTCCGCGTTTGACCAGGGGGGAGCGCGCGAAGACCGAAACCTGGCGTTCCCGCTCGACCGGCTTCGCGAGATGGCCGGCCGCGGAGAGATCGGCGCGATCAATCACCGCCATTTCAGTTTCATGGGCTCCATTACCGCGCCCGGGCGATTGATGGCGCATAGCGCGCCCGAGGTGGCGGAAAAACTTCGTGAAGATTCCGTGGACGCCGTCTTACTGGTGCCCGTCTGACCGATGTGCCATCAGTCCGTCGGACTGATCGCGAGCGTCATCGAAAAATCAGGAATCCCTACCATCTGCCTGTCGCTACTGCGCGAGATCACGGAAAAAGTCAAACCGCCGCGCGCTCTGTTCGTCCCCTTTCGCATCGGTTATCCACTCGGGGAGCCGCACAACGCCGACCTTCAGCATCGAATCATCCGCTCGGCTTTGACCGTGCTTGAATTTGACAATCCCCTTCCTGTTTTGCGCCAATTCAAGTAGCGTTTTCCTCGACCATCACAAGATTTAGAGTCCAGGCGGACACCGTCGAAACTCAAGGCGGCGAGTCACCGACGAACGCTAGGGGAGCTGGCAGGGATTGTCACGGCTTGAGGACAAGAAGGGTGCTGGCCGGAATGTGCAGGGGGGCCGAACCCTTCCGCACCTGGAGGAGACATGGAGCGAAGCGCCGATGTAGGCTGGCAACACCTTGAGCTGCAGGGGCTTGCGGGCAGGCGAGAACCTCGAAGGGTTTTCACCACAGGCTAGTTACTACCTGGATAATCCCGGAAGTACGCTACGATTTTCCCCGGCATGCTGTACAGTGCCGCCCTCGGCAGGGCGAATACTGGCTATTCAGGATTTGGAGATGACTCTGAAGGACCAAGGTTGAGTTGTGGAGAAAGCCGCTGCGGAAAAGAAGGGACGAGCTAAAGCCGCCAAGGCGCGGCGTTGGGTTGGCCGGCGCGCCATCGTCGATAGCGAGTTTCAGCTGCGAATGCTGAAGCCCTTCGGCGTGTTCTTCCTGATCTTCCTGGTTCTGACCGGAGCTTTCGTGTTTTTCC
>JAHEKS010000143.1 GCA_024638215.1 Acidobacteriota bacterium | reverse complement strand
CCAAGCGTCTCAGGCAGTGCGGGTGGTCCGGCCCGAGACGCTTGGCCTCGCCCGGTGGTCGCACACGGTTAATTCACTGGGGCGGGCAACCACCCGCGTTGCGCTGCCGCGCGCGGAAGTGATTGAAAGTGGTGATGTAGGTGCAGTCCTCAACCGGATCCTCTACCTGCCGCTGCCGCGGTTCCGACAATCGTCTCCCAAAGACCGCGACTACGCCGGCGCAGAGATCCAGGCACTGGTGGCGAGTTGGCTTGCAGCGTTGGGTGGTCGGGTTGTACACGTCGTGCGAGACCATCCCTGGGTGACGCCACCGCTTCCCTTGCAGCACTGGGCGAATGCCGCAGCAGCCTGCAAGTTGCCCGTGGCAAGGCGTGTGATTAGTAACCTGCCGTGCGCGCAAGCGGCGAGCGCGTTGAGGTCGCGCGCGTGCCGTGCGAATGGCGGACACGGTAATCCTGCGGATGGCGGGGAGACTCCCGCCGGAACGGTGCTCGTCGCCGGCGGAAACGTCGCCGGAGCTCTCGTCGCTCGCTTTGGTTCGCGATGCCTCGACGCGGCACACGTCCTCGGATTTCCCTTGCTTGAGTTTCGGTTTGTCACGAAAGGGAATGAAACAGTCCTCGTGCACGTCGACCCACTACCGCCGCGGCTAGAACCCTGGGGCGCTGCGTTGGCCAGTCGTCTCCTCATCTCGCTCGCAGGGAGTTCCGCGAAATGATTCTCATCTACGGCCGGATCGATGATCCCCCACTGGCTCACACCGTCGGGGCACTGCAGGAAACCGGCGCAACGTGCGTGATCCTCGAGCAGGGCGCGTTGGACCGGGAGGGTTTGCAGATCGAAGTTGGACCAGGCGGGATCGAGGGGGACTGTCGTTGCGGCCGGGCAGGCAATTTCCCTGGATAGCTTTCATAGCGTCTATGCGCGTCCATTGGAGTTGCCTTACCGCGCTTGCGACAATGCCGGGGCAACTCGTGCTCGATCGCTCCACGAACACTTTTTTGAGTGGCTGGACGTGGCGCCTCAACTCGTGGTCAATCGACCGCGGGCGATGCAGGCAAATGCCTCGAAGCCGCTTCAGATACAGCTAATCGCCGCGGCGGGGTTTTTGGTGCCTGAGACACTGGTCACCAGCAACAAAGATGAAGCGCAAGCCTTTTGGCGAAGACACGGCCGCGTCGTATATAAGTCGGTAAGCGGCGTGCGCTCCATCGTGCAGGAACTCGACGAGAGCGCGGCGGCGCGATTCGACCGGCTAGCAGCGTTACCCTCTCAATTCCAGGAGTTTGTTCCCGGCATTGACGTGCGAGTCCATGTTGTTGGCGATCGCTACTTTGCTGCTGAAATCCTGTCCTCAGGGAGCGACTATCGTTATGCGGCTCGTAGCGGCGGGGAGACAAAGCTACGAGCTACCGATTTGCCGCGGGACGTTGCAGCACGCTGCGTGGGACTTTCGCGTCAGATGGAGTTGCCACTATCCGGCATCGATCTGCGTCGACGTCCCGACGGGGCCTATGTGTGTTTTGAGGTTAACCCGATGCCCGCGTATACTTACTTCGAGGCACACACGGGTCTTCCGATCAGCCGCGCCCTTGCCGAATTGCTGATAGCAGGCTGACAGGAGGCGATGGAGGCTTTAAATGGTACAAGTCATAGAAAACCTGACCAAGATTGCGGGCGCGATTGTGGCTCGCCGGTCTCATCCAACCCTTGACGGGTATGACGTTGTAACACTGCAGATCGAGCGCATAGAGCCTGTTGAAGGATACCGGAGCCTGATTGCCGCTCAACCTGCAAGTCAGGTCGAGGTCACAGTGAGGCGAGCCCTGCTCGGCACAGCGGCAGAGGGAGCGCGCATTCACTTTCGGGCAAAGCGCACTCCCGACGGCGTAATGTGTGAGCCGCATCCCGAACCAGAGGACTTCAGAATCACGTAATCCGCGACTAGCAAACCACGGTTGTTGGACCTTTCGAAGTTACTGCCCATCCGCTCAAACAGGAAGCTTAAAGCCCGTCCTTTGCTGCGCGGCTGGTTCGTCGGATCGCCGCGTCAAAGCACTGATTCCATTGCTGGCTCATCAAACACTTGAAATGATCAGGAGTGGGAAGCCATTTCTGAAAGGTCTGATTGACAAGATCGGCGGACTGAATTTAATGCCGCGAAGATGTATTCTGGGCGGACGTCCCGGACGCGAGGCCCCGGGAGGCCAAACCTTGCATTGCTTTCCGCAGGCCCACCACGCCCTTGGCCTTTGCCGAACATGGAATGCAGAGCCTACTGGCACACGGTCTCTGTAAGTGGGCGTGCTGTTTATAGACCTATTACCAACCCACGTAGTACGCTGGCGATTCACCAGGGTTAATTACCCGCGGTCACCCCGAACGACCAATTGATTCGCGCGACGTCTTGTTCTTCTATTGAAACTTGAAAGAAGGACGCGCAATCAACATGGACGGCTCCCTACAACCCATTTCTCAAGTCGGCAGTTTACTTATGGTCACTCAGCCGCGCGGACACACGGTTCTTCGTGAGGGGGGACAAAGACCTAGATCGCAAACAAGACGTATCTCTGTTTAGGCACCAAAGCCTTGAGTGGCGCGCCAGCGAGGGGAGTTCCTCCTCGAGCGACCGTCACTCGGCGGTCGCACTCATTTTTCGAAACTATCGATTGCGACAGCCGTTTGACTGACCCATCGCGGGAAAATGCAAGAACAGATGGAGGGAAGCATTATGGCGAGAGTTATCTTGGCAGCGTTCTCGGAAGACACGATCGCAGCTCCAGGAAATCGACAGCCCAATTACATCGTAGTGTCCGTAACGGACACCAATGGAGTCCCGGTCACGGGACTGGCAGCGGGCAACTTCAAGGTAGATCCGATGATCGTTGGACCGGGCGGTGCGCTTGTCAACATCGCGAATGTCAATGCAGGCCGCCTGCCGGGTTTCTACCTGGTAAACGTCGTCCCTATAAGAACAGAAACGTGGAAGGCAGGCGTCTACATTTTCGCCGTCGCTGTTGAACGAGGACCCGATCGGGGCCAGACATTGGCCACCGTACTGATGGATTAGCCGGGTGTTTTGGCCAAAGCCAGGAGAGGAAGGCGGTGGTTCGTGCTGGACTTCAGTCAACGGCAAAGTAGGTCGTGCGCGGAGTCCGACGAAGCGGGCTGAGGGCTTGCTTTCCCAAGGCCCTGCGCAGCACTCGGAATTGTGCCGTGCACGTATCGTTGCAAGCGCATGCTTGCGAAATCAATGCAATTCGACGGTCGAAAGAGATAAAACATGAAGACGAAACTGATCTTCGGCGCTACCGTGGACGTGAAGGAATCTCCGGGCAACATTACGATCAACTACACGTTTCCGGGCTTTTACCTGGTCGACGACGACCACGAAATGGCCGGGAAGAAAGTAGAATTTAAGCAACTTCACATCAAATCTACAGGCTTCCTCAGCGCCAGCGGGAAACCGCAATTGCCGTCCTTCGGGCGCTACGTCCAGATTCCCCCCAATTCCGAGTACCGGGTGACGGTTAAGAAAGGCCAGCCCGTCGAGTTTGACGGCGTCATGGTATCCCCCGCCCAAGCTCGAATCTCCGATAATCCGAACCAGAAGCACGAGTTTGAATACGACAAGGAGTTTTACGGGAAGGACGCGCCGTATCCCGAGGACGTCGTCAAGGTTACGGGGCCGCACCTCGTCCACGAACGCCACGTCTTGCTAGTTCATGTCACACCCCTGCAATACAATCCGGCCAAGAAAAAGGTGGTCGGCTTCTCCAACATCACTGTATCCCTCGAGCTGAAGGAGATGAAAGCCGCCGCCGCAGGCGCTGTTAGCGATTCCCCCTCCGATGACGACGCCTTCGGCAACCTGTTGCTTAATCCCGGACAGAGAATCGCTCAGAAAATGGGTTTCACAATTCCCCGATTACCCATCAGAGCCGTCGGGCCTGAGTTGCTAATTATCTATGCGAAAGTGTTCGAAAAGGCCGTGCAAAGACTCGCCGCCTGGAAAAATCATCGGGGGCTCATCACTGAGACAGTCTGCATTGACGCCATCGGAAACAGCGTCGCCCAACTAAAGACCTACATTCGCGGGCGGCGAGGCGTTTTATTCTCTCGCCTGCGTTATGTCCTACTCTTCGGCGACGGGGACATGATTGTCACGCAGACCGATTTGAATAACGGTAAGCCATTGAATTGCATGTATGGGGTTTCCTACCGGTCGGACATGAAGACCGCCACCGACTTTTACTATTCGACCCAGTTCGACCAAGACACTCCCGATCCGGCCCATCCGAACCAAGTGCTGTTCTATCCCTGGCTCTCGATTGGCCGCATTCCCGTTCGGCCAGACGCCCAGGGCCCACCGCCGTCGGGCGACTCCCAGGCTCAATCGGTCGTGGACCAAATTATCAGCTATGAGAAGACCCCTCCGGCGGATCAGGACTTTTACGAACGCATGACGTTTGCCGCCTATTTCCAGGGCAGCAACCATACCGACACGCGGGGCTACCTCACGACGATCGAAGGCATCCGCGCCAGCATGGAATCCCTCGGATACTCGACGGAAAGGGTCTACGTGACCAACGACACGTCCAACCAACTCTACTACCGTGACGGGTCACCCATCCCTGCCGCCGTGATTTCCGCCATGGTCAACAATTCGACCGCCACGCAGATGCTCGTTGCCGCGACCACCGAAGGTCAGTTGTTCTTTGGCCATCGCGATCACGGGGCTTGGGACGGTTGGGTGTGTCCGCCCTTCACAAACTCCAACCTCGATCAGGTCACAGGAGACATGCCCTCCGTCTTTTACAGCATCAATTGTGAAACCGCAGGTTTCGACTACAACGAACCGACCGAGTGCTTTGCCGAGAAAAATCTGAGGATGAAGGGCACCGCCCCTTCCCTTATCGGCGCCACTCGCGACTCGGGCACCTACATGAACAATGACCTCATCCGCGCCATCTTCGACGCTACTTTCGGCGGCGTCATTCCGACGTTCCCCGGCGGGAATGCAAGCTATCGGGTTAAGAATTCGCGTCTGGGAGATGTTCTGAACTACGCAAAATCCTACCTCCCTGTCGTTAACGCCGGAGACGAGGCGGGGGTGAAAGACGAGTGGGAAATCTATCATGTGATCGGCGATCCCACCCTGGAGTTGTGGACGGCACTCCCCAGAGCAATCGCGATGACCGCCAAGATCGTTCAGCGTAGTCTTGATATCCGGCTCCCCACCTGCCCGCGAGGGACGGTGATCACGCTTTGGTCCGGCGATAAAATGCTCAAGAGAATGGAGCCGGCTTCCACCCACATTACCGTTTCTTTGACAGGTGTAACTCCTATCCCCCTCCCGAGGCCTCCATTTCCTAAACCGTATGTTGAGGTCTGTCTCTGGGCCCCCGGGTGTCGGTTTACTGGGGTGAGGATCGGGCTTGTTCAAGACCGCTTGGTGGCGATCCCCGCGGCTGCCTGAGCAATCGCCACGGAGCAATTCAACTGAAATTTGGGGGGCTTTGCATCTGTACCCTGGCCCCCCTTTTTCGGCCATGCAGGGAATTGCGTTTAATATTTGTTCGGCTTTAATCTCCACTCTGTTCCGGGGTTTATCCGGATTAACCCCTTCGCCGTCCCGTCTGCTTTCGGAATTGTCTGAGCGAGGCCCGACCTTAGGCAGGGATGAAGCTGGCAAGTCAGGCTTCGGCATCGCAACGAGGACGGACGCATTGGGCTTGTCGGGCTCGGAAGGGAGGCACGCGATGGGCGTTTTGCTTCAAGCGTTTTACTGGGATTGCCCTTCTGTAGAAGGTCAAGAGTGCGCCTGGTGGCGCACGATTAGGCGCGAACTGCCCGGGCTTAAATCGGATGGGTTTACGGCTCTTTGGCTACCTCCCGCCTCGAAGGGTTCGAAATGGAACTCAATGGGATATGACGTCTACGATTACTTCGACCTTGGTGAATATCTCCAAAAGGGCCGCAAGGAAACGTGGTTTGGCCCGAAACAGGATCTGACCGACCTCATCGAGGCCGCCCACTCGAGCCAAATGCAAGCATACGCAGACGTCGTTCTCAACCACAACTACGGAGGAGACGCTCAGGAAACCAATCCGATCGATGGGCAGGTTCGGTGGACGAAGTTTGAACCCAAGAGCAGGAAGTTTCCACGCGACTGGCGATCGTTCCACCCGAGTGTATACGAGACGATGGACGGATGGGACACGTTCGGAGACATGCCGGATCTATGCCATCGGAACCCCAAAGTGTACGAAGCCTTGATGGAATACACGCGGTGGATGATCGAAGACATGGGTTTTGACGGGTTCCGATTCGACTTTGTCAAGGGATACGGACCGTGGATGGTCAAAGGGATCGCGGAATATCGTTACAGTCGCGACACGAGATTGTACCGGCCTTTTTGCGTGGGGGAATGCTGGGACTCTGACCGAGTCGTCGATGAATGGTTAATGTCAATTGACAATGCCTTCATGGACAACCCGGTGTCCGCCTTCGATTTTCCATTGCACTACAAATTGAAGGGGCTGTGCGACCAATACGATTTTGATTTGCGTTCCTTAACGGAGGGCACAGTCGTGGGGCGCTTTCCATTTCAAGCAGTCACCTTCGTCGACAACCACGACACGATTCGAGATCCACACAATGCTGTCGTCAACGAAAAGCTGCTCGCGTACGCATTTATTCTCACCGCCGAAGGCTATCCTTGCGTCTTCTGGCAGGACTATTTCAATTTCAGACTGGCCTCGCGCGGCGCCGCGAACGGTATTACAGCTCTGGTTGCAGCGCACGAAAAGTACGCGGGTGGCTCGACGTCGGTTCTCTACTGTGACCATGACCTCTACGTCATGCAACGAAGCGGCACAGATCGTCAGCCCGGTCTTATCTTCGTGCTGAATAACCGTGGCGATGCCTGGAACGGGAGATCCGTGACAACCCAGTGGCGGACCCGACGATTGACTCCGGTCGCCTGGTACGGCAGAAACGACAATTCGAAACCGGCCGACAAATGGACCGATCTCGATGGCCGGGCTGACTTCTGGGCAGCAGAACGCGGTTACGCTGTCTATGTCCCGTCTTGAATTGCAGCTTCGGCAGGAACGGCATTTTGACACTGGCAGTCGATACTCTTACATGGGCCGCTAGTGTGACCACCCGCAAAATATTTTGAAGCCACCCGTGGTGGCCCAAAGGATTCTACCTATGAACATCGTCGTCGCACCAAGGTTGCTGATTAAGTCCGCGCCACAGCCGAAGAATACTCTCAAGTTGGCTGGGGGAACGGTCCAGGTTCGCGAGCTCTGCCCTAATGAGACATTGGGGCTGCGACGTGCAGCAGCAGCCGCACGTTGGTATGTTACCGATTTAGGGTTGGGTACAACCAGTCCTTCACTAGCCGATATCTGGGACGCGGCTCACGAGGCAGCACGCCAGTATGGGGCCTACGTCGAGCCCGATGTAGGGACACAATGGGATTATCAGAACCGCGTCACGATCCCGATCGGCGCTGCACCCGGCGATTTATGCTCCTATAACGAGCAGTCAGAGGACTTCCCGAAGGGTCAGGGGTTTGCCTGGCACTTAAGCCTTTCTCAACTGAAGGCAGCGCGAGATGAAGTCGCGGCCAATCCTGCCAAGGTACGGATCGGCATTCTGGACACCGGGTTTGACCCCAAGCATCAGGCGCGGCCACAGAACCTGCTGCTGAATCTGCAACGTAACTTCGTTGACGACGGACGCCCGTCGGACGACGCCTCAGACCCGTATCCTCGCGGTGCGTTCACTAATCCGGGCCATGGCACCGGCACGATTGGATTGCTCGCAGGCCAACGGCTTCAAAACATGGCCCGGCCCGAGCAAAATGGCGACTACCTGGGTGGGGCTCCCTTAGCAGAGATTCTGCCAGTTCGCATCGCGACCGGTGTTGTGTTGCTCTTTTCGAGCGCATTTGCCGCAGGTCTCGACTACATGATCGCTCCCAACGGGAACAGCGCTGATCGAGTCGACGTGCTTTCTATGAGCATGGGAGGGGTCGCTTCCAAGGCCTGGGCCGATGTGGTCAATCGCGCTTACGATGCAGGGATCGTTATGGTGACTGCCGCCGGCAATAATATCCTGCTCACACCCCAGAGCATTGTGTACCCGGCGCGGTTCCGTCGTGTGATTGCCGCGTGCGGCGTGATGGCCGACGGCAGGGCGTACATTCGTGACAACGTTCCCTTTGGCAAGATGGCAGGCAACTACGGCCCGGAAAGCAAGATGGACACCGCCATAGCCGCTTATACCCCGAACACTGCATGGGCAGAAATCAACTGTGAAGCTATCGTGGATATGGACGGAGCAGGCACGTCCTCTGCAACGCCGCAGGTTGCTGCTGCCGCCGCCCTTTGGTTGCATATGCACAAACCCAAAATGAAGGGATGGTCTCCACAAGAAATTGTTGAGGCGACAAGGAAAGCATTGTTCGAGTCGGCAGATTCGTCCTCGCCCGATTCTCGCAAGTACTTCGGCCGGGGTATTCTCCGGGCCTCGGATGCTTTGGCCGTGGCGCCTCAGCGGGGCCTTCCGGCGACGCGGCCCGATACGGCGGCCTTTTCCTTTTGGAAGGTCCTGATTGGACAAGGTATTGCGGCTGACGCGATGCCAGATTTTCAGCAAGAGATGTTAGGGGTTGAGGTCACGCAACTATTTCATATTGATCGCCATGTCGCCGAATCCATGGACGATCCTGACGTCGCGAAGAAGCCTACGCAGGCGTTCTTCGATGCCGTGATAGGGAGTCCATACGCCTCCAAGGCGTTGAAAGCCGCACTTAAAGAACGCTTTGCGACAGCCGCCGTTCCCGGCGCCGATCTTGGCAAACCGCCCGGACCCGAGCGGCCGAAGAATCAGGCCGTCGAAACTCCCAAGCCCCAGTACCGCCGCCTACGTGCCTATGCAACCGATCCGAGTTTGTCGCAGGAGTTGGACACTGCGCCCAGCAACGAAATTATTGTTCCTGTGACATGGGAGGCGCTCAGGCCCGGCCCCGTGGGTGAGTACTTGGAAGTTGTTGATCACGACCCGGCAACCGGATGCTATTACGCACCTGTGAACCTGAAAGACCCGAATCTCATCGCAAGCGATGGCCTGGAAGCAAACCCAGGCGATCCGCGCTTCCACCAGCAGATGGTTTATGCCGTCGCCATGCGTACCATCAAAAGCTTCGAAGTCGCCCTGGGCAGAAAGGCTCTGTGGTCGCCGATGATGGCCCCGGGCAGTTTTGTTGACGACCAGTACATCCAGCGGTTGCGGATATATCCGCACGCCTTTCGCGATCAAAACGCCTATTACAATCCCGAAAAGAAAGCACTGCTGTTCGGATACTTTCCCGTCCAGCCGTGCAATCCGGATGAACTCTATCCCGACGGAATTACTTTCACCTGCCTGTCGCACGATATTATCGCCCATGAGACCACCCATGCCCTGTTGGATGGGATGCACCGTAATCTTACGGCCGAGGGTTCAGTGGACGACCTGGCGTTTCACGAGGCCTTCGCGGATATCGTCGCGCTGTTCCAGCACTTTTCCCTGCCCGACGTATTGAGGACCGAGATCAGCCGGACTCGCGGCGACCTCACAATCGCCGACCGCTTGGCGGCGATTGGGCAGGAATTTGGACGCGCGATCGGCATGCATGGCGCGCTACGCACCGCCATTGGCAAGCCGCCTGACCCCTCGCTCATCGCCAAGGCGACCGAGCCGCACGATCGCGGCTCACTGCTGGTCGCGGCGGTTTTCGGCGCCTTCCTCGATATTTACATGCGTCGTACGGGCGACCTGTTCCGGATCGCGACGGAGGGAGCTGGAATTCTGAGGCCAGGGGCCATTCACCCGGACCTGGTGAGCCGGCTCGCCGATGAAGCCCGCAAGGCGGCCCAACACGTGCTCACCATCTGCATTCGCGCGCTGGATTTCTGCCCGCCGGTTGACCTCAACTTCGGCGACTACCTGAGAGCGATCGTCACCGCCGACTACGAAGTGTCTCGGGAGGACAAATACGGTTATCGGATCGCGTTTGTTGAGTCCTTTCGGAAGTGGGGAATCTACCCAAGTAACCTGCAGACCCTCTCGCCAGCGTCACTTCGGTGGCGAGGGCCACAGTTCGACATATCAAAAACCATCTTGAGCGAAGTGCTGGCAAGCGCCCGGCAGTTTGCGGACCAGATCCGCTGCCTCGAGTTTGACAGCTCATACGCGCCGGAGACGCCGGTGCGTGAGCGGATCTTCTCGTTCTCGCGGAAGTGGCGCGGAATCTTGCATGAAAAGCTGAAAGAGCGAATCGTGTCCGCCTCCGCTGCTGAACGTGCGAAGCTCGGCACGGATTTGGGCCTGGATCTCTCAACCGGACGAGAACATTTCGAACTTCACTCCTTGCGTGTGGCCGAGAGGGTTGGTCCCGACAACGACGTGCAATGTCATCTGTTGCTCCAGTTGCTGCAACATCGGGAGGAGGAAGCCGAAGGAATGACCTTTTCCTTTAGCGGCGGGAGCACGCTGGTCGTTGATGAGAAATCCCTGATACTCAAGTACTCGATCTTGAGGAGCATCGGGAGCAAGACCCGATTGGACGAAGCCAAGGCCGCTTTGGCGGCCGCAAGCCTGCGACAAATATACTTTACGAGAACGCCCTTTACCGGAGCGGGAGAGCGCTTTGCGATTCTTCACAAGTCCGGCGACGAGGTGTGAAATGGCAAACACGAACAAGAGCAAGAAGAAAAGCGCGCCCAAGAAGAAAGGTCCTGCAACCGGGGCCGTCGTCGTGACTCCTGCGCCGCCTGCAGGGCCGAGCCAGCCCCAGGCCGTTGGCCCGGATACGTGGAGGGTTCGCGTCCGCATGTACCGCAAGTGGCTGGGGGATTGTTTCCTGCTCACTTTCCGCCGCAGCGAGGACTTTACCCATATCATGATTGACTGTGGCGCTCTGGTAGGAACTCCGGAGGGGAAGCAGAAGGTCACCGAAGCCGTCGAAGATATCGTCACGAAAACCGACCGCAAACTGGCGGCGCTGGTGGTGACGCACGAGCACTGGGACCACGTCTCCGGATTCTCAGACGCCTTGGAGTCGTTCAAGAAGTTCTCAACCATCGGCGAAGTCTGGGCCGCTTGGACTGAAGATCCCCACCAGACAATTGTGAAAGAAAGCAAGAAGCTGCGCTTCAACGCCGTGCAATCGGCGCTGCGCAGTTGGAGTACCTCCTTGAGAGATGATGATCAACTGCGCGGCGAGGCCGTCCGCGGGCTTATGGATTTCATTTCTCCCGGAGGGTTGGCAGCATTCTCAGAGAGCACCAATGAGGCGACGAACAATGCACTGTCGCTCGGTAGGCAAAGGTTGCTCACTCCCGGAGACACATTGGACGATATTCCCGGGGTCCGCGTCTACGTGCTGGGCCCGCCTCAAGATACCAAAGCTCTGCACAGCATGATGGGCAAGGTCGGGAAGGATATGTACGGGCTCGCGTTGACCCAGGCAGAAATTGCCACAACCGAAGCGTTCGCAGCCGCGGCGGCACACCAAACCGACCCTGCGACGACGGATCACTACTCCCCTTTCGATACTTACCTGCAGTGGGACGAAGCAACGTGGTCCGGTCAGAAGGAATGGAAGGAGCTCGCACAGTTTTACCAAGCCGACCCGGGACGCAGG
>JAHEKS010000419.1 GCA_024638215.1 Acidobacteriota bacterium | reverse complement strand
TGTTGGGGTTGGGCCGGGTATGCCGCTTGATCATATTGACGTGTTCGACGAAAACCTGGTGTTTCTCCGGCACGACTTCGAGCACCCGGCCGACCTTGCCCTTGTCGCGCCCGGCGATCACCTGGACTTCGTCGTTCTTTCGGATAGCCAGCGACCCCATCACAAAACCTCCGGAGCCAGCGAAACGATCTTGAGAAACTTCTTCTCGCGCAGTTCACGCGCCACCGGCCCGAAAACGCGCGTGCCCACCGGCTCGCCCGCGTCGTTGATCAGCACGGCGGCGTTTTCGTCAAAACGGATGTAGCTGCCGTCGCGGCGGCGTTGCTCCTTGCGCATGCGGACGATGACGCACTTGACCACTTTGCCCTTGGGAATGGCGCTGTCGGGCGCCGCCTCTTTGACCGAGGCCGTCACCACGTCTCCCAATCCCGCCTGCAGGCCCACGTCGCCGCCCAGGGGCAGGATGCAGGAAAGGCGCCGCGCCCCGGAATTGTCCGCCACCTGAAGAATGGTCCGCATTCCGATCATGACGCACTCTCCGTCGTTTCACTCGCAGGAGTCGCCTTGGAAACCACCTGCACCACGCGCCAGCGCTTCAGCCGCGACAACGGCCGCGTCTCCCGGATTCGCACCCAATCCCCCACCGCGCACTGGCTCTTTTCATCGTGAGCCAGAAAATTCTTGGAACGCCGCACCACCCGTTTGTAAAGCGGGTGCGTGGTCTGGCGAGTCACGGTCACGACGACCGTCTTCTGCATCTTCGTGCTGGTGACCCGGCCGATCTTTTCCTGACGATGTGTTTCCATAGCCTGTTCATCCGCAGGGCGGGGTTGCTCCCCGGCCCGGCTCAAGATTTCTTCTCCGCTCCCGCCGGCGCCTGCATTTCATTTTGCCGCAGCAGGGTTTTCACCCGGGCGATATCCCTGCGCAGGACGCGGATCTTCTGCAAGACGTCGGACTGCCCGCTTGCTAGTTGGAATTTCAAGCGGAAAAGCTGGTCGGAAAACTCGCGCTCCTTGGCCCGCATCTCGTCCGTCGTCCATTCCCGCATCTTTTCTGCTTTCATCTCGTTCCACTCCGTCAAGCTTTTCAGCCGGTCACCGTGCGCTGGACGAACACGGTGGGCAGGGCCAGCTTGTGGCTGGCCAGGCGCATCGCCTGGCGCGCTTCCGCCTCCGTCACGCCTTCCATCTCGAAGAGGATTCGCCCCGGCTTCACCACCGCCACCCAGAACTCCGGTGCGCCCTTGCCTTTGCCCATGCGGGTTTCCGCCGGCTTCTTGGTCACCGGCTTGTCCGGGAAAATCCGAATCCAGAGTTTGCCGCCGCGCTTGACGAAGCGCATGATGGCCACGCGGCTGGCTTCGATCTGCCGGTCGGTGATCCAGCCCGCCTCGAGCACCTTTAGTCCGTAATCTCCGAAAGAGAGGTCGGACCCGCGCCACGCCTTGCCGCGGCGCCGTCCTCGCTGCTGCTTCCGGAACTTCACTTTGCTGGGCATTAACATAAGCAGTTCTCAGTCTTCAGTCATCAGTTCGAGCAGGTCTCAGAACTGAACCTTCCAAATACTTCGCCTCTGCCGTCCGCCCGTTCTAGGCTGCTGTTTCGGCGACCGGCTCCTCGGTCTTCTGGGGCCGCTTCTTCTGCTCCAGGATTTCGCCGTTGTAGATCCAGCACTTCACGCCAATCACGCCATAGGTGGTCATGGATTCGGCCAGCCCGTAATCAATGTCGGCGCGCAGGGTGTGAAGCGGCAGACGGCCTTGCAAGTACCACTCCGAGCGCGCGATTTCCGCGCCGTTCAGTCGGCCTCCGCAACGCACCTTGATGCCTTTGCAGCCGAAGCGCAGCGCCGAATCCACCGCTTTCCGCATGGCGCGGCGGAAGGCGACGCGTTTTTCCAGTTGCAGCGCGATCGATTCCGCCACCAGTTGCGCGTTCAGCTCCGGCCGGTGCACTTCCTGGATGTTGATGGGCAGCACCTCGCGCCCCGTCCGTTTCTGCACTTCCTGCCGCAGGCGATCAATCTCCGCCCCCTTGCGGCCGATGATGATTCCCGGCCGCGCGGTGTGGATGGTGATCTTCAGCTTGTTGCCCGGCCGCTCCACTTCGATGGAGGCCACGCCCGCGCTCTTCAACTGCTCCTTCAGCCGCTTCTTGAGGACCAGGTCCTCGTGCAGCATGCTGGAGTAATCTTTCTTGGCAAACCACCGCGACTTCCACGTTTTGGTGTATCCCAGTCGAAATCCGTAGGGATGAACCTTTTGACCCAAATCGCACCTCCTTCAATCGGGCTCAGGCCGCAAGGTCCGAGCCCTGTGCCTTTCAAGCTTCCGGTTGTTCGACTACCACCGTGATGTGGCTCATGCGCCGCTGGTAACGGTACGCGCGGCCCATGGGCGCCGGGCGAATCCGCTTCATGCGCGGCCCGTCGTCCACGAAGGCCTTCTTCACCACAAGCTCGTCTACATCCACGTTGTCGGATTTCTGCTCGGCATTGGCAATCGCCGAAAAGAGCGCTTTGGCGATGTCGTAGGCCGCGCGCTTCTTCGTATGGCCCAAGCGCTTGATGCCCTTGTGCTCCGACTTCGCGTAGCCCAAGATGCTGAGCGCCTCTGCAGCCTTCTTGCCGCGGATGAGATCAATCACCAGGCGCGCCTTTTGGGGCGATAACCTTACGTATTTGATTGTCGCGCTCGCTTCCATGCGTCCTTCTCCAGCTCACACCCGGGATCAGCTCGCTCCGCCCGCTGCGGGGGCTGTGGGCTTGGGAGCCGCTCCACCTGGGGCCACACCGCCGGCCGGAACCGGAGCAACCGATGCGGCCCGCTCGGCCGCAATCTTGACGCTGTGCCCTTTGAACGTCCGGGTGGGAGAAAACTCTCCCAGCTTGTGCCCGACCATGTTTTCCGTAACGTACACCGGAATGAATTTCTTGCCGTTGTGTACCGCGATCGTATGCCCAACCATTTCCGGAACGATGGTGGAACGCCGCGACCAGGTCTTCACCACTTTCTTCTCGAACCGCCGGTTGAGCAGTTCGATCTTCTTGATGAGGTGAAGGTCCACAAACGGCCCTTTTTTGAGCGACCTCGCCAAAGCGTCCTCCTATTTCTTCTCGCGCCGCTTGACT
>JAHEKS010000142.1 GCA_024638215.1 Acidobacteriota bacterium | reverse complement strand
GCACCTATCGCGATCCAGGGGTTTTTGATTTCCGACGCTGGATGGCCTCGATACACGACATCTATTGGACGGGCACGATCAAGAGCCCGCGGCTGGTGGAGAAGCTACGGCGGCGCGGCCCTCTCACGCCAGGCGAAATAGTCGCTCGCGTGCGCCAGCGGCTGCTGGCTGGGATTGATCGCCTGTATCCGCCCTGGACGCTGGAAGGCCGGGACGGCGCAGTGCTGAAGGCCGTGCTGCTGGGCGATCGCTCGTCGCTCGATTCCAAAACCATGGACGATTTTCGCCAGGCGGGCCTCTATCACCTGCTGGTGATTTCCGGTTTGCACGTGGGCCTGCTCGCCATGCTGGCGGCGCTGCTGCTGAGGCTCACGCCGCTGGGCGAAGCGTGGCGCTCGGCGCTGGTGCTGTTGTTCCTGCTGGGTTATTGCTCGCTGGTCGAGCAGCGAGCCCCCACCACGCGCGCCACCATCATGATCGCTGCGTATCTTGTCGCGAGATTCTTCTACCGGCCGCACGCGGCGCTGAACGCGGTGGGCCTCGCGGCGCTGGCGCTGCTGGTGGCGCGGCCGACTTGGCTGTACGACTCCGGCTTCCAATTCTCTTTTGCAGCAGTCCTATTGATCGTAGCGCTGGTGGCGCCCCTGCTTGCGTCCTCGGAGTCCTTCCGCCGCGCGCTGAGGAATGTGAGCGAGGACCGCCGCGACTTGCATCTCGAGCCACACGAGGCTCAGTTTCGGCTCGATGTCCGCCGTGCGGCCAAGTGGCTGGAAGCCCGAATTTCGGTCTTGGCCGGCCATCCAGGGGCTACGGCATCCGCTCTGGCAACGGGCGCGCGGGGCGTCTTGTGGGCCTGGGACGTGCTCCTATTCACCGCAATTCTACAAACAGGCCTCATGCTTCCAATGGCGGCGATATTCCATCGCGTCACGTTCGCGGGGATCGGGCTGAACGCCCTGGCAATTCCCGTCATGACCGTGCTGCTGGCCGTGGCGCTGCCCACGGTCCTTCTGGGTGCTGTTTGGCCGGCGGCAGCCGCGTGGCCCGCCAAACTGCTGGCCCTGATCATGAACTTGCTTTTCAGCCTGACCACCTGGCCGCACCTGCCCGCGTGGCTTTCCTACCGTGTGCCGACGCCACCCGCGTGGGTCTCGTGGGGATTTGCGATTTCGGTCGTCGCCGCCGCGTGCAGCGTGGGACGCCATCGGCGCGCGTTCCGGATTTCAGCCGCGAGTCTGGTCGTTTTTGCCGCGTTCATTTCGGTGAATCCCTTCCCGGCGCGCGTTCCGGGCGGCCGGTTGGAGGTGACGGCGCTCGATTGCGGCTCGGGCGGCGCGTTCTTTGTTGTTCTGCCCGACCGAACGACCCTGCTCATCGGTGCTGGCGGAGGGGGCAGTGCGCACTCGCGATCGGAAGATCCTTTCGAGTCGCGACGCTGGAGCGCGGCGGAGGAAATCGTTTCGCCCTATTTGTGGTCGAGGCAAATCAAAAAGCTTGATGTAGTTGTGATGAGCCGTGGGGATGAAAGCCGCCTCGCCGGCTATGCCGCCATCGCGCGCAACTTTCAAATCGGAGATTTTTGGTATAGCGCGAGCGCCCTTCCGCCCGCCTCGCTGGGTTTCATTGACGAGCTCAATAGTCGCGGGATTAGGACCCATGCCATCGAGCCGGGCGAGCGAATTACCCGCGGCTCAACCTTGATTCAGGCGCTTTGGCCGCGCGAGCCCGAAAGCGGCACAGCTTCTCCATCTTCCGGCAACAGCGGCATGGTGATTCGCCTTCAAGACGGCGAATCGAGCATTCTCTTTGCCGGCGACTCGAGCGTGCAAACGCAGCAGGCACTGCTCAAGAACCCGTCCGCACTCAGCGCGTCGCTACTGGCGCTGGCGGCGCCGGCTTCTTTCGATAACTTGGGCCGAGAATTTGCTGCCCGCGTTTCGCCGCACGTGGTGCTGGTCAGCGGCGGGACGGAGGATGGGGAAGATTTCCCTGCTGCGGGAATGCCCGCCGCCCTTCCGCCTTCGGCCCCGCGAGTCTTCCAGACTGAACGCAACGGCGCGGTGAGCGTCGAAATGCAAGGCGGTAAGATTCTTGTGCGCGCTTACGGAATGCCTGCCGGCGAAGGGACGCTGGGCCTGGCTTCCGCAGCCTCGTTGACCTCGTCCTCGCGCAGCGTTCGATAGAGGGCGTTGGAAATCTGGGCGCCGAATAGAAGCACGGCGGAAGAGATGTAGGCCCAGGTCATCAAGGCAACCAGGGCGCCGATCGAGCCATAAATATGGCGATAATTGAAGTGGGGCAGCAGCAATGTGAAAAGGGAACGGGCCGCTTCCCAAAAAAGCGTGGTGAGCACCGCCCCGGGCAGGACCTCGCTTACACGCAGCGGGTGATTGGGCAAGCGCTGAAAGATCACCAGGAACATCAGCAGCGTCAGGCCGAAGGTCGCGGCGACGAACACGGTATGGTAGATAATGTCCATCGGAATGCCGGCCTGATGAAGAACCCTTGCTTGCATCCAATGATACAGAAAAGCATTTGCGGCCGCCACCGCGATCGAGACAAAAATCAGCACTCCCAGCCACAGCGCCATCTCCAGGGCCACCAAGTGGCTTCGCAGCCAGCTTCGCCCCTTTTCGACGTCCCAGGCGCGGTTCAGCGCTTTTTCCAGAGGCAGGAAAACACCTGAAGAACTCCACAGCAGGAGTCCAATGGAAACCAGCGTTACGCGCCCATAGGAGTGGGAGATCGAAGCGAGGTTTCTGAGGATGAAATCCGGCTTCATGGGAAGATAGCGCTCCAGAACTATCGCCAACTGCCCGCTCAGTTCATAACGGCCAATAAAGACGCCGCTGAAACCCACCAGCAGAAGCATCATGGGAAACAAGGACAGGATGGTGTGGTAGGCGATGGAGGCGGAAATGGTCAGCGAATCTTCCTGAAAAAAGCTCACCAGCGACCGGCTGAGGACCCGACGCGCGCGGGACCAGTGCCTGCTCCAGGCGCCACCTTTATGCGTTGCCGCCGGCATGCCGAATCCTGTCTCGAATCCGGGTTGGGAGTTCGCGGAGGGCTTCTCCACCCTTCGTCCGCCTGGCTTATAATAACCCATAGGGCAAGGAAAGGCTCAACCGAGCCGGCGGGTGCGGGGCGTGGCCACTGAAGCCCAAATTCGCGAAGAGAATCGCAAAGTGCGGCGGCTCCAGATTGTCGTGGATCTGGTGACCAGCGTTCTCTGGCAGTCCGACATGCCGATCGAGGAGGCGTCGGCCATGGTGGCGGAAACACGCCGCTTCGCATTGAGCCTCTTTCCCGACAAGGGAGAGACCTACGACCTCATCTACCGGCCGCGATTCAAGCGGATTCTCGCCGAAAAATACAAAATGATGTGAGGTCACGGAGCAGGCGCCGCGGAAGTGCGGGTCGAAGACGTTTTCCCGCCGGAGCTTGTCACTGAAACGAGTGTACCCGTGATGGTCCCGAGGGAAATCGTCATCCGGATGCGCAGGGGCAGGTGGCGCGAGTCGTCGCTGAACCAGATCAACATGCGGCCTTTGCGCGGATAAAGCGCTCCGAAGACTTTGGGTTCCACGCGCAGGGCGGCAAGCATTCCCAGGCCCGACGTGATGGGCTCGCGTCCCTGCACATCCGCCTCCACCTCGGTGGTTTTGGACCCGTCGTTCACCGCCAGCTTGATTTTCTGCCCCACTTGCAGGGGCTGGTTGCGCAGGTAATAGAAGGCGCTCACCACGTCTTCCACGCAGGCGGGAATGCTCTCCTCATCGTGCTTAGGACGCGCGTTGGGGTTGGTGGGATCGCGCTCGTCGAGGACCGCCACCCTGCGCGCGTAATCGAAATTGATTTGCGTCTGCTTGTGCCGCCTTCCCTCATGGACCTTCTTCGTGATGCGTTCCGAGCACAGCGTGCTGGGGTTGAAGAAGGAGTGGAACTCATCTTCAACGTCGTAAAGCAGCGACACAACGCCTCTCGACTCGGCCGTCGTTTTGACCTCATAGGCTGTCTCGCCATTCTTACCGGGGCCGAGCAGGGTGGCGATGACCTGGCCGGCGGGGAAAATCGACCAGGTGACGTCATAGGTCAGCGTTTCACCGGGCGAGAAGGGCAGATCACGCTGATGCTGGGCGCTGAGCGTCTTGGCTCCCCGCACCACGAGCAAGGCGAGGCAGACTCCCAACGTACACATCAAGAATTTCCTCATGCGAATCACTTCGATCCCCGGCCGCAGGTTCCGGCAGCCCCGCCCACTTTACCGCAACCAAATCTTCAGAGCCAGAAAAACTACGCCGGCAGCGAAGCCCAGAGCCGCTTCGTGTTCGTGATTCTTCCGGTAGAGCTCCCAGCGAAATCTCTCCTCCGGATTCGCGGGATTGCTGCGGCGGAAAAAAACGGGCAGGAAGAGCGGCACGGCGCGCGCGTAGCGGTTGAAATCCTCGCCGAATTGCCGCCGCAGGAAATCTTCCTCGCGGCGCATCACCGTCCCGTAGATGAGAAGAAACAAGAGCAGAAAGCTTATTCCCAGCGCCCAGGCGCCGCCGGCCAGCGCGAAGCCCGCGCCGATGAAAAAGCTGCCGAGATAAAGCGGATTGCGTGCATACCGATAGGGGCCGGCCATCGCGAGCTTCCGGCCCTTTTCCAAGTAACCTGCGGAGTAGGCGCGAATCAACACTCCGGCCAGCGCCACGCCGCCGCCGACTTCGAGCAGCCACACGGTGGGCTGCGAGAAAACCAGGAACGCTGCTCCCCAAGCGAATCCTAGCGGGACTCTCGCGCGGGCGGCCCACGCCGCGAAGCGGTCATCCATACGCCCTCTTCAGGCGTTCGCGGACGGCCGCGAGCACGGATTCCACCGCAACGTCGCGCATGTAATCGGAGTACTTGTTGCGGGAGCGGTGCGATACTCCGTTGCGGTTGGCGACGGCGATGTCCTGGGGGCGAAATGGTCCGTTGCGTTCCGGCGTGTTCACCGGCTCATTGGAACTGAAAATTTCGATCACCGGCGCGCCCGCCGCCTCGGCCAGATGCAGGGGTCCGGTGTCGCCGCCCACGAATAGCGTGGCACGGCGGGCCAGAGCGATGAGCTGAGGAATCGTGGAAGGGAAGTAGGACGCGCGCGGTGAGCCCGTACGGGGCAGGATGTCTTGAATGAGAGGTTCTTCGTCGGGCGAGCCGGTCAGCAGGAAGGTCGCCGGAATTTCACGCTCAAGCCGGCGAATGAGCTCCGCGTAATTCTCCGGCGGCCAGCATTTGCTTTTCCAGCCGCCCCCGGGATTCAGGACGATGAACTCGCCCGCGCCAAGCGCAGCGAGCCGCGTTTCGACTTCGCGGTCGTCCGCGTCGCTTTGCGGCAGTGGAAACTTCCATGCCTCGCGAGGCGTCGGGCCAACCCCCAATCGCTCCACCAGACTGAGGTTCATCTCAATCACGTGCCTGCGTCCGCGCGGCGAAACGTGGTCCGAATAAAAGATTCCGGCCAGCGGCTCGCGCAGCCAATACTCGGAAAAGCCCAGGCGCAGGCGCGACCGGCTGAGCCTTGCCAGAAAAGCCGACTTGAGGAGTCCTTGAAAATCAATCGCGGCATCGAATGCGTCTTCCCGCAGCGCCATGCCGGTCCCCGCGATCTGCTCGAGCGTGCCGGAGGAAAGCAGGTCCTTTCGCCAGCTCAGCGTGTCGAGCTTGATGACGCGATGGACGTAGGGGTTACCGCTGAGTAGGAGCGCGTGGCGCTTTTCAATCAGCCAGTCAATCTTGGCTTCCGGAAACGCATCGCCCAGCGCGGCGACGGCGGGCAAAGCGTGCACGATATCGCCGATGGAGCTCAACCGGATGACCAGAAAACGAGGATTCGATTCGGACATGGCTTCGGACCCCGGCTGAGCGGCAGGGAGCGCTGGAATGCTCTGCGCTCATTTCCTGCTTTGAGCGGCTTTATCGCGCCGCGCAATTTCAGCCAGGATGTCTCGCGTCGAGTGGTTCTTGGGGTCGCCGACGATGCGGACGGCGCCGCCCAGGCGTTGCATCACTTCGCGTTCGGGGACCGTCGCCTCGGTGTAATCCGTCCCTTTGCAGTGCACGTCGGGGCGAAGGTCTTCGAGAACTTGCGCGACGGTCGGCTCGTCGAAGATCACCACGTAGTCCACGCTCTCGAGCGCGGCCACAAGTTCAGCACGCGCCGCGGCGGGGAGCAAGGGCCGCCCCGGGCCCTTGAGCTCGACGACGGTCCGGTCGCTGTTCACGCCCACCACCAGAACGTCTGCCAGCTCGCGCGCCCCCTGGAGATAGCGGACGTGGCCCACGTGCAGAAGATCGAAGCAGCCATTGGCGAAAGCGACGCGCTTGCCTTCGCGGCGCAAACGTTCGCCAAGACCTGCAACCTCTTCGCGCGGAACAATCCGGGCGCTCATGCGTTTCGAATCGCCTCCTCGAGTTCGCGCCCGGCCACCGTGGCCGTTCCGCGCTTCATCACTACCAGCCCGCCCGCGATGTTGGCGAGCTGCGCCGCCTGATAGAAACTCGCTCCGGCCGCCAGCGCCAAGGTGAAAGTGGCGATCACAGTGTCTCCGGCGCCGGTCACGTCAGCCACCTGGTCGGAGCCGAATATGGGAATGTGCCTCGGTTTCTGGCGCGGCTCGAAAAGCACCATGCCGTCGCGGCCGCGCGTCACCACCAGAGCCTGGAGTGACAGCCGCCGCATGGTCAGCCTGCCGAGTGCGTAGAGCAGATCCAGATTGTTGCCAATCTTCCTGCCAAACGCCTCTTCGATTTCGGGCTCGTTGGGGGTCGCCGCGGTGACCTTGGCGTAACTCAGCAGAGAATAACGGGAATCCAGCGTGATGGGCAGCGGCTTGCGCCCGGCGCTGCTTCGCAAGAATGCGGTCTCCTTAGGGCCGGCGGCGCCGTAACCATAATCGGAAACCAGAAGCGCCGCCGCGTCGGAAAGCAAGTTCGCCGCGCGTTGGCTCAGTTTCCGGCGAAGTTCCGCGCCCAGCGGCTGAGCCGGCTCGCGATCCACGCGTACGATCTGCTGGCGCTGCCAATGCGTCAGCCCGCCCAGAATGCGCGACTTGGTGGGCGTCTGGTAACCGCGCGCTCGCATAATCGAGCGAGTGGAAATTTCCTTTTGCCGGAAACAGCGCAGCAGCGCCTCGCCGGCTTCGTCATCGCCGACCGCGCCCACGGGAGTCACCCGCGCGCCCAGATCGGCGAGGTTGTTGGCGGCGTTGGCGCCTCCGCCGGGAACGATTTGCTTCTCGCGCTGCTTCAGGATCAGGACCGGCGCCTCACGCGACACGCGCGCGATTTCGCCGTAGACAAACTCGTCGGCCACCAGGTCGCCCAGCAGGACCACGTGCCGGCCGGGGAAGGCCTTCACCCGTGAAACAAGCGCGGCGCGTTCCGAAGGACAGATGTTCATCGCTTGCGTTTCGTCCGGGAATGAGAATGAGGGGACGGGCGAGCGCGGCCGTCGAGGATCTTCTCGACGGCATCCAAGAGGTTCTCGGCCATCATGTCGGGCATGCGCGGCCAGCTCTTGCGGTGGTGCTCGTACTCCCCCTTGCCGTAACCTGTCATGACTAAAACCGATCTCGCGCCGCTGTTGAAGGCCAGTTGCGCGTCGCGGTAGCTGTCGCCGATCACGTAGGACGATTTCAGGTCGAGGCCGAACCGCCGGGCGGCTTCTTCCATCATCCCGGTCGCCGGCTTGCGGCATCGGCAATCTTTCCGGTATTCCTCCAGGGGCGCCGTCGGATGGTGGGGACAATAGTAAAACGCTTCCAGGCGCGCGTCCTGCGCGGCAAGTTCCATCGCGATTTTCAGGTTAGCCTGTTTCACCAGGTCTTCGGAAAACAAACCGCGCGCCACGCCCGACTGGTTGCTGACCACGATCACCGGCAACTCAGCTTGGTTGAGTTTGCGAATCGCCTCCGCCGCCCAAGGGTACACGTGAATGCGATCAATATGATTGACGTATCCCACTTCCTCGCAGATGGTCCCGTCGCGGTCGAGGAAGACGGCGGGCGGGCCCTTGGAAGGCAGCGGGCGGGAAGCATCCGCTCGGGGAGGTTTGCTCTTCCGGATTTTTGCGCGTCGTTTAGGCTGAATGTTCATGCGTCATTCCCGGCCGTGCCAGCAATTCCAGTGCGGCGTTTGCCACGTTTTCCACCGTGACGCCCTGCATGCACCGAAAATCAATGGGGCAATGGCGCAGGCCGCACGGGCTGCAGGGCACTGGATTTTTCACGACACGGGCGCGCGCGCTCAGCGGCCCCGTGGCGCGCTCGTTGGTCGAACCGAAGATGGCCACCAGCGGCAAGCCCAGAGCGGCGGCGAGGTGCATGGGGCCCGAATCGTTGGTCACCACCAATTGGCAATGCGCGAGCAGCGCCAGCATCTGCGTGAGCGTGGTCTTTCCGGCCAGCAACGTGGGCGCGTGCTTCATCGCCCGCGCGATGGCCTCGGCGAGCGGCGCCTCCGCGGCGGAACCGAAGATTAGCACATCGGCGCGAAGCTCACCAATCATCCGCTCAGCCAAGGCGGCAAAGCGCTCGGGCGGCCAGCGCTTGGCCGGCCCGAAGGACGCGCCGGGATGAATGCCGATCAAAAACCGCGGGCCATCCAGCCGCAGCGCCTGCAGGCGCTTGGCGGCCCAATTCAGTTCTGCCTCGCGCAACGCCAGGCGCGGTTCTTGGAGCGGCCGGACCGGCTCCGGCCTTCCAATCAGCCCGGCCCGAAACAGAAGCTGCAGATAGTAGAAAGCTTCGTGGCCGTAGGCGCTGCGCGGCGGCACGGGCACGGCCTCGGTCAGCAGCAGGCTGCGTCCGTCCCGCGCGTAACCGATGCGCGCGCGGATTCCCGCCCGCCACACTATCCACGCGGCCTGAAACGCGTTCTGAAAAAGCACCGCCAGGTCAAAATGCTCGGCTCTCACGTCGCTGATCAGATTCTTCAGACCGCGCAGGCCGCGATGCTTGCCTTGAGGATCGTAAATGATCTGCCGCGGCATGCGGCGCGAGTGCCAGTAAACCTCGCTCACCCAGGGCTTGCTCAACAGAACGATTTCCGAGCCGGAAAATCGCGCCCGCAAAGCCTCCAGGGCGGGCAGGGAAATCACCGCGTCGCCGATCCAGTTGGGGGCACGGACCAGGATCTTTGCCGGGTTTTCAAATCGCTGGGACATCAAGCTTTCGCCCTGGCCAAACGCAATCGCTCGAGCAGTTCGGCCTCAAACGCCTCCGCTTCGCGCAACTCGGCCCGGATCACGCACGCCAGGATGGGAATGCCGCCCGCTTCTTGAAGAGTGCCCCGCAGATTCTGCGCGTCCTTCTCGGTAGTGAGAGAAGCTTTCATATTCCGATGCTCCTTGAGAGCCAGCATCATCGTGATTTGGTCCACTTCACCATAGCGGTGATGATCCCCTAAAGCGTCCCGCCCCGCCACGTGGAATCCCCAAGATTTGAGATCATCGAAAAACGCCTTGGGATTGCCGATGCCGCAAAAGGCATAGACCGGTTCGCCTTGATAGGCGCTCGGAGGATAAATCCTTCCTGAGTTCACGTCCACCAGTTCGCAAAGCCGAGTGGCCGCGTGGAAGACCGTTGCTTGCGGAGCGATTCGCCGCACCAAACTCTCAACCGGCGCGGGATCGGCGAGTTCAGTGCGTGAAAGGATAATCATTCCGGCTCGCTGGAGCACTTCCAGCGGCTCGCGCAGGCGGCCGGCAGGCAACAGTTCAGCGCCCGAAAGATCTTGCGTAGCGTCCAACACGACAATGTCCACGTCGCGGGCCAGCGCCCAGTGCTGAAAACCGTCGTCCAGAATGTGCGCGTCAACATTGAACTGGGATTCCGCCAGGCATCCGGCGCCATAGCGATCGGCGCTGACCATGATCGGAACCTGCGGCAGCTTGCGCGCCAGCAGTGCCGGTTCGTCGCCGATTTGGCGCGGGTCGGGCGCCCGCTCGACCGCCGGCTCTACGGCAATCAACCTCTCCCTGCTTTGCCGCCTGTAGCCGCGAGTGAGGATGGCGGGTTTCAGTCCGCGCTTGAGCAAGAGTTCCGCCACATACGCGACCAGCGGCGTCTTGCCGGTTCCGCCCGCCGTCAGGTTGCCGACGCTGATCACCGGGCGGCCCAGCCGACGCGTCTTCAGCCAGCCGCGGCGGTACGCCACGCTGCGCAACGCGGTTCCCAATCTGTATCCCGCAGCCAGAGGCATTAGGATTCGACTCACTGCGCGCGGCTCCCTGTCAAGCGAAGTGAAGAATCCACCGTCACGGATTTCTCCAGCCAGGGGTGAAGCCGGGCGAGAATTCGCTCCGTCGCTCCCGACTCTCGCTCAAGCATCTGTTTCGCCGCTTCGCCCAACTGCCGGCGGCGCGGCTCGTCGCGCAGGAGTTCGCACGCCACCGCGCCCAGCTCAGAAGCATTGTGAACCTGAACTGCTGCGCCGTTATTCAGGAACAGCGCCGCCACATCGCGGAAATTTTCCATGTGCGGTCCGAACACAACCGCCTTGCCCCAGAAGGCGGGTTCGAGGAGGTTGTGCCCGCCTGTCGGAACCAGGCTTCCTCCCATGAACACCAGGTCAGCAAGGGCGAAAACTCCCGCCAACTCGCCCACCGTGTCAAGCATCAGAATCTCGCTCGATGCCAGTTGGTCTTGCCGGGCAGCGTCACTCGCAGCGAGTGCTGTGCGCCGGATAAAGCTCTTCCCGCCGCTTGCGACGAGCTGCGCCACTTGATCGAACCGCGCCGGGTGGCGCGGCGCCAGGACCAGCAATGCCTTGGGGTACTGCCGGCGAATCTCCTCCCAGGCGGGCATCAGCAGCGCCTCTTCGCCCGCCATCGTGCTTGCCGCGACCACGACCGGACCACGACCGGCCCCGCGGATTGCCTTTTCGAGCTGGCTCACCAACTCACCCTGCTGTGGCGGCTTCCCATCAAACTTCACATTGCCCGTCACGGTTACGCGCTCAGGCTTGGCGCCCAATACTCGAAATCTTTCGGCATCGGTTGCAGACTGCGCGCCAATCCAGTCAACGAAATCCAGAACGCGCCGCATGAACGGCCGCGCCAGCCGATAGCCTTTGAACGAGCGGTGAGAAAGGCGCGCGTTGACGAGCGCAACCTTGGCGCCGGAGTCGTGCGCGGCCCGAAGCAGGTTTGGCCAAAGCTCCGTTTCCACGATCAAGAGCATCTCAGGCTGGATGCGCTTGAGAACACGCTCGGCCGACCATCGCCAATCCAGGGGCAGGTAAAACCGGCCGGCGACACCCGGGAGCCGGCTTTCGCTTGCCTGGCGCCCGGCAGGCGTAACATGGCTCAGAAAGATTCGACGACTCGGGTAGCGCCTCTGAAGCTCCTGGACCAAAGGCGCGACGGCCAGCGCTTCACCTACCGACACCGCGTGAATCCACAAGGCTCCCGTTCTGCCGTCCCCCGCCGGCGCTTGGAACTGGGAGGGCAGGACGCCAAACCTCTCCCGCCATCCCGCCCCGGAAATCAGGTTACCCCGCAGCCGCCAGAGATAATAAGGCGCCGTCAAGATGGCTCCGAGGGTGAACAACAGGCTGTAAATCAGATACATAGCAGGACGGACGAACCAAACGCGCGGGTTCCGAAATCGGGAGCAGTCCCGCGTCAATTATAAGCCCAAACCTGAACCCCGGCAACAAGGGTGGTGATCTCGATCAAGGGTGT
>JAHEKS010000418.1 GCA_024638215.1 Acidobacteriota bacterium | reverse complement strand
GTCCACGTAACCCAGGCGCTTCATGGACGCCACGCTTTCCTGAACGTACTTCTCCACCAGTTTCGATTCCTGCTCGGTCAGGCTGCCGCTGCGGTTCAGAATGTGGTGCGGCACGGCCTCCTTGCCGATGTCCTGGAGGTATCCGGCCACCAGAATGCTGCGCTTCAGATCCTCGTTCAGCTTCAAGTGTTCGGCGAGCGCGTAGGAAAGCAGCGCGACAGCGCGCGCGTTCCCCACCGAACCGTCCAGAGCCTCGACCCCGAGCACCACTTCCTCGGGAACCTCGATCATCTTGGCAACATTCTGATATCGCGCCGCGAGTTCCGCCGGGATCACCATCAGGTCGTTCCAGCGGTCCTTGAGCATGGCGATTTCGTAAACCGTCACCTTCTCCAGCTTCCCTTTGATCTTGATTTTTTCGACTTCGTCCTTCTGGATATTGGCGTCGGCAAAAGCGAGCTTGATCTCAGTGGAACTCGGATCGAGCGCCATGGCGCGCTTCAGGTAGCGCAGGGCCGCGGAAGCGTCGTTCAGCTTGGAACTGGTCTGGCCAAGATCAAACAACAGTTGCACGGACTCGCCCTCATGGGCCAGCCTCTCTTCCAGTGCTTCCAGCCGCTCAAGAAGTTCCGCGTCGCCCTGCCTCCCGTAAGCCGCGCTGCGCAACTTGGTGGCGAGGAAGAAGGGTTTGACGGCCTGGTAGGTCGCCTCATCCACGCAGACTTTTCCCGGCGGGCAAATCTCCTCCAGGCGCTTGGCCAGGTTTACGCGGTCGCCCAGCGCCGTGTAGGACTGCCGCTTGGCGCCCATCATCCCCACGATGGCACTGCCGGAAGCGATGCCCACGCGCATCTTCCAGGGCAGATCCAGTTGCGCCATCTTCTGCTGCATCTTCCAGCCCGCCAGCACGCCCAGCAGCGCGTGCCGGTCATAGTCCACCGGCGCGCCGAACTCGATCATCATGCCGTCGCCCATGTACTTGTCAATGTGACCGCGGAACAACTCGATGACCGGCTCCATGCGGCTCAGGTAGGCATTGAGCTCGTCCACCACCACGTCCGGCCGGTTCTGGTCCGAGTAGCGCGTGAAATTGGTCAGGTCGGTGAACATGATGCTGATTTCGCGCTTCTCGAAGCGAAGCTTGCCTTCCGTGGCCAGTTTGGCGACGATGGGGTCCATGGTGGAGTAGAGCGTCCGCTCCACCTTTTCCTTCATCTCCTCCATGGCGCGGCTGCGCTTCAGCTCTTCGTAAAGCTGCCGCGTCTCTTCAAAACCCTTGGCCAGCCGCTCCTGCAGCGAGCCCACCGCGGCGCTGGTCAGGATCAGAAAACTCCCCCAGGTGGTGATGCGTATGAGCGTGTTGAAGCGCGTGGCCGGCAGGGAAAACCAATCGGGGAATTGCAGCGCCAGCAGAAAAACCAGCAGGATGCACAGCACCGCTCCCAGCACCGCTTTGCGCTTGCCGATGAAATACGCCGCCGTCAGCACGGGCAGGTAAAACAGATTAAGGAAGGCGATCTTGTAGGGGATGAGAAAGAAGACCGTAAGCACCATTCCCAGAATGAGGATGACGAAAACCAGCTCGATCCGGCGGGCCACGAATGACCGCACGCGCAGCGGCCACGTCCCGGCCATCAGTCCGGGCAGTTCCGTATCCGCGATGCCGGTAAGATCCGGGTTGGGTTCTGCCATTTTCTCTTGTCTCGACACTTCTTGGAGTGATGCTCCCGCGTACTATAACCCGAGCAGGATTCCTAATCAAGATGAGCTTTTCGATTCCGGCGCGACTTTAGTGCCGTGCGGCGTGGCTTCGGTCTGGCTTCGCAGGCGGTTCGTTGTGCCGATTTGCGTGCGTCCGCTAGTTTCCCGGCCCTTTGTTTTCAATAAGATCGTGGCTCCGCGCGCTAAAACAAAGGCGTTTATCTCTCCTCATTCTTCCGCCCCATTGCCCCGACCCGCATAAACACCGGTTGCGAATTGACTAACGCACGTTTCAGCCGTGGCTTCGCGGTGGTTTCGGCGCAGCTTGGGGGAGGGCCGTGAGGGAGGGCCTTCGCGCGCGACGTTCTTTCTCCCGTCTGACTCCGGAGCGCTCATTCAGGCTCCTTCTGGCACGCTGCGGCGGCAACTGGCGGGGCAGTCGCACGGGCCAAGCCTCGCGGCTCCGCGTGCTGGAGGGCTCCGCTTCGTCCCACCCGCATCCGCCATTCTCGCTATCAGAGGCTAAAGTTCTGGGCTAACTTATTTCAACGCAGACGTCAAGCGAAATGCGCCGGGGCGAGACGCCTCTGGCGCCGTCCGAGTCCTGGCTCTGCACGGCCCCCGAGTTTTCGGATGGGGTCTAAGGTTGGCCGGAAAAATCGCTCTCAGCAGCCGGGCCCGCCCCGCCTGCTTACAGGTGCAAGCGAAAAGGCACGGCCGCGCGATACCCAATGGAAGGTCGCCGGCGCTCCGGCCCTCACATCTTCTTGCGGCCGTAAGCGGTCGAAATCATGGTCCCCAGGTTGCCGCCCACTCGCGACAGGCTGACGTCATAATGCATCGGGCAGCCGCCCGAAAGCGTAACATTCAGAGCCTCAATGGAGCCGGCGATATAGCCATTGGCGCCGCAGCCGCCCGCGGACACGCTCGCGTTCGGGGCGCTGAGCACCAGGGAAGCCGCCCCGTTCCCGCCTATTTTGACGGGGCTGGTGCCCTTGTAATTGATCGTGAGCGCGACGGGCGGAGCGCCGGGGGAGCTGACGCCGTTGGCAACGCCATTGCCTTCGAGGTCCAGCCCAGAACTGCCACCGCACGCATTGTCGCCCAGGACGTTGAGGACGACGTAACCGGAGATGGTCAGTGTGGATGAGCCGGCCATGCTGATGCACCCCACGTCATAGTAAACCGGGGTCAGCGGGCTCATCCCTCCGACCAGATTCAAGTTTTCACTGCCGGAGAGCTTGATGGCGTCGACCAGGTATGGGCCCTGCGCGTTGGTTGAGTCTGGCTTGGTCCCCTGGCAGGCGGCCGTGCTGATGCAATCCGTCGTCGAAGCCGGCACGTCCGGAGCGAGCCCCCCGGGCTTGGTGTAAGGCCAACTCGTCGTGACGAGCGTGGACCACATCGCAGTGTCCTCATTCGGAAGGGTCGCCGAGG
>JAHEKS010000417.1 GCA_024638215.1 Acidobacteriota bacterium | reverse complement strand
ATTGCCAATGGAAGGGCATCCCGGTGATGTGCGGTCCGCGCGGTCTGCCCGCCGGAAGCAATTTGCTTTATCACAACAATGGCGACGGAACCTTCACTGACGTGACGGAGAAGGCGGGTATCCTGAAGCCGGGACCGCGCTATGCGATCACCGCAGTGTCCTATGACTTCGACAACGACGGCTGGCCCGATATTTATGTTGCCGTGGATTCCGAGCCAAGCATTCTCTTTCACAACAAGCACGATGGAACGTTCGAAGACATCGCCGTCGAGGCCGGCTGTGCTTTCAGCGAAGATGGTGAGGAACAGGCGGGCATGGGTGTTGGCGTCGCGGACTACGACTGCGACGGCTGGCTGGATATTTTCAAGACCAACTTCTCTGACGACACATCCGACCTCTACCACAACAACGGCGACGGGACCTTTGACGATGTCACCTTCATGGCGGGCGTGGGCTTGAACACGCCGTACGTCAAGTGGGGCTGTGGTTTCATTGACTGCGACAACGACGGCTGGCCGGATATCTTGCAGGTGGACGGCCACGTCTACCCCGAGGTGGAACAACACAGGACGGGACAGGCGTTTAAGGAGCCTCGTGTCGTCTATCACAACCTGGGGGGAGGGAAATTCCAGGATGTCTCCAAAGAAATGGGGCCGGGGGTTGCAGCGCCCCACTCGAGCCGCGGCTGCGCCTTCGGCGATTACGACAACGACGGGGACGTGGACGTCGTTGTGAACAACATGAATGAAATTCCCTCACTGCTGCGGAACGATGGCGGCAACAAGAATAACTGGATCAAGATCAAATTGATTGGGACAAAGTGCAACCGCACGGCGATCGGCGCGCGCGTTCGCGTGATCACCGGAAAACACTCGCAAATCGACGAGGTCCACTCCGGCACCAGCGTGATGTCGCAGAGCGACCTGCGGCTGCATTTCGGCGTCGGCAAGGCACAGAAAATTGACCGCCTCGAAGTCAAATGGCCCACGACGCAGCAAATCGAAAGCTTCGACAATCTGGAAGTCAACCAGATTATCACCATCAAAGAGGGTTCTGGTATCAGGGTACAGGTTGCGAGCTGCTGCCTTTGTCGGATGCGCCCCCCGGGTCTTCCTTCAAATGCACCAGCAGCAGTGCAAAAAGCTGAATGCACTTCAACGGCAACCTGTCCCTGCTGAAAACTCCATCGGCATTCAAATCATTGAAGTTGGCTCGGTTCTGCTGCTAAGCTCTCGCCCCTATGTTCAATCTATTTGTCTCCGTTTTTGCTGCCCTCCGCTCCTCGTTCCGGACTCGGGCGAGCCTGCAATTGGAGGTCGTCGCCCTCCGCCACCAGATCAATGTGCTGCGAAGGTCGCAGCGTGGGCACGTTCGCCTGCGCACGACGGACCGGCTGTTCTGGTTGTGGCTTCGGCGGTTTTGGGCCGGTTGGCGCTCGGTCCTCGTCATCGTCAAACCGGAGACCGTGATCTCCTGGCATCGCAAGGCATTCCGCTTGTATTGGGCGTGGGAAAGTAGACGAGGCATATCCGGGAGGTCGGAGGTGTGTCGGGAAATTCGCGACCTCATCCGTAAGATGAGCCTCGCGAATCCCCTCTGGGGAGCACCTCGGATTCATGGTGAACTGCTCAAGCTCGGCCTTGAAGTGTCCCAAGCCACCGTCGCGAAGTACATGGCTCGCGGGCGAAAGCCGCCCTCTCAGACGTGGCGTACTTTCCTTAACAATCACCTGCAGCAATTGGTGTCGACGGACTTCTTCGTGGTGCCGACAGTTACTTTTCGAGTCTTATACGTCTTCGTCGTCTTGGCGCATGATCGGAGACGCCTGCTCCATTTCAACGTTACCGCCCATCCCACTTCGGAATGGACCGCTCAACAAATCGTTGAGGCATTTGCTTGGGACAAGGCACCGCGCTACCTGCTCCACGATCGCGACTCGATTTTTGAAGGGTCGTTCCATCAAAGAATTCGAGGGATGGCGATTCAAGAAGTCCTAACGGCCCCGAGATCGCCCTGGCAGAATCCGTACGTCGAGCGCCTCGTGGGCTCGATCCGGCGCGAGTGCCTGGGCCACATGATTGTCTTTAATGAAGCCTCCCTGCGGCGGACCTTGAGCTCTTATTTCCAGTACTATGGACATTCCCGCACTCATCTTTCGCTTGCCAAGGACGCTCCGGAAGCGCGCGCCATTCAGCCGCCGGAGTTGGGTCCGGTGATCGAGCTGGCGGAAGTCGGTGGACTGCACCATTGTTACGAACGGTGCGCAGCCTGAAGTGCCGGCTCATTCTCATCTGCAGCTTCAAGAAAGAAACCCACCACGCGGCTTGAGATCGCCCCTTAGCGTCAGCCCGCATAGCGCTCGATGCCAGCTTCACCGATATTTGAGTCGACGCCCGGGCGGGTGTCGCCGCGCCCGAAAAGGGGGGCAGCCAATTGGCATCCCGGTGGAGCCTGCGTGACGGATCGAATTCTTGGTAACGACAACTTGCCTGTCGGCTGGCGGAGTCACAGAATTAGGTCCGATTCTTGGGTCAACCTTTTCCCCAGTCATGCGCAAACCGCACTCTCGCCCAAGTTGTGAATTGAGGACCTGCATCGCACCGTCTGTCCTGCGCCGGGCACCGCCGAACCATCTACCCAAGAGCTTGTTTCAAAACATCTCCCATTTCGTCCGGACTCAGTTGAACGGGGTTCCCTTTTGTGCTGCTGGCTCGCGAAGCTTTTTCCACCAGCCCGGGAATGTCCTCTGAGCTAATCCCGTAAGATCGAAGGAGTGGAATATTCAGCTCGCCGCAAATTCCGCAGACCCATTCAATTCCATCCTCCGTGCGAGCACTGGTCCGGCCCGTCAGCATGCCCGCGATTTCGTCGAAGCGGCGCAAGGCTTCGCTCTCGGGCGCGCGCCGTCGCAGGACTTGCACGTTGACCCGCATGCCGTGGGGAAGGAGCGCGGCGCAGACGGCTCCATGCGCGGCAGCGAACATCCCTCCGATGGGCCCAGCGAAGCCATGTACAATGCCAAGACCCGCGTTGGCCAGCGCCAAACCACTCAGCAAGCTGGCGAGCGACATATCCGAGCGTGCCTCAGCATTGTGCCCATCGTGATACGCCGGTCGCAAGGAGCGGCCGGCTCGCCGTATTCCCTCCCGGCATAGCC
>JAHEKS010000416.1 GCA_024638215.1 Acidobacteriota bacterium | reverse complement strand
TGCCTGGAACCGCCAAGTTAATCGTTGTCGGATCAAGATCAACTGGCAATTCACTCGTAAGAAAGCACGTGTCAAGTTCGGCTATAAAAGGAATCTATTTAGGCGGTCAAAGACCTAGCAACGCGAGCCGCGCCGCGAGCGAAAGCAAGAAACGCGCGGCGGAACTGGCGAATCGGATTCGCACCCTCGAAGACGAAATCCAAAGGCTGATTAAGACCGAACTTCCAGGGATCAGTTCTAAGGTGCACGGCTTGGAATGGCAAGTCCGGGATTTCAAGGCGCAGGAACGCGAGACGCCGGAACAAAAAGAGGAGCCCGCGACAGCCCCGGCGGCTGTTCCGCAACCCACTCCCGCGCCGCCGGCGCCTCGGCCGCCCGAAAAAGTCGTGATTCCTCCGCCGTCAGCTGGCCGGCCTGCTCAACCTGTTCCTGTTGCCGAGCCTGCTGTCCCAGCGCCGCCAATCCCGGCCCGGCCTGAGCCGCACGTCCCGTCTCCCGCGAAGCCTGCTGCGCCTGCAATCAAGCCAGCGACACCGCCGCCAGTGGTCGCGCGGCCTCACGTGCCGCCGCCTGTCGTGGCTCGCACTTCAGTTCCCGTTATCGAGAAGCCGAAGTCATCGCGAAACCTTGAAGAATTGCTGGGCGCGAACCTGTTCACCAAGCTGGGCGTAACACTCCTGGTAATTGGCATGACGTTTCTATTGATGACCCAGTGGCACCGGTTCAGCCCGGGGCTCAAGGTGACCATCGGTTTTCTGACGGCGGCGCTGATGCTTGTTCCCGGAGTCATTTTCGAGAAGCGCGAGCGCTGGCGGATTCTGTCGCGCGCCGGAATTGGCGGCGGGTGGGCGCTGACGTTTTTCGTCACTTATGCGATGCACCACATCGCGGCGTCTCGGATCATTGCCTCCGAAGGCGTCGGCCTGGTTCTCATGCTGATCGTCGCCGCCGCCATGGTGGCGCACACCCTGAAGTATCGCTCGCAAGTCGTAACCGGGCTGGCGTTTCTGCTCGCCTTCACCACCGTCACCATCAGCAACGTCACGGCTTTCAGCCTGCTCGCGAGCGCAGTCCTGGCGCTGGCGCTGGTCGCCATCGTGTGGCGGATGCGCTGGTACGAGCTGGAAATCTTCGGCATTCTGGCCACATTCCTCAATCACTATTACTGGTTGCGGCCAATCATTGCGCGCGTGGGAATGCACCATCATTTCGAGGAGTACGCCGCGAGCTCGGCCCTCCTGATTTTCTACTGGCTGCTCTACCGCGTTTCCTATGTGACGCGGAAGGTGAAAGAGCCAGGCGAAGAAAGAGTTTCCACCGTCGCCGCGCTCCTGAACGTCGGGCTATTCCTCGGCATCATGGGTTATCAGGCTGTGCATCCGCCGCATCCCTTCTGGTTCTTGTTCACGGTCGGTGCGGTGGAGCTGGCCTTCGGGCAACTCCCCTGGGCGCGGCGTCGTCGTGCGGCGTTCGTGCTGCTGACGACGCTCGGCGCGGTTCTGCTCGCAACCTCGTTCCCCTACAAGTATTCCGGCGCCAGTCTTTCCATGGTGTGGCTCGCCGATGCCGAGGCATTCTTCCTGGTGGGCATTTTCTTGCACGAAGTCGTTTTCCGCCGTCTGGGCTTGCTGGCGGGGCTGCTCACCGCGTCGCAAATCTTGGTTGCAACGACACAGCACGTGAATCAACTGCGCGACGTGGCTCAGTCGGCTGTCGCCGTGCCGCATTTGGGCCTAGTGTACGGCGCAGCCGCCTTGGCTTTCTATCTGAACGCGCAGTTTGCTCCGCGACGATGGCCGGGCTTGAATCAATCACGATTCGATGAATTCTGCCAGCAAGTGACATCGTACCTGGCCACAGTCTTGGCGGCATTCGGGCTGTGGGCGGCCACGTCGGAGAAGTGGGCAGTCGTGGCGTGGGCCGGTCTTATCCTGGCGCTGACCTGGACCAGCGCGCGCCTGAAAGCTCGCGACCTGGCCATCCAGGCGCATGTTCTTCTTCTCCTCACCATCTCCGGCACGATCGGGATTAACCTCGCCATCAAGCCGTTTCATCACCATATTGGTGTGCGCCTGATCACCGTTTTCGCAGTCGCCGCGCTTTTCTATGCCAGCTCGCGGTGGGCGGACGGCTGGGCGGCGCAACTTCCGCGACGCTTCGCGTGGGCTTACACGTCAGCGGCGGGCCTGCTTGTCGCAGGATTGATCTGGTTTGAGCTGCCGGCGGAATACGCCGGCCCCGGCCTGATTGTGTTGGCACTGGCTCTGGCAGTAGTGGGCAATCTGCTCAAGCTCGGCGACCTTTCGTATCAATCCTACGTTTCGGCGGCTCTCTCGATTTGGGCGGCCATCCAAGTCGACCTGAACACGCCGCTGCACTTTCACGGGCTTTCACTTCGCCTGCTGACGGCCGGGTTTGTTGCGGCGATGCTCTACGTCTGCGCGCGTTGGGCTCACGTTTCACGCGTGGCCGGGGCAACTGTTATTGCTGAAGCTCACACTTGGGCCGCAACCACGCTGGGCGCGTTGCTGGCCTACTACGAGTGCCCCAAACAGTGGACGCCGGTGGCTTGGTGCGCGATGGCGTTGGCTTTGGTGTGGCTGGGCGCGCGGATGAAGCGGCGCGACCTTGCATGGCAAGCGCACACGCTCGGCCTTGCAGCCTTTTCATGGCTACTGGCGGTCAACCTGGGCACGACCGGCGTGGGACATCACATTCCGCTGCGGCTTGAGACGGTGGCCATATGCATCGTGATGCTCTACTTGTGCTCGCCTGGTGCGGCGCAATTCGAATCCGCACGCGGCTTGCGAATTCCCGAAGGCTATACGTGGATCGCTTCGACGCTTGTCGTCCTGCTCGCTTGGTACGAGTTGCGGCCTGTAGGCGTGGCCGTGGCGTGGATGGTTTTCGGCCTCATTCTTTTCGAGCTGGGCTTCCTGCGGCGCTCGACCTCGCTGCGATTGCAAGGTTACGTCGCGCTGGCATCGAGCTTCGCGAGAATCTTCTTTGTCAATCTGGCCGCTGCCGGCGAGCCAGGACAAATCAGCCCGCGCGTCTGGACGGTTGTGCCGCTGGTCCTGGCGTTCTTCTACGTCTTCTGGCGAATACGCGGGCAACCAGATGCAGCGTATGACTTCGACCGCGGCCTGCGAGTCGCT
>JAHEKS010000415.1 GCA_024638215.1 Acidobacteriota bacterium | reverse complement strand
TTCTTCAGGCCGGCAATATCCTCGTCGGGGATGATGCCGCCCACCACCAGCAGCACGTCGCTCAAACCCTGGGCGCGCATCAATTCGCAGATGCGCGGGACGATAGTATTGTGCGCGCCGGAAAGGATGGAGATTCCAATGGCGTCCACGTCTTCCTGAAGGGCGGCGCTCGTAATCTGCTCGGGTGTTTGCCGGAGCCCGGTGTAGATGACTTCCATGCCGGCGTCGCGCAGGGCGCGGGCGACGATTTTGGCGCCGCGGTCGTGGCCGTCCAGGCCGGGCTTGGCAACTAAGACGCGAATACGGTGATCTGGCATTTTTCCGAGGGATGGCAGCTAAAAATTGATCTGATAACGGCGTTTTAGCTGGACGAAGGTTCCCCGTGGCCGTCGTGGCGCTCCAGGCCGCGAATGAAGGCGTCCATGCGTTGGAAGAGGTTCGTCATGGCGCTTTGCATCACGCTCATATCTTCGGCGTTCCGTTCCGCGATGGAAACCACTCGATCCAGCCTTTGGTCAACACGGTTCAGCAGTTCACCTTGTACCAGGAGATTGTCGCCGGTTATTTTCTGGACTTCTTCAATCCTGGCCAATCGCTTTTCATGCAACTCGAAGCCACGTTCCAATTCCTGAAGTGTCATATTGCCTTTCAACTGCGGAACCAGACCTTCACCGAAACGCCGGTTCCTCGTAAGTTCCAAACACGCGGCGCAGGATATCACACATCTCGCCCAGGGTGGCGTAGGCGCGGACGCATTCCAGAATGAAAGGCATCAGGTTCCGGTCGCTTGAAGCCGCGCTCCCGAGGGCTTCGAGAGTTGATTGTACGCGCCTCGCATCGCGCCTGCTTCGCAATTGCGCCAGTTTTTGCCGCTGGCGGCGCGCGACAGACTCGTCAATGACCAGAAGCTCGATGGGGCGCTTCTCATCGCTGACGAAATCGTTCACGCCGACGATGATTTTCTCGCGACGCTCGATGGCCTGCTGGTAAGCGTAGGCCGCCTCGTGAATTTCCTTCTGCGGATATCCCTTCTCGATCGCCGCCACCATGCCGCCCATCGAGTCAATCTTGTCAAAGTAATCGAGGCAGGCAAGCTCGGTGTCGCGGGTGAGCCGCTCGAGGAAATACGACCCGGCGAGGGGATCCACGGTGTTGGTGACGCCGCTTTCGTGGGCGATGACCTGCTGGGTGCGCAGCGCCAGGGTCACGGCCTGCTCGGTCGGCAGGGCCCAGGCCTCGTCGAGAGAATTGGTGTGCAGCGATTGCGTGCCGCCCAGCACCGCGGCAAGCGCCTGGAGGGTGGTCCGCACGACGTTGTTGTAAGGCTGCTGCGCCGTAAGGGAACAACCCGCCGTCTGAGTGTGAAACCGGCAAATCCAGGAGCGCGGGTTTTCGGCGCCAAACCGCTCGCGCATGACGCGGGCCCACACTTTGCGCGCCGCGCGGTACTTGGCGATTTCCTCAAACAGGTCGTTGTGGGCGTTGAAAAAGAAGCTGAGGCGCGGGGCGAACTCGTCCACGCGCATGCCGGCCCGCTTGACCCATTCCACGTATTCAATGCCGTCGCGCAAGGTGAAGGCCAGTTCCTGCACCGCGGTCGAGCCGGCTTCGCGGATGTGGTAGCCGCTGATCGAGATCGGATTCCAGCGCGGAACTTCGCGCGCGCCGAAAACGATCGAATCCACCACCAGGCGCATCGAAGGCGCGGGAGGGAAGATGTATTCCTTCTGCGCGATGTATTCCTTCAGGATGTCGTTCTGGGTGGTGCCAGAAATCTTCTTCCAGTCGGCGCCCATCTTTTCAGCCACCACCAAGTACATCGCCCAGATCATGGCGGCGGGCGAGTTGATGGTCATGGAGGTCGTGACTTGCTCAAGCGGCAGGCCTTCGAGCAGCGTTTCCATGTCCGCCAGCGACGACACCGCGACGCCGCATTTGCCGACTTCGCCCTCCGCGAGCGGATGGTCGGCGTCGTAGCCCATCAGTGTCGGCAAGTCGAAGGCGATGGAAAGGCCGGTCTGACCCTGTTCGAGCAGATAGTGCAGGCGGCGATTGGTGTCCTCCGGCGCGGCAAAGCCCGAAAACTGGCGCATGGTCCACAGTCGGCCGCGATACATGGTGCCGTGAATGCCGCGGGAATAGGGGTATTCGCCCGGATCGGCGAGGTCGCGCTGATAATTGAAATCCGTCAGGTCGGCGGGCGTGTAAAGGCCCTGGATGGGAACACCCGAAAGCGTAGTGAAACTCTTTGCGCGCTCAGGAGATTTCTTAAGTGCGGGTTCGAGCGTACGCTTTTCCCAATGCCGCTCGGCCGCAGAGGGCGTGCGCTGGGGGGTGGACGCTTGATCCAACTTCTCGAATTCCTGGACATCGGTCTTGGGTTGCTTGCTCATCGCCCCCGCGCGGCTCCGAGTGGTATCTTAGTTGACGCCGCGGGTTAATGTCAAACTCAGCAGAATCTATCAATTACCGACCAACCGGTCGGGCGGTCACGAGGAATTCCAGTATCGGCGGGACAAAGAAAAAGCCCTTCGGTACGATTGTCATGGTCCGAAGGGCTTTTGTCTAGAGCGGAGAGACTTCGTGTTGCGTCGAACTGAATATCCGGAAAAATCTCTCGTTGAAAAGAAAGGGGTTACAAAACGACCTTAAACCCTTCATTTCCGGAGTTCAAGGGTTCTTAGGTTCAATAGGCGTGCCAGGGATGTTCGGCATCTTCGTAACTTCACCCGATTTCGCTTCCCCCAGCTCGATGTGATATTCCTTCAGCGTCGTGCCGGTGGCCTGGTAATACTGCGTCAAGGCCTTGGCGTAGGTCGAATGAGCCAAGGCCTCGGTCCCTTGCGCAGTCACCAGATCGCGCTGCGCCTGGATGACCAGGAACACCGTGGATTCGCCGAGCTGGAACTTCTTCTGCTCTGCGTCCAGTGTCTGCTGAGCCAGGATTGTCGCCTTGTGCGCGGCCTCGATTTGCGCCCTGGCCTGCGTGACGGCGATGACGGCGTTCCGGACGTCCTGGGCGATATTGTTTTTCTGCTGTTGCAACTGGGTGCGAAGCTGGCGCTCCTGCAAGAGCGCCGTAGCCATATCCGCCTGGCCTGACCGGTTGCGGATGGGGATCGTCAGGGTCACTCCGAACGAGTAGTCCGGGTAGTTGCCATGGAA
>JAHEKS010000141.1 GCA_024638215.1 Acidobacteriota bacterium | reverse complement strand
ACCCCAACATCTGCACCATCCACGAAATCGGCGAGCACGAGGGCCGGTCCTTCATCGTCATGCAGTACCTCGAAGGGCAAACCCTCAAGCACCGCATCGAGAGCAAGCCGCTCAAGCTCGACACGATGCTCGACCTGGCAACTCAAATTGCCGACGCTTTGGACGCCGCCCACGCCAAGGGCATCGTGCATCGCGACATCAAGCCCGCCAACATCTTCGTCACACAACGCGGCCAGGCCAAGGTGCTGGACTTCGGGCTGGCCAAGGTGGCACCGTCGCGCCTCTCAGGCGCGAGCCCGGGCGTTTCAGCCATGGCCACGGTCGCCACCACTCCGGAGTTTCTCACCAGCCCCGGCACCACCATGGGTACGGTCGCCTACATGTCGCCCGAGCAGGTGCGCGGCGAAGATCTCGATGCGCGCTCGGATATCTTTTCCTTTGGGCTGGTCCTTTACGAAATGGCCACCGGCCGGCAGGCTTATTCCGGGGGCACGTCCGGCGTCATTCTTGAGGCCATCCTGAACCGCGCGCCGGTTTCTCCCCTGCGCGTTAATCCAGAGCTTCCTCCCAAGCTCGAAGAAATCATTCTCAAGGCGCTAGAAAAAGATGCGGAGATGCGCTACCAGAACGCCTCGGAGATCCGTACGGATTTGAAGCGCCTGAAGCGCGATACGGACTCGGGGCGCGCGGCGAGCCGCATGCAGGTCGCGGAGCCGAGCGGCCTTATGCCCGCGCAATCGTCGGCGGGACATACGGTGCCGCCGGAAACGCCGCAGCCCGCAGCGCCCGCGCCGGTTGAGCCCAGCGGCGCGAGCTCTGCCATTGTTCCGCCTTCTCCCCTCAGCGGCCCGTCGAGCGCCGTCACTCCGCCTCTCGCCATTTCGGGAAGGCGGCAACGCCTGAAGTTCTTGGTCCCGTCTGCGGTGGCCGTGCTTGGCGTGGCCGTGGTTTTGGGTTGGTGGCTGACGCGACACCGCGCTGCGGGTCCGGCGGCTGAAGGCGAACACAAAGCATTGGCGGTGCTCTATTTCTCGAACCTTTCGCAAGATCCGTCGCTGGACTGGCTGAACGGCGGCTTGACCGAAATGCTGACCACCAACCTGGCGCAGGTGAAGGGATTGGACGTGCTCTCGACCGAGCGGATTCTTTCGGCCCTGCAACGCCTGGGGAAAAAGGACGAATCTAAACTCGACCCTGGCACGGCCATGGAAGCAGCACGCAATGCCGGCGCCGATGCCTTCATCACCGGCGCGCTGATGCGCGTCGGTCCCAAGCAACTTCGGCTCGACGTCCGCGTGCAGGACACGTCCAGCGGCCAGATTCTTTTCTCCGACAAGGTGGAAGCGCCAGACGTGCAGGGCATCTTCGGCATGGTGGATCAAATGACCAGCCGCATTGCGCAGCACTTTGTGCCCTCCGCCAATCTGGCCGGTAACGCTCCCAGTATCGAAGAAGTGGCAACCTCCAACATCGAAGCCTGGCGGCGCTACCAGGCAGGTATGGAGTTTGAACAAAGATTCCTCTTTGATGAAGCCATCCAGGAACTGAACCAGGCTGTCGCGCTGGATCCGCAGTTTGCCCTGGCGTACTTTCGGCTGGCGGGCACGTACGCGACGCAGGGCGATGTCCGAAAAGCGGTAGACACCTTTACAAAGATTAAGGGGTTAGAGTCGCACTTGCCGCGTCAAAATTTGCTGGAGTATCAGGCGATGGAAGCCAGGATCGCAGGGGACCGCGCCGAGCAAAGGGAGATCTACGAATCACTCACCAAGGAATTTCCTCGCGATTCCGATGCCCGCACAGCCTTGGCTAATCTGCTCACGAGCGATGGCGAGGCAGAGCAAGCGGTTTCTGTGCTGCAAGCCGGCCTGAAACTCGATCCCAAGAATGAGAACCTCTTGAATACGCTCGCCTACTCACAGGCGGCCGTCGGAAACTTGAAGGGAGCTCTGCAGGCCGATGACCAGTACATGGCCCTCCGCCCCAACGATCCCAATCCTTGGGACACGCGTGGTGATATCCTTTACTCGTTGAACCATGACGATGAAGCCGTCGCAGCCTACCGCAAGGTCATCGAACTTAAGCCGGACTTTATCGGCGGCTATGACTACCTCAAGCTGGCCATTGTCTACGCCGACCAGAAGAAATTCGACCTCGCCAATTCCGCCCTTCAGGAATACGCGCGCCGCGTACCGAGGTCGGGCAAGTTTGCCGTCGCCTTGTTCGAAGCCCAGTTCCGGGAAACGCGAGGTGATCTGGAGGGCGCGCGAGCCAGCTACGAACGCGCTGTGCAGGACATGGCTCGCGCCGGGCAAAACGTGCTTGCAGGCTCCACGCTCGGATCTCTCGAGAGCCTGTCACTCTTGACCGGTCAGGGCATGGATTCCGCCCTTGCCTTCGCGCGCCAGCAGAAAATTGGCGGACACCAATATATGGCGATCGGATTTCTGCAGGCGGCTCAGGGTGATACTGCGGGATCCGAGCGCAGCCTGGAACTCTTTGCAAAGGCTCCTCCCGGGCCTGGACTCAGCCAGCAAGGAATGGAAGACTGGCGGAACCGGTACGCCCTTTACGCCGCCTTCTTTCGTAACGACGCGCAGGGCGTGATCGCCGCCGCCGGTCGCCTGGCCCCTACCGGGGCATCTAACCGGCAGTACCCCCTGGGATGGGCTTATTTTGAGACCAAGGGCTACGCGAAGGCGGAGCAGGCGCTCAAGTCGGCGATTTTCAGCGAGAGAGACTTGAGCAGTATGAGCGCAGTGCGCGGACGCTCCCCCCTCCGCGAAGCGCTCGCGCACTTTTATCTGGGCCAGGTCTACGAGGCGACCGGGAAACGCGATCAGGCTGTGAACGAGTACCAGGAATTCCTCTCCCACTTCGAAAATTCCCGCGCGCAGTTGCCGCAAATTGCCGTGGCGCGCGCGGCCCTCCAGCGCTCCATGCAGTGAGGGTCTGCCGCCTTGCCACGCGCCTCGCTTCTCGCTTAAAATGAAGCCACGAAGGGACGGAGGCATTGAGCTATGCGTCAAACCGGCTGGGTTTTGCTTTGCGCACTCTTGGTGGCGTGCTCGCCGAGTGGTCAAAACGCCGCAACGCCGCGCGAACCGGCGGGGAAGCTCAAGCTGACCTCCGCCGCGTTTGAGGCCGGAGGTACGATTCCCCGGCAATTCACCTGCGAAGGGTCCAACATCTCGCCCGCGCTCACGTGGACCGATCCACCTGCCGGCACCAGGAGCTTTGCGTTGATCGTAGACGATCCCGATGCGCCCTCAGGCACCTGGGTCCACTGGGTCCTCTTCGATCTCCCCGCGAGCGCGCGCCAATTGCCGGAAGATGTTCCCAAGCAAGCCGAACTCGATAGTGGCGCTCGCCACGGCCGCAACGGTTCCCGCCGGCTCGGATACGGCGGGCCTTGCCCACCCCCAGGACCCGCGCATCGCTACTTCTTCAAGCTTTATGCCCTAGACGCCAAAATGGGGCTTGAACCGGGCGCCACCAAGGCGGACCTTGAAAACGCCATGAAGGGTCACATCTTGGCGGAAACTCAGATCATGGGCCGCTACGGGCGATAGGCGAGGCTAACCTCTCCAAGGAATGAAAAACGCCCTCCTGCGTTTCTGCAGCATACTCATCGGCAAGCCCTTGCCGGATGAACGTCCTCTCTTCTGCAGCCGCCTCGGTTGACAGAATTCGAAGCGATGTGATACTCATTGAAATCTTTATTGCGCTGTTCAAACGCTTTCCGCGAATAGGCCTCAACTCGAAATGGCTGATGAACCCAAGGCTCCGCCTTCGGGCGGACCGAGCGAGCCGCCCGCGAAATCCCCCGAAGCCCCGGAAGGTGCCGCGCCTCCTGCCAAGCCGGCGGGCAAGCCGCCAGCGCCCGCGGGCAAGCCGCCGGCGCCCGCTCCCAAACCCGCCGTCAAGCCTGAGCCGTGGTCGAGCCCGCTGCTGGATGAGCTTCAGAAACGCTTCCCGGAGGCGATCAGCGACCCGTTGATCTTCCGCAAGCAACCGTCTATCGTTGTGGCCAAGGAATCGCTGCTGGGAGTGTGCGAGTTCTTGAAGAGCGACCGCGGCGGATCATACACGCTGCTGACCGACGAAACCGCAGTGGACTATCCCAAGCGCGAAAAGCGTTTCGACGTCATCTACCACCTGTATTCATTCCAGCGCAACGACCGCCTTCGCCTGAAGGTCCTGGTGGGCGAGGGCGAGAAGGTCCCCTCGGTTGTCGGCGTCTGGCTTACGGCTGACTGGCTGGAACGCGAAGTGTTCGACATGTTCGGGGTGCAATATGAAGGACACCCGAACTTGAAACGAATCCTGCTGCCGGATGATTGGACCGGCCATCCGCTGCGCAAAGATTATGACATCCTGCGCCAGGACGATGCGTGGGTGCAGGCGAATCTGAATATCAAAAGTGGACAGTAATGCCTGAAGCGACTTACCTCGACGCCAACGAGCTGGTCATCAACATGGGGCCGCAGCATCCGGCTACGCACGGCGTGCTGCGTGTCAAGTTGAGGCTGGACGGCGAGCGAGTGCTGGGGACGGAGTGCATCATCGGGTACCTGCACCGCGGCGTCGAGAAGATCGCCGAGAATCGGACTTACGTCCAATTTGCGCCTTACGTGGACCGCATGGATTATGTGGCTGCGGTTACGAACGGCATGGGTTACTGCGAAGCGGTCGAAAAACTGATGGGTGTGGAGCTGCCTCCCCGCGCGCAGTACACGCGCATGATCCTCGCTGAGTTGCAGCGGATCGCCAGCCACCTGCTTTGGCTGGGCACGCACGCCCTCGACATCGGCGCCATGACGCCGGTCTTTTACACCTTCCGCGAGCGGGAAGAAATCCTCAAGATTTTCGAGAATTACTGCGGCGCGCGGCTCACGACGCACGCTTTCCGGATCGGCGGGCTGCAATACGACCTTTACGACGGCTTTGAGAAAGACGCCACCAAGTTCTGCGATTATCTTCTGCCCAAGATTGATGAGTACGAGGAATTGCTCAGCACCAACCGCATCTGGATGAATCGGACCAAGAAAGTCGGCGTCCTTTCCGGCAAGGATGCGATTGCGCTGGGCGTGACCGGGCCCGTCCTGCGCGGCTCGGGCGTCAAATGGGACATCCGTAAGGTGCAGCCTTACGAGGCCTACGACAAAGTCGAGTTTGAAATCCCCACCGGCCAGAATGGCGACACCTACGACCGATACATCGTGCGCATTCAGGAGATGCGCCAGTCGGTGCGCATCATCCGCCAGTCGGTGGAACGCCTCGCGCCCGGCCCGATTTTTGGCAAGGTGGGCAAGGTGATCAAGCCCCCCGCAGCCGAGGTTTATCACTCGATCGAAGCGCCTAAGGGCGAGCTTGGCTATTTTGTGGTCAGCGACGGCTCGACGCACCCTTATCGGGTGCGCGTGCGGCCGCCGTCGTTTGTCAATCTGGAAGCGCTGGATATCATGTCGCGCGGACACCTGGTGGCCGATATCGTGGCCATCATCGGAACTCTCGATATCGTGCTCGGAGAAGTAGATCGATAGTGACCAATGGTGAATTGTGAATAGTGAATTTCTAGCCGTGAAGTCCTTTCCCGCACGAGCGAATTCACCATTCACAATTCACTGTTCAGAATTGGCCTAAATGCTTCAAAACGTCTTACAGTTCCTGAACGACCATTATCTGATCCTTGCGACGATCAAGATTCTGATCGTGTTCGCGGTCCTTTTGGGGATTGTGGCCTATCTGGTCCTGATGGAACGCAAGGTGCTGGCTTTCATGCAGGCGCGGCTGGGGCCGATGCGCGTGGGTCCATGGGGCCTTCTGCAACCGATTGCGGACGGCCTGAAATTGCTTTTGAAAGAAGACATCGTGCCGGCGGGCGCGGACAAATTCATCTTCCTGCTTGCGCCGGTGATCAGTATCATCGCCGCCTTCACGGTGTTCGCGGTCATTCCCTTCGGGCCTCCGGACAAGGGATTTGTCATCAGCGACATCAACATCGGCCTGTTATTTATCCTGGCCGTGTCGTCGCTGGGAATTTACGGCATCATTTTGGGCGGCTGGTCTTCGAACAGCCACTATCCCTTGCTCGGGGCCCTGCGCTCGTCCGCGCAACTGGTCAGTTACGAAGTCGCGGCCGGACTGGCTGTGATTGGCGTGCTGCTTTGCGCCAACTCCCTCAGCATGGTGGAGATCGTCAAGAACCAGCAGGCGGCTGGAATCTGGAACGTGTTTCGCCAGCCCGTGGCCTTCATCATCTATCTGATCGCCGCGGTGGCGGAGACCAACCGCAATCCGTTTGACCTGCCCGAGGCTGAGTCGGAGCTCACTGCAGGCTTCCACACCGAGTACAGCGGCTTTCGGTTCGCGCTCTATTTTATGGCCGAGTACACGGCGATGGTGCTCGTCTCCGCCATCGCAGTGACGCTCTTCTGGGGCGGATGGCTGCGGCCGTTCGCGAGCGTGCATTGGCTGAACTTTCTCGATTACACTCCGGTGGTTGTGTTTCTGGGTGCCGGGGTCGTCGTGATCCTGGGGAGCATCAAGAACCCGGTGCCGGGCGAGAAGTTGTTCCTCTTTGCCGTTGCCGGCCTGTGCTTTTTCCTGGCGGTGGTTGTTGCCATCCCGCCGGTCAACGCGTGGATTCAAGGCGTCTTCTGGTTTGTCGCCAAGGTGATGGTTTTCCTCTATGCCTTTATCTGGTATCGCGGAACGTTTCCCCGCTATCGTTACGACCAGCTTATGAATGTCGGCTGGCGTGTCATGATTCCGGTGGGATTGGCGAACATCATTGTGACAGCGGTAGTGATCTATTGGTGGTCGAAGCCGCACGCTGCGGCTGCGGCCACGCTGCTTTTCAGGTGAGCGAATGGGTTTGAAAGAACTTTTGCGGCGGATTTTTCTGCTCGACCTGGTGCAAGGTCTGCGGCTGACGTTTTCCTACCAGCGGCCGAGCGCCACCTACACCGAGCAGTATCCGCGCGAGCGGCCTCCGGTGGCGGAGCGTTACCGCGGCGCGCCGCGCCTGAACAATAATCCCGAGACGGGCGAGACGCTGTGCATCGCCTGCAACCTCTGCTCGCTGGCGTGCCCGGAAAACCTGATCGTGGTGGGCTGGGAGCGGACCGAGGACCGGCGGAAGAAGCTGACCACGTTTACTTATGACGTTTCGCGGTGCATGTTCTGCGGGCTGTGCGAGGACGCCTGCCCGGTGGACGCGCTGGAGTTGACACAGGATTTCGAGATTGCCAACTACACGCGCGAAGGGATGATTTGGGACCGCGACCTGCTCGAAGCAGGCCCGCAGCCGGTGCGGTACTCGCGCTGATTCCGGCGGCGGGATTGGGCAAAAAGCAGACTCGTTGGGTGGTAACTGAAGACTGATAACTGAGAACTGTTAACTTCTCTAGAAATGGTTGCTGAGGTCACATTCTTCATACTCTCGGCTCTGGCGCTCGGTTCGGCCGTGATGGTGATCACGCGGCGGAATCCCGTCCACAGCGCTCTGTGGCTGATCGTCACGCTCTTTTCCGTGGGCGGCGTGTTTCTGATTCTCCGTGCGCCTTTTCTGTTTGCTGTGCAGATTATTCTCTATGTCGGCGGCATCATGGTGCTCATCATCTTCGTCATCATGCTGGTGAGCGTGGATGTCTCCGGGCGGCAGCAGCAATTCAGCCGGCAGTGGTTGGTGGGCCTGACTACGGTGCTGATTCTGGCGGCGGAGCTCGGCTACGCTCTTTATCGCGGCAGCAAGGGATTCCTTCTGGCGCGGAGTGCGCCGGCGGCGGCGCTGGAGAATAATACGCAGGCGATTGGCACGGCGCTTTATCAGAACTACATGTTGCCGGTTGAAATTGCTTCCATCCTGTTGCTGGTGGCTATGGTCGGGGCCGTGCTCATGGCCAAGAGGAAAATGGAATGATGCCTATTCCGCCAACCTGGTGCGTCTATCTGGGCACAGGACTGTTCACCATCGGCGTGATCGGAGTGCTCACGCGCCGGAACGTGATCATCATCCTGATGTCCATCGAACTCATTCTGAATGCGGTGAACATCAACCTGGTGGCTTTCTCGCGCTACTTTGGCGAGGTGGACGGCCAGATTTTCGCGATCTTTGTGATTACCGACGCCGCGGCGGAAGCGGCAGTCGGCTTGGGCTTGCTGATCGCGCTCTTCCGCAACAAGGAAACGGTGAACGCGGACGAAATTGACTTGCTGAAGTGGTGAGCGAGAGAACAGATATCAGGGGTAAAGGGTAAAGTTTAAAGGGTAAAGGATAAAGCGTAAACACCTGGGACTCGACGGGGTTTGACGTGCAAGCTGGTCGGGCCAACGATGTAAAGTTGAAAGACCTTCGCAAGCGATCATTTGCTTATGCACTGCGGGCGGTTAAGCTCCATGAGTTCTTGCAGGAGCGGAAAGACGGAACGTCCTGGATACTTGGCAAACAGTATTTAAGGGCTGCCACCTCGATCGGAGCCAACATCGAGGAAGCGCAATCGGGAGAAACAAGAGCCGATTTCATTCACAAATATGGGATTGCGCAAAAAGAGGCCAAAGAAAGCCATTACTGGTTGCGTTTGCTCGCGGAAGCAGAAATTGTGCCCGCAAGCCGGCTTGCGCCCTTGATGAGGGAGACCGAAGAACTTTACGCCGTCATAACAGCGATTATCAGAAATGCAAAACGGAGGTCAAAGGCTGAAGGAAAGGCGCGAAACTCGGAGCCATGATTCTTTACCCTTTATCCTTTACACTTTAACCTTTTAGCGACCTATGCTTGAACGAATCTGGTTAATTCCGTTGTTGCCCGCGCTGGGCGCGGCGTTTCAGTTCTTCTTCGGCCGCAAGGTGAAGAAGTCGGTGGTTTCGCTGGTTTCGGTAGGCCTGCCGGGCGTATCGTTCGCATGGGCGATAGGGTGCTTCTTCGCGTTGCTCGGGCGGCCCGAACACTTGTTCACCAAAGTCCTTTACGACTGGTGGCCGGTCGGGGCGTTTCACCTTTCCAGCGGCGCCATGGGGAACCTGAACGTTCACGTCGGCTTTCTTCTCGACCCCCTCTCCGCGGTGATGATGCTGGTGGTCACCGGTGTGGGTTTCATCATTCACGTCTATTCCATCGGCTACATGGCGCACGAAGGCGGCTATTACCGTTTCTTCGGCTACATGAACCTATTCATGTTCTCGATGCTGGTGCTGGTGTTGTCCGACAACTTCCTGATGATGTTCGTGGGCTGGGAAGGCGTGGGCCTCTGTTCCTACCTGCTTATCGGGTTTTTCTTTCACCGGCGCTCGGCCAGCGACGCGGGAAAGAAAGCCTTTGTGGTAAACCGCATCGGCGATGCGGCTTTTCTGCTGGGGATGATGCTGATCGTCGTGACCTTCGGGACAGTGAACTTCCAAGCGGTCACCGAAGCGGCGCGCAGCGGGCATTACCCGATCCTCGATCCCACGATCACCGCGATCTGCATCTTGCTTTTCATCGGCGCGATAGGGAAGTCGGCCCAGATTCCCCTCTACGTCTGGTTGCCCGACGCCATGGAAGGCCCCACGCCTGTCAGCGCGTTGATTCACGCCGCCACCATGGTGACCGCGGGAGTTTACATGGTCTCGAGGGCGAACGCACTCTTCATGCTGGCGCCAGCCGCCATGGCGCTGGTGGCCGGAATTGGCGCCGCCACGGCCTTCTTTGCCGCCACCATTGCCATCACCCAGAATGACATCAAGCGCGTGCTCGCTTACTCGACGATCAGCCAGCTCGGTTACATGTTCACGGCGTGCGGCGTGGGCGCCTTTGCGGCGGGCATCTTCCATTTGATGTCGCACGCTTTTTTCAAGGCCCTGCTCTTTCTGGCCGCCGGCAGCGTGATCCACGCCTTGAGTGGCGAGCAGGACATGCGCAAGATGGGCGGGCTGCGCGAGAAAATTCCCGTGACCTACTGGACGTACCTGATTGCCGCTCTGGCGATCTCGGGGATTCCGCCGCTTTCGGGTTTCGTGAGCAAGGACGAAATCCTCTGGCAATCCTATGCTGGGCCGCACGGGCACTTGGTGCTGTGGGTGGCGGGTTGGGTGACCGCGGGCCTGACGGCGCTCTACATGTTCCGGCAGATTTACATGACCTTCCACGGAACGTCGCGCGTGGAGCCGGAGGTCGAGCACCACATTCACGAATCGCCGCGCAGCATGCTCGCGGCGCTTGTGACCTTGGCGGGACTTTCGGTGATCGGCGGCTTCATCGGCTGGCCGGATCTGCTGGGTGGCTCGGACCGCTTGGGGCATTTCCTCGATCCGGTTTTTGAAAACCCGGTGCCCGTCGCCTTGAAGAATTATTCGGCAGGACGGGAATTCGACCTCATGTTTCTTTCCGTGCTCATCGCCTGCACGGGCATTTATGTGGCCTATCGCATCTATGTGCGGCGGCCGGAAGTTGCCGACAGGGTGGCCAAATCTTTCGGTCCCGGTTACGAAATCCTGCTCAACAAGTATTATGTGGATGAGCTATACGACGCTTTGTTCGTTAATCGAGTGAAAAACATCGGGAACGCAGCGTCGGGGTTTGACCAATACGTGGTGGACGGCGGAGTGAACGGCGTGGGCTGGACGACGCGGCTGACCGCCAACCTCTCGCGACTCTGGGACCTTTATGTGATTGACGGCGCGGTGAACGTCGCCGCGTTCTTTACCAAACTGATGAGCTACCCGGCGCGGGTCATCCAGACCGGCCTGGTGCAGTCTTACGCCTGGCTGATCGTGCTGGGCGTTCTGATTTTCATGGGTTACTACCTGGTGCATTTTTGATTTCGGGTTTTAGATTTTGGACCTGCGTATCCAAAATCCAAAATCGAAAATCCAAAATCGACTGAGGTTGCGATGCAATTCTTTCACGACCATATTCTGACCGTCATCCTATTCACACCCTTGCTGGGGATGTTCGTTCTGTTGTTCATCCCGGGCGAGAACAAGAACGCCATCCGCTGGTGGGGCAACATCGCGATGTTCGTGAGCTTCCTGGTCTCGGTGCCGCTGGTGTTCTGGCTCCCACGGGTGATCGAGGATCCCAAGGCGTACGCCTGGATCAAATCCGCCGGGCAGTTTTATTTCATCGAGCAATGCAACTGGATCCCCTCCATTGGCGCGCAGTATCACCTGGGGATTGACGGCTTCAGCTTCCTGCTCATCATGCTGACCACCGTGCTGGGGTATCTGGCGGTGCTTTCCTCGTGGTCGTCCATCCGCGAGCGCGCCAAAGAGTATTACGCCATGTTCCTGCTGCTTCAAGTGGGGATGCTGGGCGTTTTCATGTCGCTCGACTTTTTCCTGTTCTACGTCTTCTGGGAAGTGATGCTGGTGCCGATGTATTTCATCATCGGCGTGTGGGGCGGGCCGCGCAAGCTCTACGCCGCGATCAAATTCTTCCTGTACACCCTGGCAGGCTCGGTACTGATGCTGCTGGGAATTCTGACGCTTTATTTCCGCTACCACACGGACACGGGCGTTTACACCTTCAATTATCTCGATCTGATGAAGCACGCGCACGCCTGGCCGCTCACCATGCAGATCTGGGTGTTCATCGCCTTCGCCATCGGCTTTGCCATCAAGGTTCCGATGTTCCCGTTCCACACCTGGCTGCCGGACGCGCATGTGGAAGCGCCCACGGCCGGCTCGGTGATCCTGGCGGGCGTTTTGCTGAAGATGGGGACTTACGGATTCATCCGCTTCTCCCTGCCGCTGCTGCCGCAGGCGAGTGCCGACCCGACGGTGGTGAAATGGATGGTGTACCTCTCCATCATCGCCATCATTTACGGCGCGCTGGTCTCGATGATGCAGAAGGATATGAAAAAGCTGATCGCGTATTCTTCGGTCAGCCACCTGGGCTTCTGCACGCTGGGAATTTTCGCGCTCAAC
>JAHEKS010000414.1 GCA_024638215.1 Acidobacteriota bacterium | reverse complement strand
AAATGTCACACTTTTAGGGGTGGCTCGAACGTAGAATCAACGACTTAGCGGGATTTTCGGCGGCTGGCAGTGTGACATCGTTTTTAAATGTCACACTTCTTCGTAAGGCACTGCAAATCTGTAAGTTACAGCCAAAGACAGGCGAAAACAAGCAGGCGCGCCCATTTTCAGGCAGAGGCCCAGAAGTGTGACATGGTTTTCAAAGTGACCCTGCCGGCGTCCAGATCGGCACCAGGATGGACACCAAAATGAGTGACAGAAACGCATACGAAAAGCGTCACCAAAATTTACATAAAGAATTGAGCAAGTGGGAATGACTAGACTAGATGCAAGACCTAGATGTGACAGAAAACTATGAGAGGCGGTTGTAGAAGCTGAATATGCAAGAAAGGTGTGAACAACTGATTTAAGCGGCTATGCGGGCGGCGCGCCTTCGCGGCCGGGGGATTTCCGCGAAGGCTCCCAGGATGGCCTCCGGGCCGCGTCTAGCGCCATTGGCAGCGGCGATAAAGTCAGCCTGGCGCACAACTATCTCCAGCCAGCCAGGAGAGCCTCCGCAGTACTTCCAAAGCAGATCAAACTCCTCATCCGAGAGCCTAAAGTCCATCGCGTTCGCAACCGCGCGGGTTTGCTCACGCGAAAGGTCACGCTCTTTGTATCGGTATATACGGCGGGCCAAACGCGGGTGCTCGCGGTCAATTTTCACTTCGAGCTGCTCATTGCCGATGAGCAGGAACGGCACGTTATATTCATCATGGAACGCGCGCACCAGCTCAAAACAAGACCCGTGCAAGAGGTCCGCTTCGTCAATGACGATCAGCGCCGGATGGTTCGCCAGCCAGCGTCCGACCTCGATATAGACCTTGTCGTTATTAAGGTATTTTGAGCCTCTCGAACGCTCGATGCCGAGTCGCGTGCGCAGCTCCTCCAGCACGCCGCTATTCGAAATGGTCGGGCGCGACCGGAAGGCGATTTTCGGGAAAGCATTCGATGCCGCGACGCGCTCAAACCCGCGTGTTTTGCCGATGCCCTCGCGGCCTGAAAATACGGCGATGCGCTTGTCGCGCCACGCGAGCTGTGCGAACTTTTCCAGGTGCTTGACCGGCTTCGTAAGACCCGTTTCCATCATCGCGCCTTCTCCAGCCGCTTCATTGAAACATCCACAGCCCGCAGCGCCGTCGCGGCGTCCTGGCGCAAGCGCAAGAGCTTCGCAAGCTCCCGCAGCTCCTCCAGGCTGAAAACATCCCTCCCGCAGAGGCGCGAGATCACCAGTACGTCGCCCTTCGCCACGCGCGCAAGGAATTGCAGGTCACACATTTTCGTCCTCTCCGAAGTAGGATAGCGGCCTCAGTTTGCGTGGCTCCCGCGGCGCGAGTTGCTCTACGCTCGGGTGTCGCTCTGCGAGCGACGCCGGCAATTGGGCGCGGATCTTTTGCGCCTCTTCCTCGGGCGTGTCCTCGAACGCGGGCAGGGGAACCTCCTCGCGAGCCAGGAAAGCGCGAGCTTCATTCAGCTTAGCGGTTTCCTCCAACCGGCGGTGTGTTTCCTTGGTCCCTACAGGGACGCGCAGTGCGGCTTCGATTCCCTCGCGCGATTCTTCCAGGTGAACAAATGCGTGTGACCTGTCGCGGCGATAGCGCACCACCATTGCCTTCTCACCCGTTCGCCCCAACAGTTGCGGCGAGCTATAACGCTCGTGCTCGCTGATTTCAATTACGCCGCCAGCGCGCACCACGCGGTCGGTCTTTTGCGAGAACACCAAGTCAACAACGGCCTGTGAAGGCCGCTCGCGCGGCGCGGCCGGCTGGAATTCGAGATAGGCCGCCTGCCTGCTCATGCCGTGGCATCCGTTCGCCTCAGTGTCGGCGAAGTTGATCTCTTCCATCCAGGAAGTGACGATTCGCTCAGCCCGCTCGAATGAGAGCAACTGCGGCCCAGAGATGCCGAGCTTGCAATGGTCGCGCAGATGGCGCTTTACGGCCTCATCCACGCGGCGGATCTTGTGCTTCCCTTCCAGCGGCTCGCGCCAAGACGGCCCGAAGTCGCGCCGGGCCAGGTCCGAATAGATGCCGTGCATTCGCTCGATGCGGTTGCCGCGCGGATTCTTCTCGCGCTTGGGCCCGCGATTAGTGACGCCGAGAGCCTCCAGCGGCCCGGCCAAGCGCTCCGCCAGCTCAGCCTTGCGGGCCAGAACCTTCTTGCGCTGGAGCATGCGGCGATAGTGGCCTAAGCGGTCGGACACCAGGAAGCGCGGCGGCCCTTCCCTGCGCACCAACTCTTCCATCAAGTCGAGGACCGTCTCCGCGTCAAGCGAGGGCGAGAGCCGCCAGCCCAGAATTTTGGTGCCGCGCTCATCAATCACCGAGACAATATAGGGTATGACGATGGTGCGGCGGTGATTCTCCAGGTAAAACATGCCGTCGCATTCCCATTCATCAATACACCAACCCTGCCCGCTATATTCATCTTCGAAATGCCGATCCATGTAACCGGCAGAATCGAAAACGGCCTCGCGCCCGTGCCGGGCGGGATTGCGCTCGCCGCCCAGACCATGCGGCGGCGGCGCGTTGATGAAGCCCACCACGGCATAGTAGAGGGGCTTCTGCGGGCCTTCTGGAGCGTCATAAACCCAAGTTGCCCCGAGCACGCGGCACTTCTCGCGCAACTCGGCCATCATGCCTTCGTAGCATTGCTCGCGGGTCTTGCCCTGCAACCAAAGGCGGGTGACGATGGCTTTCATCGAGTCGTCGAGCCTCGAACCCGCCCCACGCTCCGGGCCGGATGTGTTCTTGCGCAGAGCCTCAAGCGCCGCCGTCATCCCAGCTTCGGCGAGTCCGGAGCTGTAATTCTTAAACAAACGCCATATCGTCGCCGCCGAACCCCCATGTGGCCCGGCGCGCCTGGCCACCAGTTTCACGTACTCGGTTCTGGTCCGCGCTTCCTGAGACCATTTATGATTGATCCTTGGTTCGATCAACAGGAAACGCTGCTCGATGCCCTCATACAAGGTGGGATTGATTCGGTAGAGGCGCGCCTTCAGCTCGCTCAGCGCGCGCTGGCCTTCTGTCTGCGGGAATGCCAGCGGCATGTGGCCCGCGCGCTCGACAATGCACGGCTTGCCGCCGGCGTATTCGGCCTGCCTGACTACCGCGCATTGTTCACGCGACGCGTAGTGAGCGGA
>JAHEKS010000140.1 GCA_024638215.1 Acidobacteriota bacterium | reverse complement strand
ACGAGAATCGCAAACGAATCCTGGAAATGCTGGCGGGGGGACAAATCACCGCCGAGCAAGCCGAACGGCTGATCGCGGCGCTCGAGACGGAACCGGCGTCGCCGGGCGGGAGCGCCGATTCGCGCCCGAAAGACTGGCCCAAATACCTGCGCGTGGTGGTGGAAGCCGAAGAGGGCCATCACGGGAATGGTCCGGCCAAGGTCAACGTTCGCGTGCCCATCCAGTTGCTGCGCGCCGGCGTGAAACTGGCCAGTATCATTCCGCCCCAGGCGCGCGTGAAGGTGAACGATGCGCTGCGCAAGCAGGGCATCGAGCTCGACCTGAGCCAGATCAAGCCCGAGAACCTGGAAGAGCTCGTTTACCAGCTCAAAGACCTGACCGTGGATGTTGACGACGAGAAGAACAAGGTGCGGGTTTTCTGCGAGTGAAACCGTGGACCGGGTCGCGCGCCGCGGGCCGCATCCCCCACTGATTCATCCTTGGCGGGTCAGGAAAACCCGACAACCCAGTCAACCGCTGTCGCAACGCAGCCATCTAACCCAAGGGCACGAAAACCAACCCTGGATTGACGGGGCTTCGAATTGGAAAGGAGAGTTTGCGTGAAACGATCTACCTCGCACGTTGTACTTTCGTTTGCGGTTGCCGGTTTGCTGATGCTCGCCACTGGCCTCGCGGCCGCGCAGATGATGGGCCAGGAAAAGGCGCAGCAACCTCCGGCGGCCACGCAGCCGAACATCGCTTCCATGCAGTCCATGATGGCGCAAATGCGCGGCATGATGGCCGAGATGCAGGGCATGATGGCAGGGCAAGGCATGCCCGGCATGATGAGCGGCCGAGCGGGCATGATGAGCGGGAAAGGAATGCCGGCGATGATGGGCGCACATCGGGGCATGAGCGCCGGTCAGGAAAACTCCGGCACCAATGCCGCCCAGCCCTCGAACGGCAACTGGACGGACATGATGCGCTCCATGCAGTCCCTGGGCGACAACATGCAGGAAATGATAAGCCAGATGGATAATGCCATGATTAATAAGAGCCTGGTGTCGAACCGCGCCGCCCAATCCAATCTGGGCGCGATGCAAGGGGAAATGCGCAGCATGATGGGCTCGCTCAAGGGCATGATCCGCCACATGGAGCAATTCCAGAAATCCCGGCCGGCGACTCTGTAGTGGTGCCGCGCGGCAGTCCGCCCACTTGCGGGCGGTGGCCGCTGCGCGTGCCTACCGCGCCTGCTGAGCAGCCTGGGAACCCTCCGCCGCGCCGGGCGACGGGCCGGGCGGGCCGGCGCTTCCGGTCCCGGCCACCGGCCACTGCTTCTTCTGAAAATACTCCCGCATCTGCTCCTCGACGCGCTTGCACAAAGGCGGAAGTTGATCGGGATGGCGGAAGAGTTCGATGTTGATCAGGCGCGGGTCCTCCGGCATTCCCAGAAACGTTTTGCGCCGGGAACGGGGCGGAGGGCCGCCGGGCGCACCGGCGTCGGGGATTGGGGACGGCAGCCGCACCGCCCACATGCTGCCGCCCGCCAGCATCTGGCGAGGATATTGCATCAACCAGGCGCAGTTTTGCGCGTCGAGAATGACGTTGGAAGAGATCACCGCCCACTGCCCGGCGTCTTCCGGCTGAGGCTGCTGGCAGTCCCAGAATTGCGCCTGGGGCACCGTGAGGGTGGGATCGGTTTCGCCGTAAGGATCAAGCAGGAGGGATTTAAGACGGCGCTGCTCGGCGAATTGCCTGACCTCGGGCAATGCCTGGTTCCAATCCACGTTCGAGTCGCTTGCCCACCAATAGACGGGATGGCTCCAGGTGAGGGCATTGAAATACGGGAAATAGTGCGGGTAGGCGAGCGCCATGCTTACCCAGGAACTGGCGGCGAACAGGACGGCGAGCGCCGCGGCCGCGTGAGCCCATCGTCGAGCCTCCTGCGACAGGCTCTGGATCATCCTCGGGATGAGCGCCAGCATGAGCATCAGGAGCACAATGGGAACACTGAAATGGCGCAGGCTGATGGTCATGCCCGAGAGCATGCAAGCGGCGGCGAAAACCAGCAGCGAGACCCAAATCACCCGCCAGTGAAGAGCCAGCGCCGGAGGGATGATCGCGGGCGGACGCGGGCGGCGCCGGCGCGCGACCGCCAGGGCCAACAGCAGCGCCAGCAGCCCCAGAAAGCCGAGCGGCGACTTCAGCACCAACAACACGGGAAAATAGAACCACACTCCGTGCGAGTAGCCGTGGCCGAGAATGAATGTGGGCCGGATGGACGACAAGGCAAAAAACAGCAAGCCGCGCAGGTAAAGCCACGGCGGCATCAGCAACCGGCGCAGCGGCACCCACGCGTCGCCGTGCCCGAGGAGGTACAACGCGTCCGTGGACTGGCCAAGAGAAAAGACAAAGTAAAAGCAGTAAACGACGGCGGCGGCGAGCGCGATCCCTTTCAGCGTCCACCGCCAGCGCGTGCGGCGCCAGGTGCACAGCCCGGCCTTGTCGCGCGCCGGTGCCGCTCCGGGAGCGGCGGCTTCACCGGGCACGCCGAGAAAGCGCGTGCTGAGGGCAAACGCTCCAAAGGAGAAGAACAGCAGCCCGGAGGAGAATTTGGTGAGCAGCGCCGCGGCCAGACACATTCCGAAGCGGACCGCGGCCGGGCGGGAGGGCTGGCGCCAAAGCTCGGCGAATTGCCAGAGTGTAACGAGGCAGAACAGAGTGACGGCAATGTCGGTCAGCACCAGAGGTCCAAAAGTGATGAACACCGGCGCGCTGGCGTAGGCGGAGAGCGCCAGCAGGCCGCCCCAATCGCCGCCCAACCGGCGCGCGTAAACGAAGATCATCCCGCCCAGCACGAGCGTCAAAAGCAGCATGGGAAAGCGGGCCCACGCGAGCGTGCGCACGGGATCGTTCCATCGCGCCAGGAGCCATTCTCCAAAAATCCACTCCCCCAGGAAAGCGTGGGGCAGGAATTTGTAACTGTTGGTCCAGGAGACGTGGCCGTAGTCGGCGTAAACGCCGCGCAGCACCAGCGGGGCGGCGGCGAGGATCTTGGCAAGCGGCGGGTGCTCTTCGTTCAGGCGGAGGTCGAGCCTCTGGATGTAGCTGACGCCGGCGCCGATGTGCGCCACTTCGTCGAACGTGACCGACTCGCGCCGCGCGGCGCCCCACGCCAGAAGCGCCATCAGCGCCAGCAGCAGGCAGGCCGCGAGCGGCGCCCAGCGGGAGCGCGCTCCGTTCCCTGCCCTGCCTTCAGGCGCGGAATCGAATGGGGACGACGCCACGGGGCACCTCGACGGACTTGGCTTGCGGCGCCGGAAACTGCCAGGGAACGCCTCGCGGCGCACGCCACAAGCGGCGGGAGTCGGGGCTCGCTGGCGACGATTGTATCACTAGTGCAGCGATGAGTGAGCCGAGGAAGACAGGATTCAGGATGCACAGGTCAGGGGTGAGGGTTCTTCTAGAGACGCCTCGCTAAGGCAGCGCGGTGGGGAGACCTTCCTCCAGGGCCGCTGTAGCGGCGGCGTCTCGCCGCCGCATTCGCCTTGCGTGCCAGAGGCGCACGGTGTGCGCGCTTTCATTGTTCGCGCCGCGGCCGCGCCTCCGCCGCGGACAAACTTCGTTATGCGCCGTCCCGCCCTTTTGCCTTCCGACGCCTTCCCACGTATGCTGTCTATCGGGCAAAAGTTCACAAAATACAAAAGTGACGTCACGGGAGGTGGCGAAATGGGTGAAAACCCGTCTGTAACTCCGGAGCGCATTATGCACATCGGATTGGGATTCTGGCCTTCAAAAACGCTGCTGAGCGCGGTCGAGATGGGAGTCTTCACCGAGCTCGCCAAGCGACCCGAAGATCTGGAAAGCTTGCGCGGCCGCCTCGGGCTGCACCGGCGCGCGGCGCGGGACTTTTTCGACACGCTGACGGCGCTCGGATTTCTGCGCCGCGAGAACGGAAAGTACGCCAACACGCCGGAAACGGATTTATTCCTCGACAAGCACAAGCCGAGTTACGTGGGCGGAATTCTGGAGATGGCCAACCAACGTCTCTACGGCCATTGGAGCCATCTCACCGAGGCGCTGCGCACCGGCAAGCACCAGAACGAAGCCAGGGAGGAAGGCGTGGACTCCACCTTCGAGGCGCTCTACGCCGACCCCGCGCGCCTGAAGGTCTTCCTCGCCGCCATGACGGGCATCAGCAAGGGCGCCAACCGCGCCATCGCGCACAAAGTTCCCTGGAAGCAGTACAAGACTTTCGCCGACGTCGGGACGGCGCAGGGCGATTTGGCGGTCCAGATCGCGCTCGCCAACCCGCACCTGAACGGCTTCGGTTTCGATCTCCCCGAAGTCGGTCCGATTTTCGAGGAATACACGGAGCAGCACGGGCTCAACGGCCGCGTGAAATTTCAGGCCGGGAATTTCTTCGAGGACCCGCTGCCCCGGGTGCACGTCATCACCATGGGCCACATCCTGCACGACTGGAATCTGGAAGAAAAGAAAATGCTGCTCGGCAAGGCGCACGCGGCGCTGCCCGCCGGCGGAGCCGTGGTCATCTATGACTCGATTATTGACGATGACCGTTCGCAAAACGCCTTCGGCCTGATGGCCAGCCTGAACATGCTGATCGAAACGCCGGGCGGTTTTGACTATACGGGCGCCGATTGCATGGGCTGGATGAAGGAAGCCGGCTTCCGCGAGACGCGCGTCGAGCACCTGGTGGGCCCCGATTCCATGGTGGTCGGAATCAAGTAGCGCGCCGCGCCCCGCGCCGTCATTCTGAGTCCGTCGGCTGACGGACGAAGAATCCCGGCAGTTCCGTTCCTCGCGCCCGTCGCAGACGACGCGACGCATGCGCACCCGTCCTCGCGTCCCCGCGCCATATCACCCACAGCGTGTTGGCATTTCCCCTCATTGAGGCTTGGTGTCTCAAAGAAATTGGTGCGTGTGCAGAGAGCTGCATGTTTCGCCGAATTCCTCAACAAGGGTGGGACATTTTGTTCAGTCACCGGGTCCCGAAAAGGGACGTGATTGGCCCCTGACGTGCTGACCAGTGCGTAGTCGCCAATTCCAGGGTTGGAAGTCGCATCGCGAGTCCGCTCGCGCGAAGTCTGAGCGAGGGTTCCGATGGTTCCTCTCATTGTCTCGACGCCAAGCGTCCTAGCCCCAAGATCCTTCTCCTCCATATTTTGCACGAAGATTCGTCGAGACTGCCCGCAGGACACCCGTCCGTTCATACGGCGAAGAAAGGAGCAACAGCCATGAGTTCCAGAAGAATCTTGTTCCTGGCGCTGATTATTGCAACGCCGCTGGTCATCATCGGCACCCACACGACCTCGGCAGATAACTCTGGTCTGACAGCCGAAGAGCAGCTTGGAAAATTCCTGTTTTTCGACACGAACCTCTCCACGCCGGCCGGCGTATCGTGCGCGTCCTGCCACGGTCCAGCCGTGGGCTTCACCGGACCCGTTTCGAAAATCAACGTGACGACGGTGGTCTATCCCGGAGCCGTCCACACTCGTTTCGGCAACCGCAAACCACCCTCGGCTGCCTATGCCGGCGACAGTCCCACCCTGCACTATGACGGCGATGACGGAGTCTGGGTGGGGGGAATGTTCTGGGATGGCCGGGCCACCGGGGCGACGCTCGGTGATCCGCTTGCCGAACAGGCTGAGGGACCCTTCCTGAATCCGCTCGAGCAGGACAACCCCCACGCCAAACAAGTCTGCCTCGCGGTGCGGCACGCCTCCTACGCACCGCTCTTCGAGCAGGTCTGGGGACCGGGTTCTCTGGACTGCGTGAAAGATGTGAACGGCACCTATGAACGGATTGCGCGCTCCATCTCGGCCTACGAAAAATCTTCCGAGGTCAACCCGTTCACTTCCAAGTTTGACTACTACCTGAACGGCCAAGCCGAGTTGAGCGAGCAGGAACAGGAAGGGCTGGCGCTGTTCACGGGCGAAAAGGCCAAGTGTTCGGGCTGCCACATCGCTGACGCCGGACCCAGCGGCGAACCCCCGCTATTCACAGACTTCACCTACGACAACCTGGGCGTGCCGAAAAATCCCGCCAATCCTTTCTACACGATGCCGCGCAAGTGGAATCCTCTCGGCGCGAAGTGGATTGACCTGGGCCTGGGCGGCTTCCTCAGCCAGAACTATCCTCCCGAGGTCTATGAGTCGGAACTGGGCAGGGTGAAAGTTCCCACGCTCCGCAATGTGGATTTGCGGCCGCGGCCGGGGTTCGCTAAAGCGTACGCTCACAACGGCTACTTCAAATCGCTGAAAGCGATTGTGCATTTCTATAACACGCGGGATGTCCTGCCGACGTGCGGCGGCAGCTTCAACCATCCGGGCGAGGATTGCTGGCCGGCAGCCGAGTATCCTGCGACGGTGAACCACGACGAGTTGGGCGACCTCGGGCTGACGCCAGAAGAGGAGGACGCCATCGTCGCTTTCCTGAAGACGCTCAGCGACGGCTACGTGCCGCCGTCGAACTAAGGTTCGGCGGCCGTGCCGCGCTGTCGGACCGTTGCATCCGGGAGACGCCCCACTGGGGTGTCTCTGCCCGCCCGGTCGGCGATTTTGTGGTGTAGGGGCAATTCATGAATTGCCCCTACGGAGCGACCTTTCGCGCCCGTCGCAAACGACGCGACGCATGCGCACCCGCGGAAGTCATCAGACCTTAGAAAACGGCGGCCTGCGCCGCTTGCCGGCCCCGAGGCGGGTTTGGCGGCTCAACCAAGCTGAGTCTGCTTCTCATCGCGCTTAATCCAACGATAAGCCGCGATGGAATTTTTCCAGAAGAACTTCTCTGCCGCCCGTCTTCCCTTCCCGGCGAAGTATTCACTCACCACGGCCAGCTCCTTCTCATACGGAGCCAGGTGGTCGCTGTTCGGCCAGTCGCTTCCATAAATCAGCCGGTCCTCGCCAAAGGTTTCCCACATCACATCCAGAACCGAGCGGTAATACGACAGGTCAAAGGGGACTTTGGCGCCAACGCGGCGAAGAACTTCAGAGACTTTGACAAAAACCTGCGGACGGCTTCCGAGCTCTTTCAAATCGGATTCGTATCGAGCGCGCGCCAAGGCATCCGCAGGCGGCTCCAGGTGAGGCAGGTGGTCAATCACGACGCGCAGGCTGGGAACCTTATCCGTCAGCCGGACCAGGTCCGAGATCAACTCCGGGTCGGGGTTCGCCGAGTCCAATTCCAGCCCGGCGTCGGCAAGCCTCTTGAGGTCGGAAATGAAATCCGGTCTGGAAAGTTGCGCGCCAAGATTCCTGCCCCACAGATTCCCGTATCGAATTCCCCGGAACAGCGGGTTGCGATGAAACCGTTCCAGATTCTTTGCGAAGCCGCGCTCGCCCGCCGCCAGGTCTCCGACCGTTCCCACGATGATGGAATCCCTGGCAGCCACATCCAGAACCCACTGGTTGTCCTCCAGCCAGGGGCTGCATTCAACCTCAAGGGCGCCGACGATGCCCAGACCTCTCGTCACGCTTCGATAGCGGCTGGGCAACGCGGGCCGGTACAAGGCGATGTCGCTTTTGTCGGGCCACGGGATACCCTGAGGACGTCTGGGGTCGAAAAGATGGATGTGAGTGTCAATGATCGGAATCGAGCCCGACGCTTGCGCGCTGCCCAGGCTCAGCGCGCCCGCCGCCATGCTCAAGAATGTTCTTCGGTTCACGGCGACATCTTATCACTGAGGCCAATCACGAATGTGTTCGAATCCTGGTGGGCGTGGGCGATCGGACGGTCAAGCGTGTAGGGGCAGTTCATGAATTGCCCCTACCGAGCGCGGCCTTCCGCGCCCATCGTAGACGGCGCGATGTGCACGCCACCCGCGAGGCTTGACACCCCGGAACTCGAGAACTACACTTCCCGCCGATGGTCCTGAGAACAGCGCTGATTCTCGGGATGGTTGGCCTTGCGCTTGGCGTGTGGGTGGAAACTTGGGCTGCGGTGCAGGCCAAGTCAGAGGCTGAGCGCGAATGGCACCGGGTTACCGGCACCGTGGCCGGCTTGGCCGACCCGATGCGCCCGGATGTCAAGGTAGAGCAGGGGATCGAGTTTGCGCCTCCCCGCTCCATTGGGGACGCCGAGGATGAGCGCCGTCTCCAAATGGAGAGCGACGAGGGCTTGCGGCGCTTCCACCGTTACGAATTCCTGGTTGATCCCGTCACCAAACGGGCGCGTGTAGCCGGCCTCGGGTTCGCTCCCCTTCTGCTCGCGCTGTTGGGGCTGGTCTATCTGGGTCTCGCCACGGCGTTCTACTATTTAACATCGAGCGGCGTGACGTTCCACGGGGTATCCTTGTCCGCGAGTCCGCCGGGAGCCTGGGTCCACTTCCAGCCTCCGCCGTGGCATGAGCCGGCTGTGGTCTCGGCGCGGTCCGGCGTGTGGCCGGCGCTCAAGTGGGGCCTGGGAGCAGCGATCCTGATCACGGGTGTGGTGATGCAGTGGTCCTCGCGCACGGGGACGCTGTTGAGCCGGGTGGGACTCTGTTCCGTGGCGCTGTTCGTGGCCGGCGTATTGAGCGTCTTTGCGCTCGACCGCGCGACGTACCGCATCGAAGCCGATTCAACCGGCTTGCGCGAATCCTCCGCCGTGGGTTGGAAGGTGACGCCGTGGACGGCGCTTCGCGGCGCCGTAGACGAATCGGTCTACCACTACTCCGGGGGTTCGTTGAACGGGCGCACCAGCCCGAAGCTGGACCATATTTCCCGCCGTGTGTACTTCACCGACGACCAAGGCGAAGAAATTGTAAGCATCGGCGACGACTTGGATGCTCAGCAAGGCAAGGCGTTGCTCGAGCACGTTCTGGCCCGCACGCGCCTGCGGCCCGAGAAGCGCGAGCGGGGAAAGGGGTAGCTGGTGGGTAGGTGGTAGCCGCGACACGTCGTGTGTGCCGCGGGCTGTTCGGTCCTGCGCAGTCACACCGCCGCATTGTTCTGTTATCAAGCTTTGAAATACCCGATGACGTCAGGCCACGAACCGCAGAGTTTCAAAGGGCGAAACTCTTCGCTACCTGCTTTTTCCGGGGGCGATTCGCTCGCGTCCGCTCTTGGTCACGCGCATCACACTGCCGCAAGCATTGTTATAACACCGTGAAATACCCGAGGGTTTCAGAGCAAGGGCCGCAGAGTTTCAAAAAACGAAACTCTTCGTTACCTGCTACAGCCGACGGATGGGTGAGGGGTTTTGAGACCGCGCCGCCGCGCCGGCGCGGTGAGAGAGCCCTATCGCACGCACCGCAAAAAGCTGCGATGCGCGCGCAACCCGAGGACAACCCATGGCGACTTGGACTATAGGTTGCAGAATCTACAGGGTTTGGCAGCGGAGACATTAATTGACGCACTAGCGACTCGAACTTCTATAACAGTCCAACCAGCCCATTTTAGTGTTGACACCCGAAGAATTGTCCCCTTAGCATAAGGCTGGTGGCGGGGAAAGGTTGAGTATAGTCCCGACAAGTGAATACAAAATTGCCCACAACTGTTTTTGCTTTATTGCCCGTCGGATACGGCCATGGCCAGTTTCGTTGGGCCCTCCTGCTTCTGATCCTGTGCCTGGCATGGTGTTACTATCGTCTCTCCTCCTCATTTAAATCTTTTTCGCACAAACTTCTCTCCCTTTCCATGCCCGACTATGAAGTCGACGTGGAGGCACAACCTTCCAACGAGGGCTGGCTCGCCGGTTCCGTTGTGGTGATGGCGGTTGAGAGCCCCTCGATTTTCCTGGGTGGACGTCTGCGCATATTCGACCAGAGGGGACGGCAGATCCTCGACAGGCGGCTGGATAGCTTCGGCCAGCGTTCCCTGGGTGTGGGACAGGGCTTTCGAATTCCGATCCGGGTTCGCGTTCCGGTCGACAAGAATGGACGAGCCCTCTCGCCTCGTTACAGTGGGTATATCCTTTGCAGTGACGCGCGAGGTCTTGAGCGATACAAAGTCCCCTTCGGAATTCCATCACACCTTTCCCGTCGCGCTATCCTGGAGCGGCTGGGCCGGGTTCTGCTCCACCAGGGACTTTTGACTCCCGCCGATGCGGCGGTGGTGTTGGATGGACGGGATTTCAATCTCCGGCTGGCCGCCGGCCTGGACCTGCTCGATCGCCAGTATGTGCCTCACCTGGTTGTTTGTCTCAGCCAACTGCACCGCGCCCAGCACGGCCCGGCAGAAGAGGCGGCACGGGAAAGGCCCGAGAAGATCACTCTCGTTCCCAGTTCCGCCGTGTCCACGCTGGAGGAAGCTGCCGCGGTGCGTCCCCATCTTCTGCGCCGAGATTCCAAGAGCCTGCTGGTCGTAACTTCCTGGTACCACACGCGCCGTGCCCAACTGCTCTTCGAGCGCCAGATGATGAAGGACGGTATCGAGGTGAGTGCTTACCCGGTGGAGGTGCCCGCGCTTCCCTTGGCGACGTGGTGGAAGTCCAGGGAAGGGCGCGTTCTGATCCCGCTTGAATTGCTCGATCTTCTCTGGACACGACTGCGGCTGGCGCTCTTCGGTCCGCCTGACTTGTACTTCCGCCTGAAGCAGTGGTTGTACCCGCCACCGTCCCCGCGGCCGTCTGCAGTGGACACGGCGGTCCCGGCTGCTGGCACGCCGTTTCCGCGTTACGTCCCCCCTGCGGCAGACCGTGCCACACCTTCCAGGCTGGTTCCGGGACTCGAGACATCTTCACGCCGGGTCCTGGTGATTGAGAAAGAGTCGGCAGTGCGCAATGTCGTCCAGGGGCTTCTAAGGTCTCTAGGCTACGAAACGGACCACGCGGCGGACAGCCGCGAAGCGCTTGCCAGAATCGGCCGGCAGGATTACGACAGCGTTCTCCTCGATCTCCGGTACGGGGGAGAGGAGGCAGAGGAAGTGATCCCGGCCATCCACAGGATCCGCCCAGCCCTGGTCGGGAGGGTCCTGGTCATTACCGGCGAAGTCGCCGACCAACGGACGCTTCAGATGATCGATGAGAATTTCCTGGTCCGCATTACCAGCGACCGGGTTTCGCGCGCCGTGCCCGACTTCTTGCGCGCCCTCCTGCACGCACATCAGAAACCTTAGCAAGGTAGCGCAGCCTTGTTCTTTAAGGCTGCGGCTCTTCCTCAGGCGACGTCCTGCAAGGCGAGCACTTTTTTCTTCACGGCGGGCGGGAAATCCACAAACACAAAATGGTCCCGATGATAGAGGTAATCCTCACCACTCTCATCCACGATGCGGACCAGATCGTCTTTAGCCGCTTTGGCGTCGGGAAGAATCCGGTAAACCTTGCCGGGGATGAGAGAGGCGCGATAGTCGCTGTTGTCAATGCAAAGAGCGAAGGGTTTTGTCTGCGCTTTCATGGTTCGTCCAAATAACGCTTGATTTTCAAATCGCGCTTCCCGATCCCATGCGCTTCGTACCAGTGTAACTCTACTTTCCTCGCAGCGCCATTCGGAAGGCGCACGCGGGCCGTCCCCTTCATCTTCCGCCACCGGCCGCGGCCGTACGCTTTGCGGAGGAACGAACGAATGCGCACGCTCGGTCCGGCTGCGATCTCGGTCACGTCCGCCATGGGGCTGACAAGCTCAAAGTTCACTTTGGTCCGGGGCCGGCGGGGACCAGTGGATCGAGCGCTGCCATCCGCGTACCTGCCGGCGGCGATTTCGGAGCAGCCTAACAATCACGCGCAGCGCGGCGCCGCTTCGTCAGCCACGGCGCTCGGCCTCCGCGTTCGCAGCGCTCCGCGCGGCCGGATTCGGAAGAGACCGTCTCGGATCCAGCGGGCGGCATTCTATCACGGCGGAAGCTCGCGGGCCTGCGTGCCAGCCCGCGCCGGATCACTCTCTGCCGGGGGGCCGTAGCGCTGTATTTGCGGTCTGCGGCAATTTCCGGAAAAGAACCGCAGACCCGTCAGCCGAGGCGAGGTCCGCGTTACGAGCTTACCTCTTTGGCGCCTTGGGC
>JAHEKS010000413.1 GCA_024638215.1 Acidobacteriota bacterium | reverse complement strand
AGTCAATGCCGCCGTAAAAGCCGACCACCGGACCCCAATAACCCGGGTACCAAACGTACATGCCGTCGTTAAAGCCCCAATAGCCGGGCGTCCACAAAGCGCCCACAAACGGCGCCACTACCCAGGTACCCGGCACCCAGTAATATCCGTAATCGGGGTCCCAGGCCCAATAGCCCGGCGTCCAGAGATAGCCCGGACCGGGGCAGAACGGCTGCTCGTAAACGGGCAAGGCCGGAGGCCCAAACGAGACCGACACGCCGAACGCAACCTCTGCGGGCGACTTGGCGGGCGCCGCCAGCATGGCGAATCCCACCATGAGCGCGCAGATTAAATGGATGGCCGTGCGTGCGCGCGACCAGCGCGGCGAAGCGCTTTGGGCAGATTCGGCTGCGACTGAACCTGATGCCGGGTTGCCTCTGCCCCCCGCATGATCAAATTCTCCGGAGGCCCCTTCGTACAGAGGATTTGAGAAACGATGCGTCCAGACCTCGTCTCGAGCTCCCATATTGACACCTCCTTCTCCAACTTGCGTGCTTCCGGTGCAGGCTGCGCCGGCAAATCAAGCCCTCGCCGGGGCGCGTGTGCCAATTATTCCTCGCTTGACCGACGCGACCACACCAAGAGTGCAACTTAAGTCCGGCAAATTGTTGTCCATAGCTTCAGATTTTTGCCAAGTCCCCTGTTTTCAAAGGATTAGCTGGAGGGGACCATCGCCTGGAATCTGTTGATCACCTTCTGAACTGGCGGGATGTATGTAAAACTTACAAACCTCGGCAGCAAAAGCCTAGTGGGAGGCTACGCTTCAGAGAAGTACCGCCAGCTTGTGAGACCAGACAAGAGCAGCCGCTTGCCTCCCGCGCGCAAAGGCGATAGATTTAACGGCGCTTCGGAGGCACGTTTAACCATGGCAAGTTTTTCTGTCTTAATCCTGGCGGCGGGCAAGGCGACGCGCTTCAAATCCGAGCATTCGAAGGTGCTGCATCGCCTGGCGGGGCGGCCGCTGGGCGAATACGTGCTGGGCGCGGCGCTCAAGGCGCGCGCCCAGCGAACTTATCTGGTGATCGGGCACGAGGCGGAAGAAGTGCGCAAGACGTTCGAGCGGCCCGGGCTGATTTTCATCGAGCAAAAGGACCAACTCGGGACGGGCCACGCGCTGATGATCGCCCGCGATGAAATCGAGAAGTGCCCGAGCGATTTTCTGGTGGCGCTGGTGGGCGACGCGCCGCTGCTGCGCGGCTCGACGATTCTGGCGCTGGTGGAGGCGCACGCGAAATCCCGCGCCGCCGCTACGGTGCTTTCGACGGTCGTCGAAAATCCAACCGGCTACGGCCGCGTGATTCGCGCGGGCCAAAACGTGCGCGCCATCGTCGAAGAAAAGGTGACCACGCCGGCCCAGCGCAAGGTGCGCGAAATCAGTTCCGGCATTCTGTGCTTTACGCGCGCGGAGCTGCTGAAGCACCTCGGCGGGCTGACCGACAAGAACGCTCAGCGCGAATACTTGCTGACCGACCTGATCCAGATCTTCAACGCGCACAAGAAGAAAGTGTCGGCTTTCCAGGTGGCGGACTCGCGCGAAGTCCTGGGGGTCAACGACCGCGTGGAACTGGCGGGGATGGAGAAAATCCTTCGCCTGCGCAAGGCAGAATCCCTGGCGCGCGACGGCGTCACCGTCGTGGACCCGGAAAACACTTACATTGACGACGAAGTCGAGGTGGGCCGCGACACCATCATCGAACCGGGCGTGAGCCTGCTGGGGGCGACGCGCGTGGGCATGGGCTGCGTGCTCCGGCCCCATTCGACCATCGCCGACTCCGTGCTCGGCGACCGCGTCACCGTGCGGCCGAATTGCGTGGTGACCGCGTGCGAGATTTCTTCCGACGCCATCCTCGGCCCCTTCGCCCACCTGCGCGACGGCGCGGTGCTGGAAGAAAACGCGCGCGTAGGCAATTTCGTGGAAGTCAAGAAATCGCGCCTCGGGCGCGGCACCAAGGCCTGGCACCTGACGTACCTGGGCGACGCGACGCTCGGCGACAACGTCAACATCGGCGCCGGAACCATCACCTGCAATTACGACGGCGAAAAGAAAAATCCCACGCACATCGAAGACGGCGTTTTTGTGGGCAGCGGGTCCATGCTGGTGGCGCCGCTGCGGATTGGCAAAGGATCATACGTGGGCGCGGGCTCGACCATCACGCAAGACGTTCCCGCCGAGTCGCTGGCGCTCGGCCGCGCCCAGCAAGTGATCAAGGAAGGCTGGGTGCGCACGCGCGGCCAGGCCCGGCAGACCTCGCGGCTTGAAACCCGCAAGGTGGGCAGAGTGGCCATCGTGGACGTGGCCGGGCGGCTCACGCTGGGTGACCCGGCCAGCGACCTGGGACGCCTTCTTGAACAACTGGCGCGGTCAGGACACAAGCAGGTCCTCATCAACCTGGCGAGCGTGGACTACCTGGACAGTTCGGGCATGGGGGCGCTGGTCGAAGCCGCGGCGAAACTCCGCGCGCGCGAGGGCGAACTGAAGCTGAGCGGCGTTCCCCGGGAAATCGTTTACCTGCTTGAGGCCGCCAACCTCGACAAGGCATTCGAGATCTTTGCCGGCGAGCTCGAAGCCCTGGGAAGTTTTGGCCCGGCGACCGCATAAGGTTGCGACTTCAAACAGCCCGGCGTGTTGCCACCTTCTTTTTTACATCCCCGACAGTAACAATTTCTGTCCAACAGAAGCCGCCTGCCTGCTAGGCAATTTACTGTCAATAAGTTATAAGGGTCAATGGCATGGCCATCCGCGTGCTTGCTAGGGATTCAGGTTGCCAATCGCGCCCCGTGGGCGCAGTCTTGAGGAAGGCGGAAGGAGGATCAACCCCATGGCTATTGACCAGGTAGAAGAAAAGAGTGCAGCAGAACCCCACAAGCAAGATCACACGGCGAGTTTCATCGCCATCTTCATAGCGCTGGCCCTGCTGGCGGTCGGCGAGATTTATTCGCTGAACAGCCTGGGCAGGATGCGGCAGGCAATGGACGCGCAACAGGCCGCCACCAAACAAGCTTTGGCCGCCCAGATCAACGATCGCATGACCGCGCTCGAGCAGTCCAACGCTCGCGTGGTCGAAGACCTCAGGGACCAGTTGGATCAGACTTCGCAGCGTGCCGGAAACACGCAGAAAGACTTGCACCGCGCCCGGGCGCTGGTGAAGAAA
>JAHEKS010000139.1 GCA_024638215.1 Acidobacteriota bacterium | reverse complement strand
AGAGCATCCGTCGCGCCCTGCGCCGCCTCCGTCGTCGCCCTCAGGTTATCCGCTCCTTCTTCCGAAGATGCCCTCTCTCTTTTTAACCACGCGTCAATCTATTTATACAGATATCTTTAGGTCCGCCAGCTTGAAGAGTTCCGCAGATTGGGTCACTTGGGCCTGGACGTGAATTCGAAGCACGTTCCCATCGTCGCTCGCGCCATGAGCGACAAGAATGGCCTCGCCGATTCGCTCGGTGCGGCGGGCAAGATCCGATATGCTCTCATCGACGGGCGGAGTGAGCTTCAGCGGGCCCATTTCCTTGCCGAAGATCCGGTCATGGAGCTCCGAAACCTGCTTGGCAGGCAGTGCTTTCATTCCATTCATAGCCGCGACCACCGATTCCGAGTTCGCGGCATTGCAGTCCGTATCCGCGAAGTCGGCAGCGTGAACCGCCAGTTGCAGCGTCTTGCCAAAATCGCCCTCGCCGAACCAGACACTGGTTGCAACGATGCCGCCGTTGACGACTGCATTGTTTGTTGCGGGATATTCAATTCCCCAGCGCTCATTGACAGCCTGGAGAATCTGTTCAGGCGAGCTGCCTGCGTCCGCCATGGAAATAACCATGTCGAGACATTTCCGATAAGGCGAGTCGGGATGAATGAGGCTGGCAGCCTTGCGAACAATGGCGTGAGTATCCTTCTCGACAAAAGCGATGCTTACCATTCCGGAAATGAATACCGCTCCGTCTGTTCCTTCAGCGTATCCGTTGATGTGGCCGAGATTCCGCGCCATCGCTGCTGCCACGTTCGGCATGCCGGGCGCCAGTGCGCCATAGACATCGCTGCTGAACTGTGGCCCGATCGTCCACCAAAGCTTGTTGTATCTGGGATTCCCGGTATCGGGAGGTTTGATCCCTTTTTCCAAAAGAATCAGCGCCTGTTCGCTTGATCCCCACGACCCGGCATTGTTCTCAAGCCATTGTTCGCCAAGTTGTTCGACCGTTAGGCCGATGCCGTATTTCTCGAAGGCACGGACAGCGACCATTTCGTAGTAGTAGTCATCGTCAACAGGCGCGTATCCCGGCGGGTCCGTCATTGGAGTCGTTGGCAACGTCGAAGCCTGCTTATGTTCAAAGCGCCCACCCGTCAGTTGGGCGAGCATCTGGGCGATCCAGATTGCCTTAACGCGGTCGAGATAATTGATGTGTGAAAGCTCCAGGAGTTTGGCCGGGGCTTCAGCGGGCTTTGCCCGTGATGCCGGACTGAGCAGGGAAGTGAGTGTGAAGAAAAGTGCCGCGGACAGAAAGCGAATGGGCATTTTATTCATAGTTGTGTTGCGGTGGATTGCCTTGTGCCCGAGGCAAAACGAAGGAAGGCAGGCGGCCGGAGCGCCACCGCTCGTGGCGACCGAACATATTCCTCAATTACCACAATTCACGCCTATTTGACAGGGGAGGTTCAGGTAGAACTTGTCTCCCATTCCCCCCGCGCTTCGGGGCGGCTGAAAATCGTCGCGCTGGATTCTCGAATATGCAGCTCAGTCGGAAGTCTGATGGATATAGGAGATTCGCCTGTTGTTTTCGATTCGATCCTCTGGATCAGTAACTCGGCTCCCGTATATCCGAAAGAGTATGCGGGCTGAAAAACTGCGGTTAGGCGCGGACGAAAAACCTGCGTAATGGCGGGATCGTCAAAGGTTGCGATCGCAAGGTCCCTGGGGCATTGTAATCCGAGGTCGTCCAGGGCGCGGAGCACACCATAAGCCATCAGGTTATTCGAGACAAATAGCGCTGTGGGCCGGTTTTCTTCCTGTAGAATCTCCCGGCCCAATTGATACCCGCTCTCACTGCGGAAATCGCCACGCCGCACCCACCTTTTGTCGACGTCGAGGTTGGCCTCATGCATTGCTTTTTCGTATCCCAGCAGGCGTTGTTGAGCAGTGGCCAACGCCAGCGATCCGGTGATAATACCGATCTTCTGGTTTCCCTGCGCAATCAGGTGACGGACGCACTCTCGCGCCGCGGCGACGTTGTCCACGGTCACGGAGTCCACAGCAATGCCGGGTGGTAGCCGATCGAGGCAAACCACGGGAATGCCGGCCTTAAGGGTCTCGACGATGTGGGTCGGCTTGGTCTTGCTTGGGGCGACGACCAGCAGAATCCCGTCTACACGGCGCGACCTTAGCACGGATAGAACCTGACGTTCCCGCTCCTCATGATCATCGGTATTGAAGGTTAACAGGAGGTAGCCCTGCTTTAGTGCCGCCTCCTCCGCCCCGCGGACCACCTGTGAGAAGAAGGGGTTGGTGATGTCGGAAACGATCATTCCAAGCATCTTGGTGCGTTGGAGCTTCAGACTGCGGGCCACGTAGTTGGGGTGGTAGTTAAGCTCTTGGATTGCCCTTAATACGCGCTCCTTGCGACGCTTGGCCACGGAGGCCGTACCCGTAATGACGTTGGAGACGGTGCCTACTGAAACGCCCGCCAGTCGTGCAACCTCTTTGATCGTTGCCATCGGCCTTCCCGCGGGCGAAAACCGTATAATCTCGCCCGGCGTGCCTGAAACGATTCATCTTTGCTAGCATTATACACCACATCGGTTGACGAGACAATGTCGCGTGTCGCGTGTCGGCCGTTTACTGAGGATGCCTTGCCCTTCCTTGCTGAATGCAGTCAGCCCAGAGGGCAGGTCGGTGCACGAGTGCGCATACTTCCCGCTGTGCCACTAACAGTGACGCGCCAAGGGTCATCAGACCACGTGGGCTTAAGCGTTGATGGGACTAGTGTGGATCGACGAAATCGATTCTTGGTGCAAGGGCGAAGATGAGCCGGCTGAAATCCAGCCGATAGGACGCGGCGCCGGACCGAGCGCAACTCGAAGATGATCGCATCATCAGGTCTCAGTCACGGGCAACACGCCTCCCATGGTTCGCGCCCTTCAGCATGGGAAGGAGTAAGTCTCTCAACAGCCCCTGCAATCTTGACATCCTTGTTTGAACCAGAGACCGGTGGCATAGCTACAAAAGAGATTCTCATTTGCCAGCAGTGGTGAATCGTGTCGTCGGAAGCGCAGGGGCCTGTCGTCCTCAAAGGATGTGAACTCGCCCGTTCCACGCCTTGAGTCGAGCCCGAGTCATTGCGGGGAGAAATTCCGGCGAAGCTCTCGGGACCAGCATGGATACTAGGTTTGGTGCTCCTATCGGTTATTCCGGACCGCAACTTTCCAGTTTCGATCTCGCGACGCCATTCACTTCCCTGACAGCTCCGCCTTAGGACGCGCCACAGGTGGACGGCTCACTGGTTCGTCCCAGCTCTCATAGTGTGCCAGACTCGACTAAAGGCCCGCTGCGTGAGTGTTCGACAAGCACAAATTCACGGCCGACCACGGACTCCTCAGCAACGAAGAAATCAAAAAGCAGCACGCCTGACGCCCAAAACCGCGTTGCGGATGGGGGCCAAGATGTTCCCGAAACCGAATCACCACGATCACAGTCTGCTGCGGCCTTCAACTTGGCGACGCGAATCTTAAATATGGATACAGTCCAGGTACGGGTCAAATGTACCGCGCTAAGGCTGGCGTTGCAGGACGTGACTCATCTCGTGGGGAGCGCGAAGTCCGCCAAGTCCTGGTGCGGTTGGCCTCCGCGGTGCGATTTCGAGTCGACAAGTAACCGCCGGCGGCTGAACAGGTTGAAGGTTCGGGATGAAGTAGCGGGAAGTCCGTCGAAAACTGCCGCCAATTTTTCCCTTGACAAATGGGAAGAGTTCGACTACGGTTTGAAACGTTTCAATTATTGTCCCCTGTGAGTCAGGGTGGTTCAGCCGCAGGGCTTTCGTTTGCGTCGGGTTTGGAAGTGAGCGGGGAAAACATCCGTGGTTCGAGTTTTAGTGTCTAAGTCCTTGGTTACCCGGCAACCAGAGCTCGCCCGCGCCCCGTTCCCGGGGGACGGTATCCGTAATTCCCTCCTTAATCGCAGACTTACGCCCAATTCACAACGTGTAAACCGTCAGGCCTGCCGGTTAGCGCTCTCTTTGGCGTTGTGCCTTCTGGGGACGGCGCTGTTCCTGGCCGGTGAGAACGGACCTCAAAATGTCACCGCGTCCCGGCAGGCTTACGAATCCGGTTTGGCGCTGATCCGCCAGGGAAAGATCAAAGAAGCGTCGGCAGTGTTTGAAAAGGGGCTGCAGCAGGACCCATCGAATCTCTTTCTGCTCGATGCGCTGGGCGGCGCCTATTCATTGCAAGGTCGCGACAAGGATGCGCGCCGGTGCTTTCTTGCCGCTCTCCACATCGATCCGGCCTTCACCCCAGCCCGGAAAAACATGGCGCTGAGTTACTTCCGCGCGGGCGAATTTCCGCTCGCCAAAAAGGAGTTCGAGAAGCTGGCCGCCAGCCCTGGGACGCAGCCCCTCGCTGACCTGTTCCTAGGTATGCTGGCGGAGCGCGATCAGCAGTTTGAGAAAGCCGCAAGACTATTGCAGTCTGCGGGTCCCATGTTGTTTCAGGAGCCTCAAGGCCTGATCGCCCTTGCTCACTGTGATTACGAGCTTGGCCGCCAGGATGAGGCGCGACGCATTCTTGCAGGCTTGAATCGTCTCAGTCGAGTCTCACCCGGTGATTATTTCCAGGCAGGACGTTTATGCCTCCAGCAAGGCGATTACTCTGAGTCCCAAATTTTTTTTGAAAGTGCGAATCGACTTGCACCCGGGCTCGCCGAGCTCGACTACTACCGGGCCCTGACCCTCGCTGAACTGGGACGATTGCCGGAGGCACTGGACATTCTACGTGTGTCGACGAGTCGCCACCCTGACGCGCGCGAGCTGAACCTTCTGGGACATATAGCTCAGAAGACCGGGGATACAAAGCTGGCGATTCAATCCTACTATCGAGCCGCCGAACTCGAACCCGAGATGGAAGAGAACTACCTGGATTACAGCGAACTGGTGCTGAACTCGGAGAATTATGTCCTGGCGTTGAAAATCCTGGATGCCGGGCTTGCCCACATTCCGCATTCCTATCGCCTGATGGTAGAAAAGGGAGCTGTCCTAGACAAGCTCCTGCGCCGTCGCGAGGCGGATGAGGTACTCCGTTCGGCAACAAAGATTCAGGCGGACAATCGCGTGGCGATGACCAGTCTGGCAGTGGTCGAAGCCCACGATCTTCGCCTGAGCGACGCTGCGGACACCCTGCGGCAGGCGATCGCCCGATACCCGGCGGACGCATACCTGCGGTATTACTACGGGCTGGTCCTAGTACAGCTTGCCGAAAAACAGAACATGGCTCCCTCCGCTGTCGAGCCCGCCCGCCACGAACTCGAAGAAGCCATCAAACTCAACCCCACTTATGCCGACGCCTATTATCAGCTGGCGAAGACATATCTGGGAACGGATCCAGCCAAGGCCGCTGAAGAACTTGAGGCATGCCTCCGCCAGCAACCGGACCATTACGCGGCGGAAATGGAACTAGGCCGCGTATACCAAAAGATGGGGCGGCGATCTGAGGCTGAGCGTATCGTGGCCAAAGCTATTCGCGACAAAAAAGCTGAGAAAGATAAGGAAGACACGCTGCCGCGCATTGAAGAGGTTAAGCCGTCTGGCGGCGGCACCTCAATGTCAACAGATAAGGAGAAACTGCCATGAAGCAGTTGAAGCTCTTCTTCAGTAAGGGTTCCAGTTTACTCGTGCTTTTGGGGGTCCTGGTGACCTTTGCTGTCCCGGCGGTCGCACAATTCAACAGCGGCTTTGTAGGGACCGCTGTCGATCAATCTGGCGCTGCCATTCCCAATGCGAAGGTCGTAATTACCAATCAAGCGACCAATGTCGAGACCACAACCGTAACCGGCTCCACCGGCGACTTCCGGGTCATTGCGCTCGGGGGCGGAACCTACCGGGTGCGGGTGGAGGCCACAGGCTTCCAACCGTGGACTCAGTCCGATCTCCTCTTAGAGTCCAACCAAGTGAGGACGCTCTATCCGAAGCTTCTCGTCGGGCAGCAGGTCACCTCGGTTGAGGTCAAGGCGACCGTTGCGTCAGTCCAGGTAGCCAAGAGCGACACGTCGCGCGAAATCAATCAGAGGACCATTGAGACTGCGCCCCTCTTGGGCCGCAACATTTACACGAGCATCATCCAGTTGGCGCCGGGAATCACGGGCTCTGGATTGCCACGAGGAGGCGCGGCGGGATCGGGCTCGGCCAATAACGACAGCTTCGAGCAGGAGCCGGCCTTTGAAATCAACGCCGTCGGCCAGCGCCAGGAAAGCAACGAGTACCAGGTAGATGGTACTAGCTACAACAGCGCGTCGCGCGACGGGGTTGTGAACCTAACGCCGGAGCCGGACTTTGTTCAAGCCATCCGCGTCTCGGGTGCCAATTTCTCCGCTTCCAAAGGCCGGTACAGCGGTGCGTTGATTCAGGTCTACACGAAACCCGGGACGAATACCCTGCACGGCTCACTCTCCGGGTACCATACGGACAACGCCATCACCAGCCGTACGATCTTCCAGGACTCCGTGCCGGTCTTCCGTCGGAATGAATTCGGAGGAACCTTGGGCGGCCCCATAATCAAAAACAAGCTGTTTGTGTTCGGCGGCCTTTTCGTGCTGAGGTCCTCCCAGGCAACCACTCAAGTAGCCACGGTTGAAACCCCGCAGTTTGCGCAATGGGTGGAGCAAAACTACCCCAACAGCGTTGCCAACGCATTTTTCACGCTGGCCCCGCCTGCTTCAGGATCCTTGAGCGGAATCATGACTGTCTCTGAAGTTGAGGCACAGAATCCCGGTCTCTTTCCCGCCCCCGCCGGCTTGCCCGGGGATTTGCCAGCCGTCGGCACGGGGTTCTTCTCTCAAAGTCTTACCCATAATGCTTATCAGTGGCACGTGCGCGGCGACTACAACTTTAATCAGGACAAAGACCGTCTGTTCCTCTCCGTTTTTGACACTTACTCGGACCAGCTTCAGGCGGACCCCCGTCCCGTCTACCGCATAAAGGTGCCCAATCACGGGGTCAACGCCAAGCTCGATTGGATCCATACCTTCTCACCCACTCTCTTGAATGAGGCATCCTTTTCGGCCGGAAACGCTGATGGCAACAATGAGGGCACGAGCGGCAACACCCTGCAGCTTCCCAACGCTTATCCAACCGGTATCTCCGGCTTCAGTCAATGGGGTCCGGCCGGCTGGGTCCACGATAACTTCAACTGGCACGACGTGCTCACCTGGACGCACGGCAAACACACCATCGAAACAGGCTTCGATGCGGATCGGCATCACGACGACGACCACTTCGTGCCACCCCAGTTGCGCCCCTACTTCTATTTTGGCAATCTGATCGACTTTGCCCAGGATCTCCCCGACTACCAGTACGGCCCTTCCATGAAGGTGGCGGACAGAGCTCTGGCCAATGACCTTTATGAGATTCTCCGCTGGCTTTACATGGGTGCCTTCGTGCAGGACGACTGGAAAATCACTCCGCGATTCACTCTGAACGCCGGAATGCGGTTCGACTATTACGGCCATTGGGGCACGTATCACAATTCCGTCACACCGTTCCCCTTCTTCACGACGGGACAGGGGGCAACTTTTGCCGATCAGGTTGCCAGCGGAGTGATGTCTGTGCGGGGTGGAAATGCCGGCTATATTGTCAACAACCGGCCACACGGTTTCAGTCCGCGCATCGGCTTCGGCTGGGACGTTTTTGGCAATGGCAAGACGTCGCTGCGAGCCGGTTACGGTCTCTTCTACAATAACGTCGCCGATGGCTCATACTCATTTGCGGTTCGTGCCACGCCTCCGGTATGGGCGACTGCGGACTTCGGCATATTTTCCAACTCCGGGCCTCTCTCCTACGGTTTGGGGGATTCCACAGGGATGATCTGGCCGATTCCGTCCGGGATAACCTTTCAGGTCAACCAGGCAGGGGGCATAGAAGGAATTCCTGTTCAGGCCATGGGTGTGCAACCTATTTTGGACCAGCCCCGCACTCAGAACTGGATGTTCTCGATCCAGCATGACTTTGGGCACAACCTGATTGCGGAGGCGGATTACAACGGTTCGCATAGCGATCACCTCTATGTTCAGACGGATGTGAACCGCTTTCCAGGGGACCTCATCATTAACGACGCGACGCAGACGCGTTTGAATCCATACTTTGGTGGCATAATCTACGGCCGGACGATCGGTACCGCAGATGGTCACTATGGCACCCTGATGCTGACCAAACGCTTCAGCCAGAACTGGCAGTTGCGAAGCATTTACACGTTCGGCAAGGCAACGGATGAGCTCAGCAGCAATGACAATGGAACTGACAACGGCGAGTCAGTTTTAAATGCACTAAACGTTAATGCCCAGCACGGCTTGTCCGATTTCGACGTGAGCAGACGGTTCACGGTCGACAGCGTTTGGCTGATTCCAGCCCCATTCCAGTCCAAATTCGCGAAAGGCGTCCTGGGAGGGTGGCGGATGTCCCAAATCCTCGTCCTGCAGAGCGGTTTGCCTTTCACGGTTTATACGGGTGCATCGTTCAATCCGATCTATGACGCGAACGGCAACGTTATTGGCCTGAAGCCGGGCAGCGGCGATTTCAATGCCGATGGTTACTCGTATGATGTCCCCGATACGCCTTCCTTCGGCAATTACATATCTACCAACCGAAGCTCTTTCATTAAGGGCTTCGCCGCGGCGTCCGCCTTCCCGGCTCCGCCCTTCGGGCAGGCCGGAAACCTCGGTCGTAACACCTTCATCGGCCCCGGCATGGCCAACCTCAACTCGCAGTTTACCAAGGCATTCAAGATCCCTTGGTTCACTTCCGAGGGTGCTTCGGCGGAGATTCATGCGGATGTCTTCAATCTTTTCAACCGCGTAAACCTGACTCAACCCGATAGCGATTTATCAAGCTCCCTATTCGGGAAATCCTTGGGCCAGAATCTGCCTCGCTCAGTACAGTTTGGAGTTCATATCGAGTTCTGAGCCCGCATCTACATCGCTTCCCTCCTCGGCAGCCGGGGAGGGAAGTTGATCGTCTACAGACTCAAACTTGAGACGGAGCCTTGAACGCCTACCATCGAAGTACGGACAAGTAAGCTGCCTGGTCCATTGATTCGGACGAACTCGCAGGTTATCGAGCCGAGCGACGGTTCTTTTCCCCCATCGGATATCTTTCCTTGGCGGGCGCGAGGCATGAGTGGGATTCTGTCGAAATCCAGTCCGTCTTCTCGAGGAACTTGCCGACACGAGGTGTTGTATTCATTAACAGCGGCAGGGAAGATCATCGGAAGTACCTTCAGAGAAATCGTTACGCCAGTAAATGTCCAATACCACTTGAAGGTAGGGGACGATCGGAAGTTGATGGGCGCCGGAAGTGCGGATAACCAAGAGGGAGCCTGTGAAGTTCGTCGGGTCGACCAGTCACATGAACTTACCGACTGAGGAGCACGCATGAAAAGAAATAGCCTACTCTGCGGATTGGTCTTTCTTACTTTTTTTGCACCATTCCTCATGGCGCAAGACACGCGGTTCCAACCGCAACACGAACAGATCCCGGGGCCTGACGACGCCAAGACCTATACCGGGGAGTGCTGCTATCGCAGTGGCGAGATACCGGATCCGGTGCAGGCTTTCCAGACATGGATCCAGGACGTCCGGCATTGGCGAGTCGAGCGCCGGATTCGCATTGGCTACGACCCCTCACAATACGAGCGTCCTGAGTTGAAGTGGGCTCAATCAAGCTTCATCCAGCCGCAGATGATGATCGAGGACCGGTACTTCTACGACCCCGTGGGAGGCAAGTATACGGTGGACCGCTACCTCGATGACCTCGACAACCGCTATGGCGGCATTGACTCCGTGTTGATCTGGCCCACCTATCCGAACATCGGCATTGACAATCGCAATCAATACGACCTGCTGCACGACATGCCGGGTGGTATCCAGGGCCTGCGCCAGATGATTCAGGACTTTCACCGACGCGGCGTTCGCGTCCTCTTCCCAGTAATGCTCTGGGACCAGGGAACTCGGGACCCGATGATGCCGAATGCTGATGCGACAGCCAAAGCCATGGCAGAAATCGGAGCTGATGGTATCAATGGGGACACACTCGACGGTGTGCCACACTCATTTCGGACTGCCTCCGATCGGACCGGTCATCCCATAGTTCTCGAACCCGAGGGCGGGCCCGCCGACGAGGCCCTCCAATGGAACAACATGTCCTGGGGCTACTGGAAATATCCTTTTGTGCCGATGATCAGCCGCTACAAGTGGCTTGAACCGCGTCATATGGTGAACGTTTGCGACCGCTGGAATCACCGCAAAACAGACAACCTGCAGTTTGCTTTCTTCAATGGTGTGGGCTACGAAAGTTGGGAGAACATCTGGGGCATATGGAACCAGATTACAGACCGAGATGCCGAAGCCCTGCGGCGGGTGGCCAAGATCGAACGGGCCTTTGCGGGATTGCTTATCAGCCAGGATTGGGAACCTCACACGCCCACACTGCGCTACGGTGTCTTCGCCAGCAAGTTCCCAGGGGATGGAAAGACTCTTTGGACCATTGTCAACCGCAATCAGTACGACGTAGAGGGCAGCCAGATTGAAGTGCCTTATCACAGCGGGGAACGCTTTTACGACGTGTGGCATGGCGAGGAGCTAAAACCGGAGATCCACGGCGACCTCGCAACGCTCAGCTTTGAGATCGAGGGCGAAGGTTTTGGCGCTCTGCTGGCCCAGAATGAAGAGGCCTCAGGAACCATCGCAGCCCTGTTGGCTACCATGAAGGAGCTTTCGCGCACGCCGCTACGGAGTCTGTCCGCCGAGTGGCATTTCCTTCCCCAGCACCTGGTTGAGATCGCGCCCACCCCGCCAGCCACCTCGACGCCTCCAGGCATGGTCAGGATTCCAGTAGGAGATTACGACTTCCGGACTTCCGGGATCATGATCGAAGGAGGCAACGACGTCGGCGTGGACGTGCAGTTCCCTTGGGAGGATTCTCCTCGGCGATATCACTCTCACAAAATGCATGTGAAATCTTTTTACATTGATAAATATCCGGTCACAAATGCTGACTTTAAGAAGTTCATGGAGGCGGCCCAATATCAGCCGGCCGACGACCACAATTTCCTGCGGGACTGGAAAAACGGCACTTATCACGATGGCTGGGCCGGTAAGCCCGTCACCTGGGTCTCGCTTGAGGACGCGCGCGCCTATGCAAGTTGGGCGGGCAAGCGACTGCCGCACGAGTGGGAGTGGCAGTATGCCGCGCAAGGCACCGACGGCCGAACCTATCCTTGGGGCAATGAATGGGACGCGTCAGCGGTACCCGTTCCCGATAAAGGTCGCGATCTGCGCCCGCCCACCAATGTCGATGCCTATCCCAAGGGCGCCAGCCCGTTTGGGGTAATGGACCTGGTCGGAAATGTCTGGCAGTGGACGGACGAGTTCGTGGATGAGCATACTCGAGCGGGCGTCCTCAAAGGCGGAAGCTATTACCAGCCCCAGGGTTCCCTGTGGTATTTCCCCCAGGCCTATAAGCTGACCGAGCACGGAAAGTATCTGTTGATGGCGCCCAGCAAGGACCGGGCAGGCACGCTCGGATTCCGCTGCGTCAAGGACGCCCAATAGAGAGGAATTCTCATGTTCATACCGTCGGTATATGCCGTAGCGCTATTGCTGATGGTCCTCAGCATGATCTGTTGGGGAAGCTGGGCAAACACTCAAAAACTCTGCCGGGGCTGGCGTTTTGAGCTTTTCTATTGGGACTACGTCGCGGGCATCTTGCTCATAGCGCTGATCCTGGGATTCACCTTCGGGCGTACCGATGCCGCTAGTCCCGACAGCTTAATTCATAATCTTGCCTCTGCCGACGGACACCACCTGTTACTGGCTTTTGTGGGCGGGGTGGTGTTCAACATCGCGAATCTTCTTCTGGTGGCGGCCATTGCCACGGCTGGCCTTGCCGTGGCATTCCCGGTGGGAATCGGTTTGGCGTTGGTCATCGGCTCAACTCTGAATTACATCATCACGCCAAAGGGAAATCCATTGCTGCTGTTTGGCGGGATC
>JAHEKS010000138.1 GCA_024638215.1 Acidobacteriota bacterium | reverse complement strand
GTGGGGTCGGGGGTGGGATACAACCAAGCGGCTGTAGCCTTCCGCATGCCATGACAATGAAAATGGCTATTCTCGTTGCAGGGATCGCGGTGGTTCTGCTTGCCGTGCTGGGTGCGGTCCTGGCGATTTGGCGCTATCCGTTGGAGATCAATGCGTGGCAGGAGCGCCGCGCGCTCACAAGTCGAGGATTAAGAAAGAGCTTCCTTACCTCGCCGGCGGGTCGGATTGCGCTTTTCGAAGGCGGGAGCGGGCCACCCGTAGTTTTCCTGCACGGCGCCGGAGACCAGGCAGGCACGTGGTCGAAGATTGCCCCAGGGTTGGTGGGTGGGTATCGCGTTTTGGCGCCCGATCTTCCGGGGCATGGCGAGAGCGAGCCGCACAGCGGGGCCCTGAACCTCGATTTGCTTCTGAAAGGTGTGGATGCGGTCGTCGAGCATGCTGGCGGGGCAAACGTGGAGCTCGTCGGCAATTCTTTGGGCGGGATGCTGGCCATGCTTTACGCGCATCGGCATCCGGAGCGGCTGTCACGTATCGTGGTGATTGACGGCGGAGTGCTGCGTGGCGACCGCCCTGACCTGACGCTCATGCCCCGCAACCGCGCGGAGGCTCGCAAGCTGCTCGATGCGGAGATGGACCCGGGAAGCCCCCGCGTGCCGGGCTTCGTGCTTGACGACATTGTGCGGCAGGCGAACACCGGTCCCATTGCCCGCATGGCCGATGGGCGCGATGTCTCTCGGCACTTGCTGGAAGGCCGGTTGGGCGAAGTGCGCGTGCCGGTGGATTTCCTATGGGGGGCTAGCGACCAACTACTGTCCTTGGAGTACGCGCGCCGCATGCAGGCGGGCCTTCCGGCATCGCGGCTGACGGCTTTGGAGCATTGCGGGCACGTGCCCCAGCGTGAGTGCCCAGGACAATTGACGAAGGCTTTGCTGTCCGTGCTCGCTCAGGAACCGCCCGCGCCCAAGACCCAGGAGCATTAGATTTTATGATGGGCGGTGATGTCCTTGGCGAGCGGGCGCGGCTGACGCCGCATAACACTGCCCTCAAAGTTTTCCCCGCGGGCCAAACCTACACCTATTATGAACTTGATCAACGGGCCATCCGCTGCGCGCAGGTCTGGGAAGGTTTGGGCATCGTCAAAGGGGACCGCGTCGGCATCCTGGCTGAGAACCGGGTGGAGTACGTGGATGCGTTCTTTGCCGCCGGCAAAACCGGCGTGATCCTGGTTCCCCTAAGTACTCGGTTGGCGGCGCGGGAGCTGATCGGCATTGTCGCCGACTGCGGCTTGAAAGCGCTGATGTACTCAGGCCACTACGCGGGAATGGCGAAGGAGTTGCGCAGCGCCGGAATCGCGCACTGGATTGCGCTCGATGGGGGCGAGGCGGACGCTAAAGACTTCTCCACGGCTGCCGCCCGGCAAGCGCCTCATCTCTTTCGCGCGGCACGCTTTGACCCCGAGGACGTCTACTGCCTTCTTTATACCAGCGGAACCACCGGAGATCCCAAGGGTGTCATGCTGCCGCACCGCATGATAGCCTTTAACGGGTACAACACGGCGGCCTGTTGGGGACTGCGCGAGGACGACGTGGCGCCGATCTTCACGCCCATGTATCACGCCGGGGGTTTGAGTGTGTTTCTGGTGCCGATTTTCGTCGTCGGCGGGAGAATCGTGCTGCACGAGAAGTTCGACGCCAGGGAAGTCTGGCGAGGTATCGAGGCGGAAGGCGCAACGGTGGTATTTGGCGTCCCGACCACTTTCAAGATGCTGATGGAAGCGCCGGAATTCGCTACCGCAGAAGTCAGGAGTGTGCGCTGGTTCATCAGCGGGGGTGCGCCGCTGCCCGCTTCGATCGCCGAGGCTTGCCGGCGGCGCGGCATTGCGTTCAAGCAAGGGTACGGCCTGACGGAAGTGGGCGTGAACTGCTTCGCCATGACCGCCGAAGATGTGGAGCGCAAGGCGGGCTCGATCGGCAAGCCGATGATGTTTACTGAGGCGCGTTTGGCGGCCGCGGATGGCCGTGAGGTTGCGCGAGGAGAAACGGGCGAGCTGTGGCTGCGCGGGCCGCACGTGTGCAAGGGCTACTGGAACAACCCGCAGGCGACGGCTGCGGCGCTCGACGCCGAGGGCTGGTTTCATACCGGCGACCTGGCGCGCCAGGACGAGGAGGGTTATTTCTATATCGCCGGGCGGTTGAAGGATATGATCATCAGCGGCGGCATGAACATTTACCCAGCCGAGGTCGAGCGCGAGCTGGTCCTGCATCCCGCGATCGAAGACGCTTCAATCGTGGGGGTACCAGACGCCAAGTGGGGCGAGGCGGCTGTAGCCTTCGTCGTCGTGCGTCCGGGAAAGACGTTGACGGCCGGCGAAGTGACGGATTATCTTTCGCGGCGCCTGGCCAAGATTAAGCTGCCGAAGGAGGTTGTGTTCCTCGAAGCGCTGCCGCGCTCGCCCTACGGAAAGGTGAGGAAGTCGGAGCTTAGGGAACGGTACGAGACCTTGAGGCTCAAGGCGGAAAAAGGGCGCCAGGGCGCCTGATCCTCAAGAGACCCAGAACCGCTGACCGTGTGCCGGCGCCACAAGGAGGAGACATGAAACGCATCTATTTGGCCGCATATCACCAATCGAAATTCGGCAAGCTGATGGACATGACGGTGCCGCAGATCGTTTCGAATGCCATCGAAGGGGTGTGCCGGAAGATTGATGCGCCCGCGGCGGCGCTCGACGTGGGTTCGATCGGGGCGGCGTGCAACTTCACCCTCAACGAGCAGGGCTTGCTCGCTGGGCTGATGGCGATGGTTCCCGGCCTCGAGGCCAAGCCACTGGAAGCCGTCGAGAACGCCTGCGCCTCGGGCGGGCAGGCGGTGCTCTCGGTGATTCAGAAGCTGCAGTTGGGAATGGGAGACACGGGCATCGCCGTCGGCTACGAAAAGATGCGCGACGCCGAAGGCAAGATGGACGGCAAACTGGTCGGTAAGGTGTTGGGGTATTTCTCCTTTCCCGATGAGCGTGAGGGCAAGACCTTTGTCTTCCCGCACCTCTTCGCCGAAGTGATGGCGGAATACATGCGGGCGCACAGCGTGAGCGAAAAGCAACTGGCCGAAATCGCGGTTCGCGAGTATGCCAACGCCAAGTACAACTCTTGCGCGCAGATGAACAAGGTGCAGATTTCGCTCGAACAGGCGATGAAGATCGAGGGGATCAACCGCTACGTGGTCGAAGGACTGCCGCTGAAGACTTATGACTGCTCGCAGATCACCGACGGCTACGCCGCGGTCATCCTGGCTACCCAAGAGGGGCTCGAGAAGCTCGGGCGGAAGAAACAGGATTGCGTCGAAGTAGCCGGTTGGGGTCAGGCAACCGATCCGCTCCGCAAGCAGGGGCGCGACGTGCTGCGCCCGGCGGGAGCTTATCGCGCCATGAACAAGGCTTACGAGATGGCGGGAGTGAAGCCCGGTGATGTCAACGTGGCTGAAGTGCATGACTGCTTCACCGTGATGGGAGCGATTGGCACGGAGGTGATCGGCAAGGCGGAGCCGGGCAAGGGAGCCGCGTACTGGTGCGACGGTAAGGCCGCCCCGGACGGCGAGTGCGCCATCAACACTTCAGGAGGCTTGATTGCCAAAGGGCATCCGGTGGGGGCGACGGGCGTGGCCATGATCGGCTGGGCGGCCATGCAGCTTCTGCACCAGGCGCCACGGGAAGTGCAGGTCAAGGATGCGCGCGCCGCGGCGACGTTTAATATCGGCGGACCCATCTGCGCCAGCGTGTGCACCGTGCTTAAGCCAGCCTAACGGAGGCTGCTGGAATTCCGAAATAATCGGCGATAACAGGTTGCACTGTCAAACGATTATTCAGGTATTCTGGCACTCACGCGCGGTACAGAGGCCGCACAAACGATTGCACTTTTGAATTGCGTCAATCTTTCCATAATCCAAGTCGCGAAATTTACTCCGCTTGGCCTGCAGATTCGGGTATATAGGACTGCCGCCTGAACGAGAACACGCCACGATCTGATTTCCTGATATGATACACTTTTAGGTTGCGTGATCTGGTCTGCAAAAGGCAAGTTCAACGATTGGGCCCGAACCCAGGGCGGAGGGCCCGGGCAACTTCACCCAAAGAGCTGCGGAAGGTATCGCCACCCGGCGAACCGATAGAGCGTCATCCCCAGTCCTGCTGCGGTCAGGACAAGATGAGGAAAAGGAATGGTTATTGGAGTTCCTAAGGAGACATTTCCAGGCGAGCGGCGCGTAGCGCTGATGCCGTCGGTCTTGACGAGTTTGCAGAAATCGGGTTTTGAGGTCCTCATTGAAGCGGGAGCCGGCTATTCCGCGGGCTACCCCGACGCCGACTACGCTTCCAAGGGCGCCAAGGTCGTCGCTTCCAGGTCCGAGATCTTCCAGCCGGCGGATATTGTTGCCCAAGTGCTTTGCTATGGCGCCAACGACAAGACTGGGCACGAGGACTTGCCGTTGATGCGCAGGGGCCAGTACTTGGTGGGATTCCTGCGGTCGCTGGGCAACCTAAAGACCGTGCAAGACATTGCCGCCCGGGGCGTGACCTCGCTGGCCATGGACTTGATGCCGCGCATCACGCGCGCCCAGAACATGGATGCGATGTCTTCCATGGCCACGCTTTCCGGATATGAAGCGGTCCTGATGGCTGCTGATATCCTGCCTCGCATTTTCCCCATGCTGACCACCGCCGCCGGCACCATCACCCCGGCCCGCGTGCTGGTCATAGGGGCAGGCGTCGCCGGTCTTCAGGCTATCGCCACGGCGTCGCGCCTGGGCGCTGTCGTTTACGGCTACGACCTGCGTCCGGCCACGAAGGAGCACGTGCAGAGCCTGGGAGCGCGCTTCGTGGAGCTGCCCATTGAGGCCAAGGAGGCTGAAGACAAGGGCGGCTACGCCAAGGCTCAAGATGCGTCCTTTTACCAGCGCCAGCAGGAACTCCTGGGGCGCGTGGTTGCGGAAAGCGATGTGGTCATCACGGCAGCTTCCGTCCCGGGGAAGAAAGCGCCGGTGCTGGTGACGCGCGCGATGGTGGAACGCATGAGCCCCGGCTCCGTGATTGTGGACATGTCCGCCGAGCGCGGCGGCAATTGCGAGTTGACGCGCCTCAACCAGACTACGGTCGAGCATGGCGTGACCATCATTGGCACCATCAATATGGCCAGCTCGGTGCCGTATCATTCCAGCCAGCTCTACGCGCGCAACATCGCCAACTTCCTGACCCACCTGTTCAAGGACGGCAGGACGGAATTGGATCTGGACGACGAGATTACTCGCGAAACCCTTTTGACCCGGAACGGCGAGATCGTCAACCAGCGCGTGCGCGACTTTTACGCGGCCGCGGCGCCGGCTTCGAGTTAGTTCTTCAAGGAGGAGACAGTGCCAGAAGGTTTTGTCAGCAACCTCTATGTGTTCGTGCTGGCGGGATTCGTCGGATTCGAGGTGATCCGGCGCGTGTCCCCCATGCTGCACACGCCGTTAATGTCCCTGACTAACGCGCTGGATGCGATCGTCGTGGTGGCCGCGATCATCATCGCCGGCCGCGCGGAATCGACCCTTTCGATCGTCCTGGGAGCTGTGGCGGTGGCCGCCGCGTTCAGCAACATGATTGGTGGTTTTCTCATTACCGACCGCATGCTTCGGATGTTCAAACTCAGCAGGCACAAGAAACAATGACCACCCTCCAGCCAACGCACTTGATGGATTTTGCTTACATCGCCGCTATCGCCCTGTTTGTGTTGGCGCTCAAATGGCTGAGTTCGCCTTCCAGCGCGCGCCGAGGCGTGCTGGCGGGCGAAATTGGAGCGGCTCTGGCCGTCGGAACCACTCTCTTCAACCCCGAACTTGTCCAGTACAAGTGGATCGTGGTCGCGCTGCTGGTGGGCACGATGATTGGAATTCCACTCGGCATGGTCCACATGACCGCCGTCCCGCAGCGAACCGCCATGAGCCACGCCTTCGGCGCGCTGGCGGCGGCCACCATCGGCATCGCCGAGTACTACGTCCGCTTCCCGCACCTGACCAAGTTCGGCATGACGGAGATTGCTCTTGAAGTGATCATCGGCTCGCTCAGCTTTACCGGCAGCCTGATCGCCGCCGGCAAACTCCAGGAAGTCCTGCCCCAGCGGCCCATCACCTATCGGGGACAGAACTTCGTCAGCCTCTCGGTGCTGGGCGCCGCGCTGGTGCTGGCCCTCATCCTGATCATCCATCCGGAATACAGCCTTCTTTTCATCGCCATGGTGATCGTCTCGCTGATCTTCGGGATCCTGCTGGTCACGCCGATCGGCGGAGCCGACATGCCCACGGTCATCTCCCTGCTGAATTCCTACGTGGGCCTTTCCGCGGCTCTGCTGGGGTTTGTGCTCAACAGCAAAGTGTTGGTGGTTGCCGGGGCGCTCGACGGCTCTTCGGGATTCATCCTGTCGGTCATCATGTGCAAGGCGATGAACCGCTCCTTTACCAACGTGATGTTTGGAGCCTTCGGGCAGCTCCAGCCGGTCGCGTCGGGGCCGAAGCAGGACCGCATCGTGCGCAGCGCCACGCCGGAGGATGCGGCGGGGATTCTCCGCGCCTCTAATTCCGTGATGGTGGTTCCGGGCTACGGCATGGCGGTTGCGCAGGCGCAACACCGCGTGCGCGAGCTTTTTGACCTGCTGACCAAGAAAGGTGTGGACGTCAAATTTGCCATCCATCCCGTGGCCGGCCGCATGCCCGGGCACATGAACGTTCTGCTCGCGGAGGCGGGCATTCCCTACGACAAGCTGGTTGAGATGGAAACCGCCAACAGCGATATGCCGCAAACCGATGTGGCTCTCATCATTGGAGCCAACGATGTCACCAACCCTGCCGCCAAGACCGAGCAGGGAAGCCCCATTTACGGCATGCCCATCATCGAAGTGGACAAGGCGCGTACCACGATGGTGATCAAGCGCAGCCTTAGTCCCGGCTTCGCCGGCATCGACAACACCCTCTACTACATGCCGCGGACCTTGATGCTGTTCGGAGACGCCAAGGCTTTCGTGGGCGACATCGTGCAGGCACTATCTGACGGCGGCGGCCATTAACCACCGCCTCTCTAAACTCCAGCCTCCGGATAAAGACCCCCGATGGCTCTTCTTGCGCCGCCGCGACGTTTTGCGCGCCGCCCATCTGGCCATAGAATAAGTAGGATGGCACACGCAACAAGCCCGGCGCCAAGCTGGGCTCATCCGCTCGTGCGCGAGCGGTGGAAATTTGCCGAGCCGACGGAGGCACAGGCGCAGGGCTGGCCCGCGATTCTTGCCGGCCGGCCGACGTTGATTGCCGCGCCCACGGGCTCGGGCAAGACCCTGGCGGCATTTCTCGCCTGCATTGATCGGCTGGTGCGGAAAGCCTTGGCGGGCAATCTGCTCGACCGCACGGAAGTGCTTTACGTTTCTCCGCTGAAGGCGCTGGGAAACGACATCCACAAGAACCTGGAAGCGCCGCTGGGAGAGATCTCCCGCCTTGCTCAAGAACGCGGCCTGCCGATGCAGACGATCCGGGCCGCCGTGCGCACGGGCGATACGCTGGCCCACGAGCGGCGCGCGATGCTCGCGCGGCCGCCGCACATTCTCGTTACCACTCCCGAATCGCTCTACATCCTGCTGACAGCCGCAAAGAGCCGCGAGATTTTGAAGGACGTCGAAACCGTCATCGTGGATGAGATTCATGCCGTCGCGGACGACAAGCGCGGCACGCATCTGGCGCTTTCCCTCGAGCGTTTGGATGCGTTGGTGGAAGCCAACGGCAAGCGTTCTCCCATCCGGATTGGCCTTTCTGCGACGCAGAAACCCATCGAATTGGTCGCGCAGTTTTTGGTGGGGACGGGCCGGCCGGTGCCGGCCACGATCAATATCGGCCATCTGCGCCCCCTGGAATTGGCCGTCGAAGTGCCGAAGAGCCCGCTGGGTGCCGTCGCCTCGAACGAAATGTGGGAAGAAGTTTATGACCGGCTGGCAGCGCTCGCGGGCGAGCATCATTCGACGCTGGTTTTCGTCAACACGCGCCGCCTGGCCGAGCGCGTTGCGCACCACTTGCGCCGCCGGCTGGGGGAAGACGCCGTCGAGGCGCATCATGGAAGCCTGGCGCGGCGGTTGCGCCTTGCGGCGGAAAAGAAGCTCAAGTCGGGCGAAGCGCGCGTCCTGGTTGCGACCGCGTCGCTTGAATTGGGAATTGATATCGGCGCGGTGGACCTGGTCTGCCAGCTGGGCTCGACGCGCTCGATTGCCGTGGCTTTGCAGCGCTTCGGGCGCTCCGGCCACGCGAGGGGCGCGGTCAGCAAGGGGCGGCTGTTCGCTTTCACTCGCGATGACTTGGCCGAATGCGCGGCGCTCGCCCGCGCCATCCGGTCGGGCGAGCTCGACGCCCTTCGAATCCCCGAGTGTCCGCTCGATATTCTTGCGCAGCAGATCGTTGCCGCCTGCGCTGCGGGAGAGTGGGGCGAGGAGGAACTCTTCTCGCTGGTGCGCCGCGCTTATCCTTATCGAGATTTGCCGCGCGCGGATTTCGACGGCCTTCTGGACATGCTTTCGGAAGGCATCTCAGCGCGGCGCGGCCGATACGGCGCCCTGCTCTATCGTGACCGCGTCAACAGAAAATTGCGCGGGCGCCGCGGCGCGCGCCTTGTGGCGATTACCAACGGCGGCGCGATTCCCGAAACGGCGCTCTATTCGGTTGTGGCTATGCCGGACGGCACGCCGGTCGGCACGGTGGACGAGGACTTCGCGGTCGAGAGCCTCGCGGGCGACATCTTCCTGCTCGGAAGCACTTCGTGGCGCATCCGGCGGATTGAAAGCGCGCGTGGCAGGCTGCTGGTTGAAGGTGCGCATGGTGCGCCGCCAAACGTCCCCTTCTGGCGCGGTGAAGCGCCGTCACGCACGGATGAGCTTTCACGCGAGCTCTCTGTACTTCGCGAGCAGATTGGCACCCTAATTTCAAACGGCGCGGAAGGGCATTCGCGCGCCATCGCCTGGCTCCGGCAGGAATGCGCACTGGATGACGCCGGGGCGGAACAGCTTGTGCAATACTCCGCCGAAGGGCGCAAGGTCTTGGGCGCCGTTCCGACCGCAAAAACCATCGTTGCCGAGCGTTTCTTCGACGAGGGTGGCGGAATGCAACTGGTCATTCACGCGCCCTTCGGCAGCCGCATCAACAAGGCCTGGGGACTGGCGCTGCGCAAGCGCTTTTGCCGGACGTTTAACTTTGAGCTGCAGGCGGCGGCCACCGAAAACGGCCTGAATATTTCGCTGGGCGAACAGCACAGCTTTCCGCTTGCGGACGTCTTTCACTTCCTCACGCCCGCGACGGCCAAGCCGGTTCTCGAGCAGGCGGCGCTGGCCTCTCCCCTTTTCGGCACTCGCTGGCGCTGGGACGCCACGCGCGCCCTGGCGCTGGCGCGTTTTCGCGGCGGCCGCAAAGTGCCGCTGCCGGTGACGCGCATCCTGTCGGACGATCTGCTCGCCTCGGTTTTTCCCGATGTGGCGGCCTGCCAGGAAAACATCACCGGCGACATCTTGATTCCCGACCATCCTCTCATCCGCGAAGTGATGAAAGATGTGCTGACGGAGGCGATGGACTTCGAAGGATTGAAGCGGCTGCTCGAAGCCCTGGAACGGGGCGATATCCGCACGGTCGCCGTGGACACGCCCGCGCCTTCCGCGTTTTCGCACGAAATCCTGAACGCCAATCCTTACACTTATCTCGACGACGCGCCGCTCGAGGAGCGCCGCGCGCGCGCCGTTTCGCTGCGGAGGACGCTGCCGGAATCGGTGCTCGAAGAGGTCGGCAAGCTTGACCCGGCGGCCATCGCGCAGGTTCGAGCCGATGCCTGGCCGGACGTTCGCGGTGCCGATGAGCTCGATGACGCCTTGCAGACGCTTCTGGTTCTTCCGGCGGGCTACGCGCCGTCGGGCGCCGACGCAGTTGGCGGCGCCTGGGCCGAGTTTTTCCAAACGCTGGCCGCGGATGGCCGCGCGACGAGGTTTGAACTCGATGGTGAAACGTTCTGGTTGAGCGTGACCAAAGCGGGCATCGTCGCCGCTCTCTACCCGACAGTTGCGGTGGGGACTGGACACGAATTGCCGCCCTGTGAGGATGCTTTACGCCTCGTTGTGCAAGGCTGGCTTGCCCACGCGGGCCCAGTGACGGCTCTTGAGCTTGCAGAGGTTCTCCATGTGCCGGAAAGAGAGATCCAAGCAGCGCTGCTGCGTCTGGAAGCGGAAGGCTCGGTCCTGCGGGGCGAATTCACCCGGCATGAGATCGAGTGGTGCGACCGCCGGCTTCTCGCTCGCATCCACCGGCTGACGCTGGGAGCGTTGCGCAAGGAAATCGAACCAGTCACGCCGGCGGAGTTCATGCGCTGGCTTCTTGCCTGGCAGCACGTCGCGCCCGGGACACAGCTTGTCGGCGAACACGGTCTTCTCGAAGCAATCCGGCAACTTCAGGGCTTTCAAGCGCCAGCCAACGCGTGGGAAGCGGAGATTCTCCGGTGCCGAGTCGCCGGATATGACCCGCAGGCTCTCGACCGGCTGTGTCTGGCGGGAACGGTTGGCTGGGGACGTTTTTCTCCCCATCCGGCCTTGTGGGAAGCTGCGGGCGGTAGCACCGTGACCCGCCGCGTGGCGCCGACCAGTGTCTCGCCGATTGCTTTCTTCGTGCGTGAAGAGGCGGACTGGGTCGCATCCCATGGGCACGGTGTTCGGGTGGACGCTCCTCTGCGCTTGAGCGCCGCTGCTGCCGACGTACTCGAGTTCTTGCGGGAGAACGGCGCTTCCTTTTTTGCTGACCTTGTGCGCGGCACGCGCCGGTTGAAGTCGGAAATCGAGACGGCGCTTTGGGAACTCGTAGCCGCGGGTTTCGTGACAGCGGACGGCTTTGACAATCTGCGCGCCTTGATTGATCCCAAGCGCCGCGCGGGTGAGGGATGTGGACGCGCGCATCGGCCGCGGCACTCGACCGGCCGCTGGGCGCTCCTGCTGCCGCCTTCCGAAATGGATCGAAACGACGGCGAGACCCGTGCTGAAAGCATCGCTCGCGCGTTGTTGAACCGTTACGGAGTCGTCTTCCGCGAGCTGATGGGCCGCGAAACGTTTCCCGTCGCCTGGCGGGCGCTTTGGGTGGTCTTCAGGCGTCTTGAAGACCGGGGCGAAGTCCGGGGCGGACGTTTTGTGGACGGCTTCCTCGGGGAGCAGTTTGCCTTGCCGGTGGCCGTCGAATCGCTTCGCGCCTCGCGGCGCGCCGGACCGTCGAGTGAGATTGTGACTGTTTCAGCGGCCGACCCACTGAATCTCATTGGAATCGTCGCTGCGGGCGAACGTGTTGCCTCGAACTCCGGCAGGCGTGTCAGTTTTCGCGATGGAGTGCCTGTCAGTTTCGAACACGACGCCCAAGTTCATCCGTTGCCAATGACGTTCTCCGCGGGTGGGCGGTGAAAGCCGATGGCCCGTATGAGGCCTTGGGCACCGTGGTGCAACAGCGCGGAGCAAGCTGATTGATGGAGTTTAAGAAAGCTGGTCTGGTACGCCTGGAGGGATTCGAACCCCCGACCTGTTGCTCCGGAGGCAACCGCTCTATCCATCTGAGCTACAGGCGCACAACCAGAAGTTTACTCCGGCCGGATTTGGATGGTCAAGCCGTGTGATGGCTGGGCGAGATTGCGACACGCCAGGCGCGCTGGCCATGACATCGCCATCGCCACACGCCGGCGGAGAGCGCGCAGGAGAGATCGCCCTGAGGCGGCGACCCTTCCGGCGGCACGCTTTGATATACTCGTTTCGTTCAAGCGGGAAGAGGCAGCATGTCGGCCCGGGAAAAACTGGTGAAGCGGAAACAAGTCATCATCATTGTTCTGATCATTCTGACCACTTCGGTCATGAGCGCGGTGCTGGTGGATAACCGCGTGCGTGGCGTGGTGCTGTATGGCGACACGCGCGACGGTGCCTGGTATTTCGACCTTATCAGGGAAGGTCGCGACATCGGACCACTGCGCGAGCGGTTG
>JAHEKS010000412.1 GCA_024638215.1 Acidobacteriota bacterium | reverse complement strand
GCACCTCGGAGAACGCCGTGAAGACTCAAGTGTGGGTGGCCATCAGCATTTACGTGCTCGTCGCCATCCTGAAAAAGCAGTTCCGGCTGGACCTGAGCTTGTACAAAATCCTGCAAATTCTGAGCGTCACGATTTTTCAAAAAACCCCGATTCCACAGGCTTTTTTGAACCTCGACGCTTCGTCACAACCATGCGATTCGTGCATCCAACTGAATCTGTTCGACTTTTAATTGGACAGCACTGATCCAAAATCGAAAATCCAAAATCGCTGTTTGACGCTTTGCCGGGTTTCTGTTACAAATCTGGATGCTCATGAGCCGTCCTGTTTCCCAAGTTCGCGAGATTCTCGCCGCCGCGCGCCTGGAGCACGTTCGCTACGCCATCCGCGACATCGCCGTGATCGCGGAGCGCTTGGAGGCGGAGGGCAAGACCATCCTGCCGCTCAACATCGGCGACCCGCTGAAATTCGATTTCCGCACGCCGCCGCACCTTTTTGAGGCGGTAGTGAAAGCGATGGCCGACGGCAAAAACGGGTACGCGCCGTCGCTGGGGATTTCCGAGGCGCGCGAAGCGGTGCGCGCCGAGGCCGAGAGCAAGGGCTTTCGCAACATCCGGGACGTGTTCATCACCCAGGGCGTCAGCGAAGCGGTGGACGTCAGCCTTTCCGCGCTGGTGAATCCCGGCGAAAATGTCCTGACGCCTTGCCCCGAATATCCGCTTTACTCGGCGGTGCTGGCGCGATTGGGAGCGCAGCGCAACTCCTACGCGCTCGACGAAGGGCGCGAGTGGGAGCCCGATCTCGATCACCTGGCCAGCCGGATTTTTACCGGCACGCGCGCCCTGGTGGTCATCAATCCCAATAACCCGACGGGCGCGGTCTATTCGCGCCGGGCGCTGGAAGCCATCGCGGAAATCGCGCGCCAGCACAACCTGGTGATCCTGGCCGACGAAATTTACGACAAGCTGATGCTCGACGGCGGCGAGCATTTCTCGATCGCCAAGCTCGCGCCCGACGTTCCGGTGGTGACCTTCAACGGGCTTTCCAAAGCCTATCTGGTGCCGGGCTGGCGCGTGGGGTGGGGCATCGTGACGGGCGAGGCGGGCGCGGTGAAGCCCTACATCGAAGGCATTCACAAGCTGCTGCGCTCGCGCATTTCCGCCAACCACGCCGCGCAGTACGCGGTGCGGCCGGCGCTCGAGCGCCCGCAGGACCACCTGGCGGGAATCATCCGGCGCATGCGGGCGCGGCGCGATCTGACCTGGGAGTGGGCCAACTCCACCCCGCGCGTGAGCTGCGTGAAGCCGCGCGGCGCGTTTTACGCCTTTCCGAAACTGGATATTACCGAGTCGGATGAGGAATTCGTCAAGCAATTACTGATTGAGAAACAAGTCCTCGCCGTGCACGGCTCGGGGTTCGGCGAGGCGGAGGGCACGCGCCACCTGCGCATCGTGTTCCTGCCCGACGAGCGCACGCTCGAGCGCGCCTTGCAGGGCATCGCGGAATTGCTGCGCGAACATGATCCCGGGAACTGAGGTCCTGGCTTGGAAAACCTTTTTCACACTTTGCCCCACACTTTTCCCGTCTGGGCGACTCTGGCTTTGGGCTTTGTGCTCGGCCTGCGCCACGCGCTCGACGCCGACCACGTGGCCGCGGTCGCGACCTTCTCGACCGAGGAGCGCAACCTGTGGCGGTCGTCGCTGGTGGGCGCTTACTGGGGCGCGGGACACACGGCGGCGCTGCTGGTCTTCGGCGCGGTGATTGTCGCCTTCAAGCTGGTGATCAGCGAGCGCATGTCGCAGTTCCTGGAATTCGCGGTGGGCCTGATGCTGATCGTGCTGGGCGCGAACGTGCTGCGGAAGCTGGCGCACGGCACGGCGGCGATCCACATTCACACGCACGAGCACGACGGCTCCACGCACTCGCACCTGCACGTTCACTTGGGCAGCGCCGGGCACACCCACCAGCACCACGTGGTGCGCGTGGCGGGGCGGCCGTTTGTGGTGGGCGTCGTGCATGGCCTCGCGGGCACGGCCGCGGTGCTGCTGCTGGTGGTGGGCGCGATTCCCTCGGCGCTGCTGGCCATCGGCACCATCGTGATTTTCGGCATCGGGACGATCGGCGGCATGATGGCGATGAGCATGCTGATGAGCGTGCCGCTGGTTTACGCGGCGGGGCGGATCAAGATCGTCGAGCGCGTGCTGCGCCTCACCGCCGGCGCCTTCAGCCTGGGCTTCGGAATTTTTCTGGCGTGGGACGTCGGATTCATCCAGGCGCTGCTGCGCTAGCGAATGACCGCATGAGCGAAGAGCAATTCCGCGGGGAACAAAAAAGGGCGCGTCCGGAATTGCCGCTGGAATTCTGCCCGGCGTGCTCGGCGCGGCTCGAGTCGCGCCACTGCAAAATGGTCTGCCCGCGCTGCGGATATTTCGTGTCGTGTTCGGAATTCGAGTGAGCGTCCGCCGGCGGACGGGCGATCGCGGAGCTTTGCCATGGATTTGACAATTACCGAGCGCGTAGTGGAAGGCGTCCTGGTGATGGACCTTGCCGGCACTATCACCCTGGGCGAGAGCGCCAACTACCTGCGCGGGCATCTGAAGGAGGCGCTCGCCGAGGGCGACGCGCAACTGGTGCTGGATTTTTCCCGCGTCACCTACGTGGACAGCGCCGGCCTGGGCGCGCTGGTCGCCTGCTGCACTACGGCGCGCAACGGCGGCGGCACGGTGAAGCTGGCGCGCCTGAACCAGCAATTTCGCGAGCTGCTCCTGATCACCAAGCTTTTCGGCATCTTCGACGTTTACCCGACCGTCGAGGACGCGGTGCGGTCGTTCGCGCAGCCCGCCTGACGTACCACGGCCGTCCCGGCCGTGGTTTGGGTGCACGGGCAGGATGGCCGTGCTACCTCGCGCTTCAAATTCCCGCCGGATGATCCAGCCAGTAAACGGTGAGCCCGGAAAGAAGCTTGGGATAGAAGTCGGTGGATTTTTGCGGCAGGACGCGGCCGGCGAGCGCGTTCTCCCAGACGTCGCCGACCGGCGTCGCATTGAGCAGAAAGCACGCCTGCGCTTCGCCGCGATCCACCCGCGCGCAGGCGTCCGCCGCTTCGCGCTCGTAGCGGATGCATTTCAAATCGCGCACCGCTTCGCGGCTGATGCCGAGGGCGCCTTCGATGAGCAGGCGATGGAGAAGCACCACGTCCAGTTTGGCCAGGCTCGG
>JAHEKS010000411.1 GCA_024638215.1 Acidobacteriota bacterium | reverse complement strand
CAACTGCTTCACCGTGTCGGGCGAGCCGCCCTCACCAATGCCGGTAATGCCCGCGTCGGTCTCAACCGTTACGATGTTATAGCTCTGGTTAAAGTGTGGCGGCGACTGGGGATTGTGATAGAAGCGCACGCGCGTGATTTTCATGGGCGCGGGAGGAGTTTGCGCCGGCCGGTCCGCGATGGGTTTCTGAGGAAACGGCTGAGCCGCGCCGACTCCGGGCCGAGCGCCTACCGCAGCCGCGCCGCCCAGCGCCACCGAACGGAGGAAAGATCGCCGTTGCATAGGGCCCCCTTTCGAAATCAGAAATCAGAAATTAGAAATCAGAAGTCAGGAGCCAGAATTCGAAAAGCTCAATGCCGTGCACTTTGTGCGCAGGTGCGGAAGGGGCATCTCTGATCTCTGCTTTCCTCTTTCGGCTTTCTGATTTCTAATTTCTGCTTTCTAATTTTCCCGCCAGGATTTCCGCCACCGCCTCTAACAGACACCGGTCTTCGTCCGTGAATGCTGCCGGCGTGTCGCTGTCAATATCAATCTCGCCCAGGATTTTGCCATCGCGCTCGATGGGGACGACGATTTCCGAGCGCGTTTCGAGCGAGCACGCCAGATACCGCGGGTCGGCGTTCACGTCGTCCACCACAATCGTTTTGCCGGTCGAAGCCGCCGCGCCGCAAATGCCCTGGTTGAGCGGAATGCGCGTGTGGGGCGTGGGCTTGCCGACGTAGGGTCCGAGAACGAGCGTCTCGCCTTCCAGAAGATACACGCCCACCCACTGGTAGTGCGGGCGCTCGCGGCGGAGCAGTTCCACGGTTTGCGCCATCAGACTGTTCGCGTCCGCCGCGCGCGTGGCCAAGCCTCGAACCTGGCCTAGGAGCAAATCCGTTCGCTGCATTGCGATACCCTACCACGAAATTGAGGGTTGCCTTGTCATTTTGTCGCGCAACTTCCGCTCTCCCACGGTGTTATAAATAGTGTGGCGACGATGGCCATGGACCAGGATCTGGAGCTGATGCGGCGGATTCGGCGCGGCGACGCGGAATCATTCGAGGCGCTGCTGGCCCGCCATCGCGCTCCGCTCATCAATTTCTTTCTGCGCATGGTGCGCGACCGCGCGCTGGCCGAGGATTTGGCGCAGGAAGTTTTCTTGCGCGTTTATAAGGCGCGCGAGCGCTGGAGGCCGGACGCCAAGTTCTCCACTTGGCTCTACCGGATTGCCACCAACCTGGCGCTCAACGCCATTCGCGACGGGAAGGGAAAGGTCTGGCGGACGGCGCCGGAGGACGGCGAGGGTGAGGACGAAGTGGCGCGCTTGCCCGACCCTCAGCCGGGAGCCGAGGAACGGATCATGCTCACCGATCGCGGGCGAATTATCCGCCAGGCGGTCGAGTCGCTGCCCCCCAACCAGCGCGCGGCGGTGATCCTGCACAAGTACCAGGACGTGGATTACCGCCAGATCGCCAAAATCCTGGGCGTGACCGAGAGCGCGCTGAAGTCGCTGCTGTTTCGGGCTTACGAAACGCTGCGCCAGCGCCTGGAGCCACTGGTGAGGGAGGGACAAATATGAGCTCCGCAACCCCGTGCCCTGACCGCGAAAAGATTTTCCAGCTTGTCCACAATCTGATGGAGGCCGCGGAGGAGGCGGAAACGCGGCGGCACGTCCTTCACTGCGAGACCTGCCTGCGCGTGGCGCGGGACTTTGAGAAGTGTGACGCGCTGCTCGACGAGTGGAAAGTTGAGGGGGCCTCCCCGTGGTTTGACCAGCGCCTGAAACAAAGGCTGCCGGCCCGGCGGCCGTGGGCCTTCCGCTTTTTTGCGCTGCCCTCGACGCGGATTTTTGCCGCCGCCCTGCTGGTGCTGATCGTGGTGGCGGGAGCCTACGTGATTGACGAACTGCCCAAGCCGGGGACAAAACCGGAGGCGAAACCTCCCGTGGCCGAAGTTCAGAAACTTGCCACCGCGCCGAAGGCGGCGCCCGCTCCAACTTCCGCAAAAACCAAGCCCAAGCCCGCGCCGAAACCCCTGCCGCCGGAAGAGCAGATCAAGATGTATCAGAACATGGGCGTGCTCGAGAATTTCGATTTGCTGGAAGGCTTCGACGTGCTCTCGGAGCTTCCCAAGAGGGAGGCCAAAGATGCGCACTAGCTTCAGGACATCTTGCACTCGAAGGGGACGGAGCGTTGTGGCGGCGGCCATCGCTGTCCTGGTGATGGCGGGCGCGGCTGTGGCGCAGCACGGCGCGGGAGGCGGCGGGCGCGGCCAGGGCATGCGCGGCCAGGGCATGGGTATGGGGCGGCAGGGCATGGGCGGACGCGGCCAGATGCGCGGGCCCGGGCCGGGCTTCATCGAGCGGCTGCGCGAACTGCCTCCCGAAGAGCAGGAGCGCGTGCTCAAGAACGACGAGCGTTTCCAGCGGCTTTCGCCCGAGCAGCAGGCGCGCATCCGCGAAAACTTAAAGCGCTGGAACGCCCTTAGCGCCGCCGAAAAGGAGCAACTGCGCGAGCGCCAGCATATCTTTCAAAGCCTGTCACCGGCTCAGCGCGTGGAAGCGCGCGCGCTGTTCCAGGAATGGCGCGACGTTCCGCAGCCGCGCCGGCACGAGCTGCGGATGGCGTTTCGCCACCTGCGCGACCTGCCGCCCGCGGAGCGCGAGAAGTTCCTCTCCAGTCCGGAGCTGGGGAATCGCTTCTCGTCCGACGAAATCAAAATGCTGCGCGGCCTGGAACGCCTGCTGCCCGAAGAGGCGGAGGCGGCAGGTCCATAAGGGAAGCCAAGAAGCACATACCAGTCGTCATTCCGAGGAGCCGCAGGCGACGAGGAATCTCGCAATCACTCTGGAACAGAAAAAGCAGATTCCTCGCGGAGTTTACCCTGAGCGAAGCGAATGGGCTCGGAATGACGGGGTTCGACCTTTTTTCAAATTCTGGCAAAATTCCTGCCGACTACAATGGCGCGCTTCGCTTGCGCCCCGTGGTAAACTTTCCCGCAGCATCTGAACGGGCAAGGCGGAGGAACCCACATGAAAACAACTCTGGCATTGTTCCTGGCGTTGGGCCTTGGCGCTGCGGTCGGGGCCGCGAAGGAGAAGTCTTACCAGCAGGGAACGTTGACGGCGATGAACGCGGTCCCTTGCGGCTCGCAGCAGAAGCGCCACAAGAAGACGCGGGAAATGCTTTGCCAGGAATACGTTCTCCAGACCGACACCACCGAATATCACATCCGG
>JAHEKS010000137.1 GCA_024638215.1 Acidobacteriota bacterium | reverse complement strand
GCGTGGGTCGTTGTCGCGTTGGTTCTGATTGTGCTGGCCGGGGCAGGCATTGCCTGGTGGCTTGCGCGCGGCGCAGCCCCCGCGCCCGTGCTCACCCTCACCCGCCTGACGTCGGATTCCGGACTCACGACCGACCCGGCCCTTTCTCCCGACGGCAAGCTCCTTGCATACGCTTCGGATCGGAGCGGCGAGCGCAATCTGGACATCTACGTGAAGCAGGTGGGCGGCGGCGAGCCGCTGCGTTTGACGCAAGGCCCGGGCGACAAGGGCGAGCCGTCGTTTTCGCCCGACGGCACCGCCGTCGCGTACGATTACGAGCAAGGCGGACAGGGCATCTTTGTGGTCTCGACGCTCGGGGGGCCAGCCCGAAAGCTTGCGCCGGACGGGCAAGGCGCCAGGTTCTCTCCTGATGGAAAGTGGATTGCCTACTGGGTGGGCTACGTGGACGGAGCGGGCTTGAATATCCGCGGGAACGCCCGCATTTTTGTCGTCCCTACTGCGGGAGGAGCGCCCCGCCAGATCCAGCCCGACTTCGTTGCCGCGGCTCAACCTGTTTGGTCGCCCGATAGCGCACACTTGCTGTTCCTGGGTAATCCTGAAAACAGCTCTCGTCCGGAAAACAGCATTGACTGGTGGGTGACCCCTCTCGGCGGTGGGCCAGCGATAAAGACCGGCGCGTTAGAGGCCACGCGAGCCGCGAAGCTTGGCGGTGACCTGCTGGTCTTTCCGTGGGTAGTCACAGCAGGCGCCTGGGAGCCGGACAGCAAGGGGCTGATCTTCTCCGCTCGGGCAGGCGACAGCAACAACCTCTGGCGGATCGGCCTCTCGCCCCGCACCTGGAAGGTCACCGGCCCACCCGAACGGCTGACCTCCGGCCCGGCGCGGGAAGAAATGCCTTCGGCGGTTTCCGGGCCCGCGGGCACGGTTCGGGTGGCGTTTGCCAGCGTCACTCAGAATCGTTCGATCTGGAGCCTGCGCGTCAGCCCGAACGAAGGCAAAGTCGTGGGTAAGCCGCAGCGGTTGACCCACGAAGACGCCGACGATTTCTTCCCGGTGCTATCGCGAGACGGCAGCAAGATGGTTTATATCTCATCGCGGACGGGCAGTCAGGAAGTTTGGATTCGGGACCTGGGAACGGGCCAGGAGTCCGTCCTCACCGCCACCCGAGCGGACAAATACATACCCCGTATCTCTCCCGACGGTTCCAGGGTTAGTTACAGCGAGAGCCGCTCGTGGAATGTTTACATCGTCCCGAGCGCCGGCGGCGGGCCAGAAATGGTGTGCGAGGGATGTGGCGAGGCCACCGATTGGTCGTCGGATGGAAAATGGATTTTGGGCAATACCGTGGACGGCAAGGCGTGGGTACTGGACCCGTCCTCACGGCGCAAGACTGATTTGTTCGAGACCCACGACTGGATGTGGACCGACACCTTTTCGCCCGACCGTCGCTGGTTCAGCTTCGCGGACGGGACTGTCATGCGCGCTTTTATCGCCCCCGTCCGTGACGGTCCGGTTCCCGAAAGTATGTGGATTGGGGGTGTCGGCGGTCAGGTGGAGGCCTGGTCTCCAGATGGCAACTTAGTCTATTTCGCGTCTGGCCGGGACGGCTATGTTTGCCTCTGGGCACGGCGACTTGATCCATCCACCAAGCACCCTTTGGGCGAGCCGTTCGCCTTATTTCATTCTCACGACGCTCGGCTTTCGCTGGCAAACCAACCCGAATTCAGGATAGCCCTCGGCGGCGACACGCTGGTGTTCAGCATGGGTGAGCGCACCGGCAACATCTGGATGGCGGAATGGAAAGAGCGGTGACCATACCGGAAACCCATTGAAAAAACCGCCAACTCCACCCCATCCGGCTCAGCCTCCCTCCTGTAAAACATCTCCGTTTCTTCGACCAACGTAGCGTGGCACGCTCAAAAATTATGAAACATGTTAACACCGTGCGGTGTCTATTTAACCAGAGAGGCAATAGGCCCGCCCGGGGAGGCGGAAGGGCGGCCGGGCCCGAGCGCCCGCCCGCGCCCGGAGGTGCAGCCATGTTCAAGACGCTCCTCGATTCCTCGACCGACCGTGCGCCCACGCTTCGCCCCGTTCACTGGCTGATTTCCCTGGCGGCCGGCTCGCTGGGCTTTGCCTCCGCTTCGCTGCTTCTGCCCGTCGCGTCAATTCCCGGCGCGACCCGAATCCTCCTGTTGCGAGCCGCCGTGCTGGGCGTGGGGCTGGCTGTCTACGCGCTGGCGGTTTGCTACACGTACTCCGACGCTCGCCGCGAAGGCTTCAATCGCTGGCTCTGGCCCGGAATCGTCGTCTTTGCCAATCTTCCGGGCTTCTTCGTTTATCTTGCTTATTCGGCCATGAAAACCGGCGACTGGAAACGCGCCACCGTTCCCATGGCCTATACGTTGGAGGTTTTTGTGATCGGCCTTGCGGCGCTGGTTCCGCTGATTTACACGCAGGCGCTGCCGGCGCCGATTCGCATGATCATTACTCCCGTTCCGGGTGCGCCGCGCGGGACTCCCTCGCCGGCGAAGCAACCTCCGCCAGGGGCGAAAACTCACGCGGTCCGAACCGACATTCTGATGACCCCGCCTAAGATTCCGCAGCACCTTCCCGATTTTCGGCCCGAACCTGCGGCCCCTCCTGACCTCGGACCTGGCATCGGAGTCATCGGGGCACTGCCGGGTCCGGGGTCAGGGCAGGACCCGACCATCATCAGTATCCTCGCGCCCCAGCCCGCCCTGCCGCCCGCGCCCCCCAAACCCGCGCCGGTCATGCGGATCAGAAAGGGCGGGGAAGTGGAAGCCGCGCTGGCGCTTTTTACTCCGCCACCGGTCTATCCACCGCTGGCCATCCGGGCGCGCGTTCAGGGCACGGTGCGCATTCACGCCATTATCGGCACCGACGGGACGGTTCAGGAATTGAGGGTCCTCAGCGGCAATCCTCTGCTGGTGAATGCCGCCCGCGAAGCGGTCACGCGCTGGCGTTATCAGCCCACGTTGCTCAATGGCGAGCCGGTCGAGGTCGACACGGAGATTGATGTGAACTTCGTCCTGAACGAGTAGCTGTAGCGGCGGCGTCACGCCGCCATCGTAGGGGCGGGTTTGCAAGCCCGCCCCTAAAATCCTGCCGGGAAGTTGAGCCGGCCCGCCGACTGTGACAACATGGAATCTCGGGCCGCTTCGCGCGGCCGCAAATTCCATGCCCGGCCGCACACTTTCTGAATATTTCGAGGCCTTTTACACGCGCGGCGGCCACATCGCCTTCGCGCAACGGCGCGGGTACCGCGTCCTGCGCTGGTCTTACCGCCAGGTGGCGGAAACGGCGAATCGGTTCGCACGGGAACTGGAATCGCGTGGCATCGGCAAGGGCGACCGAGTCCTGCTGTGGGGTGAAAACTGTCCCGAGTGGGTGGCGGCGTTCTACGGCTGCTTGCTTCGCGGCGCCGTGGCCGTGCCGATGGATCGCATCGCTTCGCCGGACTTTGTTCGCGCCGTCGCCGGGCGAGTCGAGCCGAAGCTTCTGGTTTGTTCGCGAGAGCTGGCAGCGAGCGTGCCGGGCGCAGAGCCACTTCTTCTTGAAAAGCTCGGCGAGTCGCTCGAACGCCATTCGGGCGGCCGGTATCCCGCCGCGGCCCTCGCCGCCGAAGATCCCGTCGAAATCGTTTTCACTTCCGGCACCACCTCCGAACCCAAGGGCGTGGTGATTTCCCAGGCGAATATCCTGGCCAACCTGCGCCCGCTCGAAGACGAAATGCAGAAATACCTGAAGTGGGAGCGCTTTGTTCATCCCCTGCGCTTCCTCAACCTGTTGCCGCTCAGCCACGTCTTTGGCCAGTTTCTGGGCATCTTTGTTCCGCAATTGCTGGGCGGGATGGTGATGTTCCTCGACGCGCTGAATCCCACGGAAGTCATCGCGGCGATTCGCCGCGAGCGCATCTCGATATTGGTCGCGGTGCCGCGGCTGCTCGAATCGCTGCGCGACAAAATCGAGCGCGACTATGAGGCGGCCGGGAAGCTGGAAGACTTTCGCCGGCAGTTTGCCGCCGCGGAAGGGAAGCACTTTGTGCGCCGCTGGTGGCGCTTCCGGCGCATTCACAGCCTGTTCGGCTGGAAATTCTGGGCACTGGTTTCCGGCGGCGCGGCGCTCGACCGCGAGGTGGAGGAGTTCTGGGGGCGGCTTGGATACGCCGTGGTGCAAGGCTACGGCCTGACGGAAACCACTTCACTAGTCACGGTCAATCATCCTTTTCGCCTGAGCAAAGGCTCGATCGGAAAGCCGCTGGCGCAGCGCGAAATCAAGCTCGCCGAAGATGGCGAGATTCTGGTGCGCGGCGGCAACGTCACCTCCGGCTACTGGCAGAGCGAGGGAGCCGGGCCGCTGCTCGACCGCGACGGCTGGTTTCACACCGGCGACCTCGGCGAGCTCGACGCGGAGGGAAATCTCCACTTCAAGGGGCGTTTGAAAGAAGTGATCGTGACCGCGGAAGGGATGAACATTTATCCTGCCGACCTCGAAGCCGCGCTGCGCCGCCAGCCCGAGGTGCGCGACTGCGTGGTGGTGGGGCTCGACCGCGGCGGCAACGCCGAGCCCTGCGCGGTGCTGATTTTGAAAGACGAGGCGCAGGACGCGGAGGCGATTGTTCGCCGCGCCAATGCGACGCTGGCGGGCTTTCAGCAAATCCGCCGCTGGTTCGTGTGGCCGGACAAGGATTTTCCGCGCAGCTCGATTCAGAAGCCGCAGACGCGGCTCATCGCGGCGGCAGTCCAGGCCCGCCTGGCCGGGCGCAGCGAAAATGAAACTGCGCAGGGGACTCTTGCGGCGTTAATCCAGCGCGCCACGGGCCGCGCCGCGGGAAAGCTCGACCCGGGCGACAATCTCGAAAGGGACTTAAACCTCAGTTCGTTGGATCGCGTCGAGCTGCTCAGCGCCATCGAAGACCGGTATCAGATTGATCTGAACGAATCGTGCTTCGCCGCCGCCACCACGGTGGGCGAGCTCGAGGCGCTGCTTCGCCAGCCGCCCGCCGCGCGCTCCGATTATTCCTATCCGCACTGGGCCCAGCGCTGGCCGATTCCCTGGATTCGCGTGGCGGTTTACTATCTGCTTTCCTGGCCGGCCACGCTGCTGCTGGGCTACCCGCGCGTGCGCGGGCGGGAAAACCTGCGCGGTGCGCAAGGGCCGGTGCTGGTGGTCGCGAACCACGTCACCTACGTGGATATCGGGTTTATTCTCGCCGCGCTGCCGGCGCGCTTCCGGCACCGGGTGGCGGTGGCCATGATCGGCGAGCGCCTGCAGGGAATGCGGCGCCCGCCGCCCGAGGCAGGCTTCTTCAAAAGAATAATTGACCAATCGAGCTATGCCCTGGTAGTTGCTTTGTTCAACGTCTTCCCGCTGCCGCAGCAGACCGGCTTTCGCGAAAGCTTTGCTTATGCCGGCGCATCGGTTGACCGCGGCTACAGCGTGGTGGTTTTTCCGGAAGGGGCGCGAACTACGGATGGCCGTCAGGCTCGTTTCCGCGCCGGCGTGGGCTTGCTGGCCGAGCGGTTGGACGTTCCTGTAGTGCCGGTGAGGATTGACGGCCTTTTCGAATTGAAGAAGGCGGGGAAACACATGGCGCGTCCCGGGACGATTCGAGTCAGTATCGGCGCGCCGCTACGGTTCGAGCCGGGGACCGGCGCCGAGACGATCGCGCAGGAACTCGAAAAGCAAGTGGCCTTGCTGGTCTGGGAGTGAGGTTGCGCGCGCCGCCGGGGGACGCCTGCGCCAATACATGACTTTTAGTCGAATTTCAGAGCTGCTCGAATTTCCACGAAAAAATCTTTCGAACTGCCCGTTTTTCTGGCACACTTCTGCCTTCGGTACGCCGCACTCCTCGCAATTTGAATTTTCGTAAGGAGGTTTTGATTTCCATGATCAAAAAATCTTTATCTCGCCGTGACTTTATGCGCCTGGGCGCGGGAGCCGCAGCTCTGGGGGCAGCCGCCAAGGTCACGATTCTTGACCCGCCCACGCTCTGGGCCTCGCCCGGGCCGGTTGCGCCGTCCGACACCGTTCGCTTCGGCATCATCGGCACGGGGGTGCGCGGCTGCGAACTCCTGAACGCTTCGCTGAAGGTTCCCGGCGTGGAGTGCGTCGCCGCCGCCGATTTGTACGACAGCCGCCACGAAGCCGCCAAGGAAGCCCTGGGCGGAAAGGACATCTCCACCACGCGCGAATACCGCCAGATTCTCGACCGCAAGGATATTGACGCGGTGTTCATCGCCACCATGGATCACTGGCACCGCAAGGTGGTGGTCGAAGCCGCGGAAGCGGGCAAGGACGTCTATTGCGAAAAGCCCATGTCGCATACCGTCGAGGACGGCTTCGCGATGATTGACGCCATCCAGAAGAACAAGCGCATGTGCACCGTCGGCAGCCAGCGCGTCAGCTCGATTGTCTACGCCAAGGCGCACGAGATCTTCGCCGCCGGAAAGCTGGGCATGATGGATACGGTCTTCGCCGCCTGGGACCGCAACTCGGATTCGGGCGCGTGGGTCTACCCCATTCCGCCCGACGCCAGCGAGCAAACGATTGACTGGAACACCTTCCTCGACGGCCAGACCCAGCGGCCGTACGATCCCATCCGCTTTTTCCGCTGGCGCTGCTACGAGGATTACGGCGCCGGCCTGGCAGGCGACCTGTTTGTGCACCTGCTCTCGGGCATCCAGCGTGTCACCGGGGTCAACACCGCGCCTTCGCGCGCCATGTCCACCGGAGGCCTCTTCTACTTCAAGGACGGGCGCGATTACCCCGACCTGCTCCTGACCATGTACGATTACCCCGATTACCGCGTCGTGCTGCGCTGCAACCACAACAACGATTACGTGGATGAATACTTCGGGTTCTACGGCAAGCAGGGGACGCTCTTGATCGAAGGCTCGAAGGTAACTTACATCCCGCAGGACACACGGCCGCAGCCTGAGGCTTATTCGATTTATGGCTGGCCGAAGAAGCTCCGCGACCAGTATTTGGAAGAGTGGCACGCGAATCATCCCGAGCCGAAACCCGGCCACTGGCAGGAAGACGCCCAGGCGGAAGTTTTCGTGCCGCCGCCGGGATACAGCGACCTGGCGGACCATGAAAACAATTTCTTCAACTCGGTCCGCACCCGCAAGCCGGTGATGGAAAACGAAGTGTTCGGCAACAACACCGCGCTCGGCTGCCACATGTCCAACTATTCGTACTTCCACCGGACGGTGGCGAACTTCGACGCGGAGGCCAAAGAAATCAAAGGCTAGGCGGTTCTCAGGCGGCTTCCTTTCCGTGACGCATGCAGCAGGTGAGAGGAAGCCGCCTTTTTCCATCCGGAGCAGTTCTCATTTCTTAGGAGGTCAGTCCTATGCAAAAAGACGGAATCACCCGGCGTGATTTTATGCGCACTTCGGCGGGCGCCACCGGCCTGGCGCTGGGGGCGAAAGCCATTTTGCTCGAGGCCTCGCCCATTCCCAACCCGGCGCGGCCCGTGCCGGCGAACGACCGCGTGCGGTTTGGGATCATTGGCGTCGGCATGCAAGGCTCGGGGCTGCTGCGGACGTCGATCAAGCTGCCCGGCGTCGAGTGCGGCGCCGCCTGCGACCTCTACGACGGGCGCATCGAGCTGGCCAAAGAAATTACGGATAATCCCCAGTTGATGACTTCCAAACGTTATCATGACCTGCTCGATAACAAGGACCTCGATTGCATCGTTGCCGCGGTGCCCGACCACTGGCACAAGCAAATCGTGGTGGACTGCTGCAGCGCCGGCAAGGACGTCTATTGCGAAAAGCCTATGACCCATCAGGTCAGCGAAGGCTTTGAGATGATCGCCGCCGAGCAGAAGAACAACCGCATCGTGCAAATCGGCAGCCAGCGGCGCAGCTCGATTGTTTATCTCAAGGCGAAGGAATTGTTCGACCAGGGCGTGCTGGGAGACGTTTGCCTGGTTGAGTCGGGCATGGGCCGCAACGATCCCTGCGGCGCGTGGGAATATACCGTGCCGCCGGACCTCTCACCCGAGACCGTGGATTGGGAAACCTGGCTCGGCTCCGCGCCCAAGCGGCCCTTCGATCCCCTGCGCTGGACGCGCTGGCGCTGCTATCAGGATTACGGCGAAGGAATCCCCGGCGACCTCTTCGTTCATCTCTTGACCGGCATCCATACGATTGCAGGGATCACCGCGCCGCCCGAGCGCGCCCTTTCAGCCGGCGGCCTTTTCCGCTGGAAGGATGGCCGCGATGTGCCCGACGTGATGACCACGCTCTATGAATATCCGAACTTCCGCGCCGCGCTTCGTGTTTCCTTGAATACGGAAGCGCCGGAATACACGCGCCTGATGGGAACCAAGGGCCTACTGGAGATTCACGGCAACTGGCTTTCCTTCACCCCGCAAGACGGCGAGAACCACGAGCCCTGCACGCCGGGATGGCCCAAGAAGATGAAAGCCGACTACGCCGAGAAATGGGAAGCAGAACACGGCCCCAAGCCGGGAACGCAATCGGTTGTCGAGAGCACGACGTTCTTCACTCCTCCCGGCTATAGCGAAAGCCGCGAGCACCTTTGGAATTACTTCCAGTCGGTGCGCACGCGAAAGCCTTCTGTCGAGGACGCCACCTTCGGGAATAATGCCGCCATCGGTTGCCACCTGGCGAATTATTCCTACTTCAAGAAAACCGTGGCAGTCTGGGACGAAGCGGCCAAAGATATTCGGGGATAAAAAGCAACTGGACGGCGGAAACTGAAACTTGGCACCGGGCTGCGCCGCGGACGCTTGGGGGCAAGGCACCCGTGGCGCGGGCCCGATGCCTATTAGGGACTTCACAATCATAGTTGACCGGAAGCGGCCGGGCTGTCCAATCGTTTCTATTTATCATCTCTATCAGCAAATCCTTACCTCCGCCCCGCGCGTGATTTCCTGTGTGCGCCAGGCTTGCTGAGGTAGAATTAACCACTTAGTCTGCCTTTGCCTGGGCCGTTGGGGCGCTTGGCGATAATGAGACAAAAAACCTCGGCTGAAGATTTAGCGTTACGCCTCGCGGAACACGACCCGGAGGCAGCCGGAGAGCTCTATGATCAGTACGCGCCAAGCCTTTTGGGGATGCTCCTGCAAACCCTGGGAGACCGGGACGCGGCAGAGGAGATTCTGGACGACGTTTTCATTCGCGTCTTGGGCGAGGCGCGTTCCTTCAGCCGGGAGGGCTGCAGTCTGGGAGTGGGCCTGTTCATGCTGGCTCGCGCCCGCGCCGTCGAGCGCCTGCGCGCCGAGCAATCGCTTCCGGCGCTGCCTGGTTATTACTCCACGCGAAAGGCGCTGGCCTGGCTGCCCCGTGCGGCGGAAGTCGAGCAGCTCGACGAACGCCAGGACCTTCTCCGAAAAGTCGTCAACCAGCTCCCCAAGAAACAGCGCGACATGCTGGACTTGGCGGTGTTCAAAGGGCTCACTGAAGAGGAAATCGCCGCCAAGCTTGGCGAACCGAGCGCGCGAGTTGGGGCGGGGATGATGGCTGCCATGCGCTTCTTGAGGCATCGCCTGGCGGCGGTCACGGGAACATGGACTGCCAACATCTAGATGAGTATTACGAACTCTGCATCCTCGAAACCTTGACGGGGGAGGCTTGCGCCATCGTGCGCGAGCATCTGGCGAACCGCTGTCCCTATTGCCTGGCGCGCCTCCGCGAGGCCGCCCGCGCCGTCTACCTGCTCTGCCAGCCGGCGCGCACCGTCCGCCCCGACCCTAAAAGGAAAGCCCAGCTTCTGCGCCGCCTGCAAAGGAAGTAGGGGACTGAGAAACGCCTGGAGCGGGTTGGACCAGGGGCGCCGGATCAAAACGCGAAAGAGCAAAGTCCAAGTTCACACACCCAATCTCCGGGAATAGCTGCGAATGGCGGAAGGTCCCAAATTACGGCGCGAGCTTGGCTTGGTGCAGGCCACCGCGCTGGCCATCACCGACATGGTGGGCATCGGCCCCTACATTACCATCCCGCTTTTCCTGGCGGCCATGGGCGGGCCGCAAGCGATGCTCGGCTGGCTGGTGGGCGCGCTGATCGCTTTTTGCGACGGCTTGGTCTGGGCGGAACTCGGCGCCGCCATGCCCAAGGCGGGTGGTAGCTACAACTATTTGCGCGAGGCGTTTGGCCCGGCCACGGCGGGACGGTGGCTCTCCTTCCTGATGGTCTGGCAGATCGTCTTTTCCGCGCCGCTTTCGGTGGCCAGCGGGAGCATCGGCTTCGCCGATTACCTTCACTTCATCGTTCCCACACTGCCGCCTTGGGGCGTTCACGCCGTGGCCGCCGCTTTCCCGCTGCTGCTGGTGGTGCTGCTTTACCGCCGGATCGGCGCCATCGGCAAGATATCGGTGGTCCTGGTGGGCGGCGTGCTGCTCGGCTGTTTTTGGATCATCCTCTCCGGTGCTCCGCACCTGAGCGCCGCGCGGCTGCTGGATTTTCCTCCCAACGCCTTCCGCATGAACTGGGTCTTTTTCGCCGGCCTCGGCCACGCCACGCTCTATGCCCTGTATGATTATTTCGGATATTACAATGTTTGTTATCTAGCCGAAGAGATTCGCGACCCCGGCCGGGTGATTCCCCGCGCCATCATGTTCTCGATCATCGCCGTCGGCTGTCTTTACGTGCTGATGACTGCCTCTTTCATGAGCGTCATTCCCTGGCGGGAACTGATGAACACCAAGTTCGTCGCTTCCGCTTTTATCGCCAGGCTCGAGGGGGCGACGGCGGGAAATCTGATGACCCTCCTGCTGCTCTGGATCGCGTTTTCCTCGGTCTTCTCGCTTCTGCTCGGCTACTCGCGCATTCCCTACGCCGCCGCCGTGGACGGCAACTTCTTCCGCCCCTTCGCCAAGCTGCACCCCAAGAAGGAATTTCCGCACGTTTCTTTGATTACCCTGGGAGTCCTCGCCTCGTTCTTTACGCTGGGCGGGCTGAGTGCGGTGATCGGCAGCCTGATTGCCACGCGCGTCCTGATCCAGTATTTGCCCCAGACGATCGGTTTTTTCTTGCTTCGGCGTCGTTCGCCTGAACTGGCACGCCCTTTTCGAATGTGGTTCTACCCGCTGCCAGGAATCATTTCGATTGGCGGATGGATTTACGTGCTGGTGACGGCGGCGGGAAAGTCCATCGTCTTCGCTTTCGCGGTGCTGATCGTCGGCACGGCGGCCTATCTGATTCGGTCGCGAAAGAGAAGCGAATGGCCGTTTGCTGAGAAGTAGGCAGTAAGCCGTCGGCAGAAGGCAGTTGACATTAAGCGGAAGACGTGAGGTCTAAGCTTCAAGTCTAAAGTGTGAAGTCTGAAAACAGAAAACCAGATCACTCAAGGGCTTTGGATTTTCGGGCCGGCGATTTTGTCCTGCTAGTCGAGGGGTTTTCGTGCCAGCAAAAACATCCCCTCATTGTGGGTGATGATGAAGTCGTCGCCCTGCGGCTGGGCTGAGAAACCGGCGCGGTCGCCCGCTACGGATTCCTCCAGCATCCGGCGCGTCTCCTGATAGCGTTTGTGCTTCGGTTCCAGGCCGGCGCGAAGCATCCATTGATTGAAGGAGCGCTGGCGACGCCTCAGGGACTGTCGCGTGACTTCCACGCCGTTCTTCTCGAACATCTCCAGATAAGTCGTCAACCGCAGAGACAGCGTGTGGGACGGGTCGCGCAGGGTTTCGATGCGGTTGTGGAGTTCGTATTTAGGGTCGCTCTCCGGACTCAGCGTGTCAATGACGGCGATGCGGCCGTCGGGCTTGGCGACGCGGACCATCTCCCGGAAGGCCAGTTCCGCCTTCGGCATGTGGTGGAACGAACACTGGCAGCTGACCAGGTCAAAGGAGGTGTCAGGGTAGGGAAGTTGCTCCGCTTCGCCGCGGTCGAAGGCAGCGTTCGAGATGTTGCGCTCTTTCTGGAAGGCCCGCGCCCGGAGCAGCATCTCGGCCGTCAAATCAATACCTCGGGCAAAGGCGACGCGCGGCGCCAGAGCCAGAACCAGGGCTCCCGGCCCGCACGCGACGTCGAGCGCGAGGTCGGCGGCTTGCGGGCGCAGGAAGGC
>JAHEKS010000410.1 GCA_024638215.1 Acidobacteriota bacterium | reverse complement strand
CTTTTGGGGCAGAGCTCGGGGGCTTTGACTGATTTCGCGCAGTTGGGGATCAGCTTTGGCGTCAACTCCATTCTGCTGCACAATTCGCGCGGCGCGGAATCGCAGGCGGACGAGGTGGGCACCTACGTCCTCTATCATGCCGGGTACGATCCGCACGCGATGGCACAGTTCTTCCAGATCATCGAGAAGAAATACCCGCAGCGGACCATCCAGTTTTTCTCCGACCATCCCGTGCCGGAGAACCGCATCAAGGATGTAGACGCGGAGATTCCCGAGCTGGGCCCGCCGCTACCCGGACGCGGGAAAACCGACAGCCCCGAATTCCAGGCGGTGAAGAAAAAGTTGCTCGGCATGCCGCCGCCTCCCAAAGCCAAGCCGGCGCCGTCCCCACCGCAGCCCGGCGGCAACCCGTCAATTTCTGACGTGATTCCGAGCGGCAACTTCCGCCGCTTCGAGCAAAGCGCGTTCACGGTGTCCTATCCGGACAATTGGCAGGTTTTCGGTGGCACAGACTCCGGCGCGACGATTGCGCCGCAAGCTGGGGTCTCAGGAAATGCGGTTTCCTACGGCGTGATTGTGAGCCTGTATCGCCCCGCTTCGGGCAAATCGCTCGACGCAGCCTTCAACCAACTGATCATCAATTTGCAGCAGCAGGATTCGAACGTGAAGCCTGCCGGGCGCATTGAGAAGACCCGCTTCAATGGCTTTGCGGCGCGGGCGGTGGAGCTGAGCGGGTCGTCGCCTCTTCAGGATGCCAACGGGCAGCCGCTGAGCGAGCGCGACCGGTTGGTGGCCCTCCAGCGCTCGGACGGTTCGCTTTTGTACCTCGTCTTCATCGCTCCGGAACGTGATTACGCGCGCCTCGCAACGACCTACAACCACATGCTCGAAAGCTTGCAGGTTCATTGACAGACCATAGCCATTGGTTGCCGGCCCGGCTTTTCCGCCACATGAGAAAGTTTCGGCCAACTGCAGTTCGCCAGAACTTTCGTCTCTCCACGGCAAGAGCTGTGGCGGCTCTTGCAGCCTTTTTGTTCGTTGTTCCACTGGGTTTCAGCCAAGGGTCTCCGAAAAGCACCGAGGGCCAGGCAAAAAGCGGAATGGCTGCCGTTCCGCCCGCGCAGCCCGGGTCCGTGGACGGTCCGATCAAGCTCTTGCCGTCGGCGATCGTTCACGATCAGAAGCCGATCGTCTTCTTTCCGGTGCATGCTGCGGAAGGGCGTCATTGGAAGCCTGCCTTGGCGGTCACGCTGGCAGCCGCGGGCTTGGTGGCGCTCGATTCTCATGACGCGCGCTATTTTCGCAAGACGCATGCGTTTGGGGATTTCAACTCGGCGGTGAGCGGGCGCAACGCGGCCATCGGCATGGCTGCGGTGCCGGCCGCGGCTTTAGCACTTGGCTGGGCGCACCATGATTCCTACGCCACGCAAACGGCTCTCGAAGCCGGCCAGGCCGCCGCTGACGCGCAAATCCTTTCGCTGGGAATGAAAGTCATCAGCCGGCGCCTGCGCCCGAGCGATATTCCTCCCACCGGCGACTTCGGCCACACCTGGTTCAAGTCGAACAGCGCCCTGGGATTCAACAGCAGTTTTCCTTCCGGCCACACGATCACCGCGTTCGCCATCGCCACGGTTTTTGCCGAGCGCTACCGGCGGCACCGTTGGGTTCCATGGGTTGCTTACGGCGCGGCGGCGCTGGTGGGCTTCTCGCGCGTCACACTGCAAGCGCATTTTCCCGCCGACGTTTTTGCGGGAGCCGCCCTGGGATATTCCATCAGCCATTTTGTTGTGCTGCGGCACGAGTAGCGATATGTTGGTTCCGCAAGCTGATGGCCGAGGGCAGGGAGGTGTCCCCAGGGAATGTGAGCGCTCTTTTTGAACGGATCATCCTGGTGGTGATGGACAGCGTGGGGATCGGCGCGATGCCCGACGCGGCGGACTACGGCGACGCGGGGCGCGACACGCTCGGGCATATCTGCGAACGACGCGGCCTGCGCGTTCCCAATTTTGTGCGGCTGGGACTGGCCAATATCCGGCCGCTCGCGGGCCTCGAGCCGGCGGCCCAGCCCGCGGGGGCATACGGAAAGGCCACGCTGCTTTCACCCGGCAAGGACACCACGGCGGGTCACTGGGAAATGGCGGGCGTTATTCTGGGCCGGCCTTTTCCGACCTATCCCAAAGGTTTCCCGCCGGAGGTCATCGAGCCTTTTGAGAAGGCTATTGGACGCAAGGTGCTGGGGAATTATCCCGCCTCGGGCACGGAAATCATCAAGCAGCTCGGTAAAGAGCATGTGAAAACGGGCCGGCCGATCGTTTACACCTCTGCCGACAGTGTTTTTCAGATTGCCGCGCACGAAGAAGTAATTCCCATCGCAGAGCTCTACCGGATTTGCGAGATCGCGCGCCGGCATCTTGACGGGCCGCACCGCGTGGGCCGTGTGATTGCCCGTCCTTTCGTGGGCAAGCCCGGCGCGTTCGTTCGTACCGAGCGGCGGCACGATTACGCCGTTCCGCCGCCACGTCCCATGCTGCTCGACCTGTTGCAGGAGGCGGGACTGGAAGTGACGGGCGTCGGAAAGATTCCCGACATCTTCCTGAACCGTGGCATCACCCGAGCGCTGCCGGGAAAGAACAATTCCAAGGCGCTCGAAAGCACGCTGGCGGCGATTGGAGATTCGAAACGCGGATTGGTCTTCACCAATCTGGTGGACTTTGACATGCTCTACGGCCACCGTCTTGATATTGACGGATACGGAAGGGCTATCGAGGAAGTGGACGCCTTTCTGCCGCGGCTGCTTGGGGCGCTCCGGCCGCGTAACCTGCTGATCCTCACGGCCGATCACGGCTGCGACCCGCTGGGGCCTTCCACGGATCACTCCCGCGAATACGTTCCCGTGCTGGCCGCGGGTCCGGCGGTGAGGCCTGGAGTGAACCTGGGGACGCGCGCGACGCTCGCTGATATCGGCCAGACCATCGCCGAAAACTTCAGCCTGCGGATTGCGCACGGCACAAGTTTCTTGAGCGCGCTTGCCAGGGATTCGAGCTGATTATCCGCCGCTCGCGGCGGTCGTCGAAGAGGTTTCTCCCTTACCCTTGGGAGCGAAGTAGCCCGTGCGGGTACGAACCTCGAGCGGGTGATGGTTTTCGGGATTGAAAGCCTGCACGCGCACGGTGCGGTAGGTCCCGTCCTTGGCGGCGTTGGTGGGATAGTAGGCCAGGGTGTACTGGTTGCGGATAT
>JAHEKS010000409.1:2058-3247 GCA_024638215.1 Acidobacteriota bacterium | reverse complement strand
ATCACCGGACTTGCCCACGATCCTCGTGAGCTGCAATTTGGGTTGAAGTTCCTCTTCTAGATCCGCACCTTGAAAAGAACCGCCAGGCCCGCTTGGGCTTGGCGGTTCTTTCTTTTCGCAGCAGACTAAAACCCATGATCGGTTAGTGGGTCAAATTGCTTGACCGCTCAGTCAACTGATTGTCCGATCGCTAGCCTAACTGCCGCACTTGCCCGACTGCACGCCATACGGTTTGGTGCCTCACGCCCTCTGCGGGTAACCGTCCGGCACGCCCCTTGTACGGAGAATACCTTCCCTAACGCTCCGCAGATTGCGTCCCTGCAACCAACACCCTAAAAAGTCGGAGTCTGTAATTGGATATTATTCGGAGAGGCCCTCCGACGGCGGGAAATTCATGCGGCGCAAGAGGTCCTGAAAGCGCGGGTCGGAGCGCAGGGGATCAAACGGTGGGTTGACCTGGAAAGTGTTTATATACCATTCGCGATCCTTGTAGGCTTTTCCCAGATATGAAAAGGCTTGATCCTTCTCACCCAGCACAGCAAAAAGCCATGCGAACTGCACCGCGCTGACGTACCGGTGCTTCGATTCTTCCCTCAATCTCTGAAGCCGCCAAAGATAGTAACCGCGCATGCCTCCCTTCGCGTAGGTTTGTCCCAGTGCCGTTACTTCAGCGGGACTGGCTCCGGAAAGCGACTCCGCCTTCTGATAGGCGACAATCGCTTCTTTATACATGCGGTTTGCCACGCAGGCATCGCCAAGTTGCCAATAAGCAACAGCGAACTCGGGGAACAGCGAGACGGTGTCCCGGAGGTGGCGGATTGCCTTGTCGTACTGCCGCGCGTACAAGTCGCCGCTAAACGTAGCCGCCCCAACCCGGATGATGGGCGATAGCGGGTCCAGTTCCTGCTCTCTTTGAGCCTCAGCAATGGCCTCGGCGTGCCTTCGCGTGAGTGAAAGGTATTCGGCGTACCACTGGTGCGCCGTGGCGTAATTTGGATTGAGCTCGATGGCGCGCTTGAACTCTTTCTCGCACGCCGCCCAGTCCCAGTCGTAATCCTTGTAAACTTCCGCCAAGGAGGTGTGGGCTTCGGCCAGCGATTCGTCTATCTCTAGTGCCTTCTCCGCGGCTGCCTTAGCTCTCGGCATGCACTCCCTTGGGGGGCGGACACCGTTGTTGGCGAGTTGAAGG
>JAHEKS010000409.1:0-2043 GCA_024638215.1 Acidobacteriota bacterium | reverse complement strand
AGCCCCGCGTAAGCTGGCGCATAAGCGGGGTCAATTTCTATGGCACGCTGGAAATCATCAATGGCACTCTCCAGACCCTCTTCGGTTCGCTTGTTCCAATGGAATCGTCCCAACAGGCAAAGGCGATGGGCCTCGGGATTGACGGGGCGAGGCGTGGTGAGGCGGGCCTGGACTTCCGGCGTCACGTTGGCCTTGATCTCATCGGCGATGGCGCGCGCCACTTCGCCCTGCAAGCTCAGCACGTCCCGCAGGTCGCGCTCGTAGTTCCGCGCCCACAGATGGCGCTCGGGTACGGCTCCAATCAATTGGGCGGTGATCCGAACCCTGTCGCCCGCGCGCAGCACAGACCCTTCAACCAGCGCGTCCACATTCAACTCTCGCGCAATCTGGGGCAGAGGTTTTTCCGTCCCCTTGTACCGCATCACCGAGGTTCGCGAAATCACGCGCAACGAACTAATCTTCCCCAACTCGGCGATCAGCGCGTCCGTCATGCCGTCGGCGAAATATTCCTGCTCGGGATCGTGCGAAAGGTTCTCCAGCGGCAGCACGGCGAGGGATTCGATTTTGGGGTAGGGGAGGGCTTTGCCCTCCCTCGGGCGGGCGGAGCCCGCCCCTGCCACGGTCATCAGGCGGTCGCGCAGGCCGCCGACGTTGAGGGCGAAAAGGATTGCGGCGACGGCCACCAGCGCGACGCCAGCCGCGAGGGCCCACTGGAGCGCCGGCCGGAGTCTGCCCTGACGGAGGAAGTGACCGGCGAGCCAGGGACGCCGCTCAGAGAGCGGCGCTACAGCCGCTGCTTTCGCCAGCTCACCGGAATCGGATTCTTCCTTCAATTCCTCCAGTTCGATTTTGAGGTCCGCCATCGTCTGGAAGCGATGCTCGCGGTCTTTCCGCAGGCAGCGTTTGACGACCCGTTCCACTTCGCGCGGCAGATTCTCGGCTGCCTGGCTCAGGGGTTTCGGTTCCTCGCGCAGGATGGCGGCGATGGTCGAGACGTTCGTCTCGCCCTGGAAAGCCCTATGGCCCGCGAGCATTTCGTACAACACCGAGCCGAAACTGAAAATATCCGAGCGCGCGTCCACCGGCTTGCCCTCCGCCTGCTCTGGCGACATGTAACCCACGGTGCCCAGAATGATGCCTTCCTCGGTCCTCGGCCCCGCCGTGGCGACGGTCTCCGCGGCTGTAGCGGCGATGTCCTCATCGCCGCTCGCCGGTGGGGACACCGGCGCTACAGTGGCCTCGGTGAGCTTGGCCAGCCCGAAGTCGAGCACCTTCACCAGACCGTCCTCGGTCACCATAATGTTGGTGGGCTTCAGGTCGCGATGCACGATGCCCGCCGAGTGAGCCTTGGCGAGTGCCGCGGCCATCTCAACCGCGTATTTCAATGTCTTGTCCACCGGCAGCCCGTGGTGGGCAATCAACCGGTCGAGCGTCTTGCCGTCCACGTACTCCATGGCGATGAAATGAACGCCCTCGGCCTCGTCAATATCGTAAATGGTGATGATGTTGGGATGATTCAGGGCAGAGGAGGCGCGGGCTTCCTGAATGAAGCGCCGCTTGCGGTTGGGATCCGCGACTCGCTCGGGCGGGAGCAGCTTGAGGGCAACGGTTCGGCCGAGCCGGGTGTCCTCGGCCTTGAACACCACGCCCATGCCTCCGCCACCCAGTTTTTCCAGAATGCGCTAGTGGGAAACGGTCTCGCCGGTGGTGACCATGGGTCGGCCACCTCGCTGCGCGTAATGATCGGAACTTCGAGTGAAAAAAGGCTACGCCTTAATACCGGGCGAGTCAATGGAATACTAGAAGCTATTGGGCTCTGTTGACATCCTTGCTCCAACCAAGGAGAATCTGAGTGCGCCAGCCCTTCGCAAGGGTGCGTTTGCTAGGAGGCAGCAAGCGCGATGGCGGAGGTTGGACTCTTGGCATTTGCCCGCACCGCCTTGGAAGTGGGCCGGGCGGTGCTCCCACCCTATCGAACTCGCTTCAGCAAGCACCAGTTCACGCAGCCGCAGTTGCTAGCCATCCTCTGTTTGATGCGCTACG
>JAHEKS010000003.1 GCA_024638215.1 Acidobacteriota bacterium | reverse complement strand
AAGGATCCCTCGCTCTCCTTGAAGGACCCCTACGGCGAGGGTTGGCTGATCACCGTGCAATCGCCTGATGCTCCCACCAATTTCCGCAACCTGCTTGGCGGGGATTTGGCGCGGAGTTGGATGGAGGAAGCAGCCAACCGTCTCCGCGGGCGGATCCCGGCCCTTGCCGGGGCAGTGGCCCAGGACGGGGGGCTTGCGGAGGCTGACCTGACCAAGCATCTGCCCGATGCCGACTGGGCGGAAGTCACTCGCGAATTCTTCCTGACATAAAGTCGCAGCTCCGACGCAGGTGACGGCGGTCTTCCAATTGAGACCGCCGTTTCCGTCTTTGGGGCAGCGTGCGCAAGGATTGCGTTGTATTTCTCAGCAGTCGGGCCCACCTGCCCTTCGCCCCGCCTTCCATGAGCGACAACCTACGCCAAGTCAGAGAGGCCATTGCTCTTAGCTGCTGAGATGTTTTCGAGCGTAATCAGGCGTGTGGCAGACGGATTGCCGATATCATGTCGGTGGTGTGTAGAAACACCACAACCCCGACAGTTTTTCCCCTCGCGACTGACGAAAAGTCCGGAACAGACAAAATGGCCAGCGCCATGGATTGCGCATCCGGCGCTCGGCCTGACATAGATTGAAGCGGCGCAGGAGAAAGCCCATCCGCAGCGCGCTCATTTTCCGCGTGATCCTTTGCACGCATTGCCGGGGCCGCTGCTTTTCGATGTGCCGGGCGAAGGCTTTGGTTTCATACCCAACGCAAACGACGCCCGGCGGGATTCGCCTTTCTTGAGCCGGAGGTAAAGCACTTGCGGGTTTTGCTGGCAGCAGAAGCGCAGCAGGACGAATTTCTCCCCGCGAGCGAGTCGGCGCATGCTCGGACCTGAGACCCAAACGCCCTCCACGAGCCGTTGGACGCGCTCGACGCGCAGCCTGAGCGCCAAGCTGATCGTGTTGCTGGTGGCCTCGATGGTGGCGATTTTCGCGGTGCTCGGCTACCTGAACATCCGGCTGCACCGCCAGCACCTGGAAGCGGCGACGCTGGTGAGCGCCGAGCGCGTGAGCGACGTCATCAAGCGCAGCACCTCCTATTACATGCTGCGCAACGACCGCGAAGGGCTCTACCACACCATGAGCACCATGGCGGACGAGCCGGAAATGGTGCGCATCCGCGTGATCAATCAGGAAGGGCGCATCACTTTCTCAACCGATGCTGCGGAGATTAATACGTCGGTTAATAAGCGTGCCGAAGCCTGTTATGGCTGCCACGCGCAAGCGCAGCCCCTGGCGCGCCTGAACCGGCCCGACCGCTTCCGCATTTACCGGCTGGCGAGCGGGGAGCGCGTGCTGGGGATCATCAATCCCATCGAGAATTCGCCCGCCTGTTCGAACGCGTCGTGCCACGCCCATCCCGCCAGCCAGCAGATCCTCGGGGTCTTGGATACGAATTTATCGCTGGCCGGCGCCGACGCCAGCCTGGCGGGCGACATCCGCCACCTGCTGGCCTACACGATCATCGGTGTGGCGCTGATTTCCGGCTTGAGCGGAGTTTTTGTGTGGCGCGTGGTGCACGGGCCGCTGCGCACGCTCGAGTCGGGCACCGAGCGGCTGGCATCGGGCGACCTGGGATTCCAGATACCGGTTCAATCGAGGGACGAGCTGGGCGACCTCGCCGCTTCCTTCAACACCATGAGCCGGCAACTTCGCGAGGCCCGGGAGGAAGTCACCGCCTGGGCCCGCGAGCTGGAGAAACGGGTCGAACAGAAGACTCTGGAGCTGAAGCGCGCGGACGAGCAGATGATCCAGGCGGAGAAGCTGGCTTCCACGGGCAAGCTGGCGGCTATCGTGGCGCACGAAATCAACAATCCGCTGGCGGGAATCCTGACCTACGCCAAGCTGCTCAAGAAGTGGGTGGCGGAATGCGACCCGGCGAAGCAGGAGCAGATCCGCAGCTCGCTTGACCTGATCGAATCGGAAAGCCGCCGCTGCGGCGAAATCGTGAAGAACCTGCTGGTTTTCGCGCGCGCGGCGCCGATGAACCCGCATTTCTCCGACCTGAACGCCGTGCTCGACCGCTGCGCGCGGCTGGTGCGCCACCAGTTGGACATCGCCGGCATCCAGGCGCAACTCGATCTCGACCGGACGCTTCCGCCGGTTCTCTGCGACGTGGCGCACATCGAGCAGGCGCTGCTGGCGCTGGTGATGAACTCCATCGAGGCCATGCCGCACGGCGGCAACCTGCGCCTGGCCAGCCGGCATTCGCCGGAAACGAAGGAAGCCATCCTTCAGGTTCAGGACGACGGCGCGGGCATCGCTCCGGAAGTCCTGCCCAATCTTTTTGAGCCATTTTTTACCACCCGCGAGCGCGGGCACAGCCTGGGCCTGGGGCTCGCGATCAGCCGCAACATCATCGAGCGCCACCGCGGGCGGATCGAAGTCGAGTCGCCGCCGGGCCGCGGGACGGTATTTACGATTACGCTGCCGCTGCGCGCTCAGGAACTCATCGCCACCGGGGAAAGCGCGGACGCGCTCCCGGCCGGCCAACGAGGTGAAAAGTCGTGAACGACAAAGGACGCATGTTGATTGTGGATGACGAACCCATCGTGCGGGACTCGCTCGGCAAATGGTTTGCCGAGGAAGGCTACGAGGTTGCCGCCGCCGAAAGCGCTGCGGAAGCCCTGCGGCGCATGGCGGAGGGCCGCTGGGACCTGGCGCTGGTGGACATCAAGATGCCCGGCGTGGACGGCATTGAGCTCCTGCACCGCCTGCGCGAGGTGGACCCGCAACTGATGATTATTATTATGACGGGCTATGCCTCAGTTGAAACGGCCGTCGCGGCGCTCAAAAACGGCGCGTACGATTACGTCACCAAGCCGTTCGACCCTGACGACATCGCGCACACGGTCCGCAACGCGCTGGCGCACCGCAGGGCGGTGGAGGAAAACGTGCGGCTGAAGGAGACGGTGGCCGCGGCCGTCGCGCACCCCGACCTGGTGGGCCACAGCGCGGCGATGAAGCGCGTGTTCGACGCGATCGAGACGGTTGCGCCCACCGACGCCACCGTCCTCATCACCGGCGAAAGCGGCACCGGCAAGGAATTGGTGGCGCGCGCCGCGCACGCCTCCAGCCCGCGCCGCTTCAACCCGCTGGTGGTGATTCACTGCGGCGCGCTGACCGAAACCCTGCTCGAAAGCGAGCTCTTCGGCCACGAAAAGGGAGCCTTCACCGGCGCGCAGTACCGCAAGAAAGGCAATTTCGAAATCGCCGAGGGCGGGACGGTTTTCCTCGACGAGATCGGCGACATCTCGCTGAAGACGCAGACCGACCTGCTGCGCGTTTTGCAGGAGCACGAAATCACGCGCGTGGGCGGCACGCAGCCCATTCATGTGAACTTCCGCGCCATCGCCGCCACCAACAAGAAATTGGAAACGCTGATCGAGGAGGGCAAGTTCCGCCCCGACCTCTTTTACCGGCTCAACGTTTTCCGCATTGATCTGCCGCCGCTGCGCGACCGTCGCGAAGACATTCCTCTGCTGGTGGAGCACTTCGTGCGCAAGTTTTCGCTTTCCATGAACAAGCGCGTGGAGTGCGTGGCGCCACGCGCCATGGACCTGCTGCAGCAATACGCCTGGCCGGGCAACGTGCGCGAGCTCGAAAACGCCGTCGAACGCGCCATGGTAGTGGCGCAGGGAGAGATTCGCCCTTCGGACCTGACCATCCGCGCCGCGGCGGAGGAGCAGCAGGAAGCGCGTTCGCTCGAGGAGGTCGAGCGCGCCCACATCCTGCGCGTGCTGGAGGAGTGCGGCGGCAACCAGACCCACGCCGCCGAAATCCTCGACATCGACCGCGTCACGCTGCACAACCGCCTGAAGAAATACGGCTGGAAGCGGCTTTCTGTCGAGTCGCAATGAACCTGATTCAGGTGCTGCCCATCGGATGGAGTGGCGGCGCTGCGCCGCCGGAGCTCGCGGACCTCTGCGCCGAGCTTGCGTCCGAGCTTCGCGTCTGCTGCGAGGTCGTGGACGGCCCTTTCGACGTTTCCCCGGCGCGCCACCCCGAGCGCCTGCAGTATCACTCCACCGAATTGCTCGCGCGCATGGAGCAGTTGTTCCGGCAAAGATCCCCGCGCGTAGCCTCGGGGGGCGGCACGGGCGCTTCCGCCCTTCAGGCAACCGATGCCGATAACCCGTTTCCGGAGGCCGGAGAACGGTTGCCGGTCTCTGGTTCCTGGTCTCTGGAAGCCGAAAAGGGGTTGCCGGAGGCCGAAAGACAGTTGTTGGTTGCGGGTTCCTGGTTGTCGGAAACCGGGAACCGACCACCGACTACGGACAACCGGTCTTCTTCCACCAGCAACCAGCAACCAACTACCAGCAACCGGTCTTCCTCCACCAGCAACCAGCAACCGACTACCAGGAACCAGTTGGCGGAGACCGGTAGCCCGTCGTCGGAGACAGGCAACCGACCACCGTCTACCGACAACCGTCCTGCCCCCTGGCGGCTGCTCGGCGTGACCTCGCTTGATCTCTACATCCCCACGCTGACGTTCGTTTTTGGCGAAGCGCAGTTGCACGGCCCGTGCGCGTTGGTCTCGATGCACCGGCTGCGGCAGGAATTCTACGGCTTGCCTGCGGACCCGCGCCTGGCGGCCGAGCGCCTGCTCAAGGAAGCCGTGCACGAGCTCGGCCATACCCTCGGCCTGCGCCATTGCGACGATTACCGCTGCGCTATGGCCCCTTCCCACGCCGTCGAGTGGATTGATTTGAAAAGTCCCCGCCTCTGCCCCGCCTGCCAGGCCCGCGCCGCCTCCGCCCTGTAGCGGCGGCGTCTCGCCGCCGATTGGCTGTAGCGCCGCTCTGTGAGCGGCGGCGTCTCACCGCCGGTTGGCTGTAGCGCCGATCTATGATCGGCGATCCTTCGCGTCCCGTCACCCAGAGCCCGTTCGCTTTGCTCAGGGTTGACTCCGCGAAGGGTCTGCTATGGTGGGGGTCTACGACGCCCGGTCTCGCGTTCGCCGTTCGGGCTTGCCATGCCGAAGGGAGGAAGCGGCAACTTACTTGCCTACCATCCCTTCGATAATTGCCGCTTGTGCAGGCGTAACGGGGAAATTCGTGCCTTGTGGCTGCCTCAGTATCGGAAGATCGGACAGCTGAGGATTCTGCTGGATGGTGGATCGAGCGATTGCCGGCTCGCAAACCTTTGTGATCCGGATAGTCGTCCGGGGCTGCACGCCCCCCAGCTTTTTAGAGTCTAGCACGTAGGGCTTGGAGTGGTCGGGCAGCACCATCTCCTTGACTTCGCCTGTGACCTCGGCCACAGCAACGATCCCCCCGTCGGGCCCTGACTGCCAGAGATAGACGCGGTCGAATGGCCGAATATCGTTCCTGTGTTGTTGAACCAGCCAGGTGTCCTCGCGAAGAGAGCGGATCGCACGCGCAATATCGTAGATTTTGGGATTGGCTTGAAAGATCCACGTCTGCATTTCCGGCCCCCTCATGGAAACGTAGCTGGCTAAAGCAAAAACCAGTTCCTCTGCTACACGGATAATGCCTCCGCGAGCGCCGGCATCTGATCCCACGTTCGCCCGTCAAGTTCTCGGCCAGCCTTCTTTTTTCGTGTTCCGCCCCACTGCTTGAAAAAGAAGGGGACGCCCGCCTCAACGCATTGGTCGCGGATGTCGAGGACCCAAGCCCGATCCATGGGACGTGCGCCGGGGCCGGACTCGCCGCCCGCAATCACCCAGTCAATGCCTCGGAGGTCGAGGCCCGGTAGCGGGCCGAGCAGCGGTTCAAGCGAGAGAAACTTGACCGCTGCCCCGGTTTCACGAAGGTGGTCAATCCGGAACTTGTATTTCAGATTCTCCACGCTCACGCCCATCCAGATGTGCGGCTTCCAAGGAAGCATCGGCGAGAGCTGCAGCAGGCGGTCGGAGCGCTTGGTCAGCACCTGATACCGATGCCAGTCGGCCCGGCGCATCACGTCAAAGGTTCGGAGGATGAATTCCTCGGGCACGTCCTTGTGAAAGAGGTCGCTCATCGAATTCACAAAGATGGTCTGAGGCTTCTTCCACTTCAGCGGCAACTCCAGGGCGCTTTCATGCAGGGCCAATTTGAATCCGTTCGCGTAATTGGGCTGCCCCATGGCTTGCAGTCGCAGCGCCATGCGCTCGGCATAGCAGTGTTTGCACCCGGGGCTGATCTTCGTGCAGCCTGTGAGCGGATTCCAAGTGGATTCGGTCCACTCGATCGATGAGTTAAATCCCATGCTCACTTCCCCCGACGGGGAAACGTCACCCAGACTCCGTCGGCAAACGTCGCCTCCCCTTTCCGGCGGGGGCGTTCCTCAGCAGGGGGGTCCCCCTTAATCTTGCCATCCCGCTCTAGTTTCCGTAGTACCTCCTTGTAGTTCTTCTTCAGGTAGGGCCTGCCAACGCTGTGCTGTTCATAAATATGCCGCATTGTTAAACGCTTGCCGGCAAACTCGTCCAGCAGCGTTCCCGCAAGTTCATCGAGCGGCCGCCAGAGCTCGAACAGGGTTGGATAGCGGGCGTCGGCGGGATTGTACGAGAACGTCGGCACGCCCTGGGTCGCGCTCGAACTCTCACGAGCCATCACGTCCTTCATGATCTCGTATCCCTTGAAGTTCTTGCTGACAAAAACAAGGTGATGGCTTGTCCGGCTTCCGCGCTCGTTCTTGAAGCAAAAAGGAAGGACGTATTTGCCGCCGGCTTCCCTTAATGCGTCGCAGATCTCCTCAACAATCGCCAACTGGCGCTCTTTTGAATCGAGCAGAGTGAGTCTCTGGCGTAGTCGGTTCGCCCGATCTTCCCCGAACAGCGCATCCATATGGTCTTTGACGGCCGGGTTGTTCAAACCTGGGTTTATCCGGTTATAGTTAAAGAAGACTATACAATCGCAGCCCCAGTCCTTGAGAACGGAACCTATCAAGGCTAGCGAGACGCCCTTGTAGCCCCATGGGTCCACGAACAAGAGCGTGGGCACCAAGTGGATGCCTTCAAAGAGCCTCGTGATCTCCTCGCCTACCTCCCCATGGTAGACCTTCGGCCTGTACCTGAGCGTGTCGACACCTGGCAGACTGGCAATCGCATCTTCTAGAGTTTGTGCTGTCTTGTTGTCCTTGTCGTTAAAAACCGAAACCAGCCTCTCGCGCAAGCCCGAATCCTTGATTGCAGTTTGCAGGACTCGCAACGGGGTCGATGCTGTCCCATCCTGGTACCGACCCGGGCCAGCAAAAAGGTCAATGTAGGCGATTCGCTCGGCCCTCTTTTTGCCCGCAAAGGTGATGACCTTAGCCCACACCCAGAAGTATTTCGAGACGATCGTCGTCTTCGCTATGGACTGCGCTCTTGCCTCTTCAAAGAATTCGTCGGTGCTCACGCCGGATGTCTTCTCTCTGACCCTTGGCAATCTCGATCATTCCCCGCCCGAAAGCAATGCTACGAGCGCATGATCAGGCCCGGGAGTTTCCTCACTCGCGGTTGATACCAAGTATACCGCGCCCAGTATGGGCGAATAAAAAGCGAATATCAACACCTTTTTCGCGCGTCATGCTCGTGCCTTCGAGTTCGGTGCCTCAGATCCACATCGTTGTGACCCTTGTTCCAACGCGTCCGAAATCCTTATCACTCGTGGCCAAGTTCGCCTTGCGCGCTTGGGCAAGTGCGGCGGCGAAACAATCGGCGTAGGGAAGATTGTGTTGCGCCTTGAGGCTGGCGGCGCGCTTGGCGAGGTCCGTGTCCACGGGCACGATCTGGATGGGAAGCTGGGCAATCTGGCGCAGCTTGGCTTCAGCGGCGGGCTCGCCCCGCGCCCGCCAAATCGAGTAGTAGACCTCGCCCCAATTGACCACCGACATCAACAGCATCCGCCGGTTGACGGATTGCGCGGCACTCGCCAGCAGCTCTTCGACCTTGTCCGCGCCCGCACGATCCTCAAAAAAGGTCATGAGTGCGCTCGCATCGAGCACGTAAGTCTTCATGGCGTATCCGCCGCCGTAGGGGCGACCCCTTCGCTCCTCTCAGGGCAGGCTCTGGTGGTCGCCCGCGGGCGGGCACGAGGCCCGCCCCTACAAAAAACCATGCCGCCGTTACAACCACGCCGCCCGGAATTCGGCGGCGAGACGCCGCCGCTACAGCCAAGCCACCCAGAATTCGGCGGCGAGACGCCGCCTGCGCGGGTGCAGGCGCCGCCGCTACAATTGCCGGTCACGTTTGCGCTCTTCCAGCAGGGTTCGCAGCGCGGAGGGTTCGCCCTTCAGCGAGCCGCGCAGGCCGCGGATGAATTCCCGCGTAACCGGTTGAACGATTATACGCCCGTCATCTTCCATAAAGGTAACTATGGTTCCTTTTTTAATCCCGAACCGCCGGCGCAGGCGGGCGGGGATGACAAGCTGTCCTTTCGTGGTGACGACGCTGGTTTCCACCGGCATGCTGGCATCCTTCCTTTGAAATATCCTACATCATAGAGGCATGTAAGTCAAGACGAATATGTCTTACTTATGCGAGGCTGTTGGACTGACGATTCGCCGGGGGATTCAACGCGGCCGGGGCGCGAGCCGGAGAGGCTCGACGCAGAGACAAGAGAGGCGCTCCGCACCATTGACCGCGGAAGGGCTGGCGGCTCGCGCGAATTTCAGGTCGCCGCGCCCGAGCGCGCCTTTCCTGCGCAACTACGCAAAGCCTGACGCCGCGCAGAAGCGGGGCGGGAATCCGGGTGCGGGCCACCGAGCCAGCATAAGCGGCGGCAGACCTTGCCCGGGAACACGGTCGGCGAACGCGCGCCACAACTTGGGCGGGCGCGGGCCTTTCGCGGGCCGCGCTGAAGATTGGGAAGTCCGAAGAGGTTTGACGCGAAGATGATGCGGCCGCGCGGCGCGCTTCAATGGCGATGGCCGACAGCCCGATTGGGGCGGCCGGGATCAAGGGAGACGACGGCGAACGTGCGCCACAACTTGGGAGGCGCAGAACCGTCTGGCTGGCCGGAGAATTCTGCACTTCGGACATGGTGTCCGCTTTGGGCCTGCGGGCCAGCGGCGAGGGCCCCGTAGCCGCTCCATCACACGACAGTTTGTCTGCCCTGCGTCGGAGTGAAAATCCACGGCACGCAGGGGAAATTCAAGATCCGTCGCCGCGCCGCCGCCGACCCAGCCGGAAATCCACGGCACGCAAGGAAATTCTGTCCGCACAACATCTTGCTCAAAAGTGGTCATGTAGGCACAGAATCGGGGCGCACTTCGGGAAGCTTGTCTGCATGACATTTTGTCCGTGCCAAGCATCCCGTGCCAAGACCATTGAAACTAGTGATACAGGTGACACGGCTGACGCAGGTGACACAGCTGACACACTTTTTCTTGAGGGGCCGATTTTCCCCCTGAAGAGTGCTCGGCCAAAGTGAATTGACAAAGGGCCTCGACTCTCGATAGTGTAACGCGCCTATGAAGCTCCTGGTCATCGGTTCCGGCGGCCGCGAGCACGCGCTCACGTGGAAGCTACGCGAGAGCCAGCATTCCGAGGACGTCTATTGCGCGCCCGGCAACCCCGGCATCGCGCAGGAAGGCGAATGCCTGCCGGTGGACGTGACGGACCCGCTCGCCGTGTTGGAAGTGGCACAGCAGGTCAAGGCGGACCTCACGGTCGTCGGCCCGGAAGCGCCGCTGGTGGCCGGCGTGGTGGATGAGTTCGAGAAAGCCGGCCTCGCGATCATCGGCCCCAGCAAAGCCGCCGCGCGCCTCGAGGGCAGCAAGATCTTCGCCAAGCAGTTCATGCAGCGGCACGCTATTCCTACCGCCAATTTCCTCGTAGCTGAGAATTTTGACGAGGCCATCAAGGCGCTGGAAATTCTCGGCACACCCATTGTGATCAAGGCCGACGGTCTCGCGGCGGGCAAGGGCGTGGTGGTTGCGCGCGACCGCGAACAAGCTGAAAAGGCGCTGGACGAATTCATGCGCCAGAAAACTCTGGGCGCAGCAGGCGAACGCGTGGTGCTCGAAGCGTGTTTATCCGGAGAGGAAATATCCTTCATTGTAATGACCGACGGCCGCGGCATTCTGCCGTTCTCGCCCACGCAGGATCACAAGGCGATCTTCGACAACGATCAAGGTCCCAACACCGGCGGCATGGGCGCTTACAGCGACGACTCGATCCTCGACGAGCGCCAGCGCGAAGACATCGTGCGCCGCATCGTGGCGCCGACGCTCGCGGGCATGGCGGCCGAGGGCACGCCCTATCGAGGCTTCCTCTACTGCGGCCTGATGCTCACGGCCAACGGGCCGCAGGTGCTGGAATACAACGTCCGCCTGGGCGACCCGGAAACGCAGCCCACGCTGGTGCGCTTGCGCTCGGACTTTGTGGATTTGCTCGCGGCGGTGCGCGAGGGCAACCTGGCGGGCCTGGAAGCGCACTGGAGCCCCAGCCCCGCGGTCTGCGTGGTGCTGGCGTCGAAGGGTTATCCGGGCGCACCGGAAACCGGCAAGGTGATCACCGGCATCGAGGCGGCGGAATCGCTGGGCGGCGTGAAGCTCTTCCACGCGGGCACCACGTTTCGCGACCGCAAATTGCTGACCGCCGGCGGGCGCGTGATGGGCGTCACGGCCATCGCCGAGGATTTGCCGTCGGCAATCGAGCGCGCTTACGCCGCGGTGAGCAAAGTCAATTTCGAGGGCATGCAATACCGGCACGACATCGGCGCCAAGGGCGTTCGGCGCCGCGGTACGGGCACGGCAGGTGGACGCGCCTTACGCGCCGGCAAGCGCGTGCCCGGCTCCGCCAAGCTGTAGTTGGAAAAGAGTTACAGCCTTTACAGAGCGGTACAGAACACAGTAGCGACGCAGGCTGTAGCGCCGCTACAGGGGGGTGTTGTCCCTTAATTTTGTAATCGTCATTAGATAGACACAACACTCGAAAATCCAGGGAGAATTTGATGACAGAAAAGACCGGACCGCAAGTGGGCATCATTATGGGCAGCGATTCCGACCTGCCCGTCATGTCGGAAGCGGCGGCGACGCTCGCGAAGTTTGGCGTCGCCTGCGAAGTGGACGTGACCTCGGCGCACCGGTCGCCCGCGCGCACGGCGGAATACGCGCGCACGGCGATTGCGCGCGGCCTCAAGGCGATCATCGTCGGAGCGGGCGGCGCGGCCCACCTGGCGGGGGTGGTGGCGGCGGAGACCACGCTGCCGGTCATCGCCGTGCCCATGCCTTCGACCACGCTGCAAGGGCTCGACTCGCTGCTCGCCACGGTCCAGATGCCCGCTGGCGTCCCCGTCGCTTGCATGGCCATCGGCAGGCCCGGCGCTGTCAATGCCGCGATCTTCGCCGTCCAAATCCTTGCCGCGTGCGATCCCGCGCTCGCCAAGAAAATGGCCGAGCATAAGGAAAAGCTCGCGCGGTCGGTCGCGGAGAAATCCGAAAAAGTGAAGAGGGAGTTTAAGAGCAGTTAAAAGTTGAGAGTTCAGAGTTAAGAGTTGAGAGCGAACGGGTTGACGCGGTCCGGGTTTGGAATTCTGCTTTTCTGCCGCAGAATTTAACCGCCCGGCATTCGGCTTGACCTCCGTGCAGGCGAGGTCTATAATCATAACGTACGTTAGTTAGAATGGATCGTACGAAAGGATGGGACAACTATTGACCGCCAAGACTGTCAGCCGCGTTTCGGCCACTAAGTTCCGGGACAATTTCAAGCGGTATGCGAAACGGGCCAAGGGCTCGCGCGTGGTTCTGGTAGAAAATCGCCGGGAAGAGCCCAAATATCTCGTGGACAGAGAGTGGCTTGATTCCCTGCTGCGCGAACGCGAGTCGGCTTTGGCCACGCTGGAAATCCTCGCAGACCGCCGGCTGGCGGACCGGCTCCTGAAGCTTGCCAAGAGTCTCGACGGCGACGTGAAGGCCGGGCGGCTGCATTCGATGGCCGAGGTTTTTGGCGCGTGAATGACCCCCCGAAATACAGGATCGCCTTCATCACCGAAGCCCGGGACGACGTTGCCGCCCTCGACGGCAGCATCAAAAAGCGGCTCAGGAAAGTCTTGGAAAAGCGGCTGGCCGTTGACCCTGAAGCGCACGGGCTCCCGCTGCGCGCTCCCCTCACCAACTTCTGGAAGCACGAGTTCGGCTCGCACCGGATCATTTATCGCATCTACCGCGAAGAGCGCCTGGTCGTCATTTGCGCCGTCGGCAGGCGCCGCGCGGGCGACCTTGCCGACGTGTACCGGCAGCTCGAGCCGCTGGTCGAGGCTGGCAAGGTCGCTCAGCAAATCCGGGACCTGCTGAAGGACTTGAAGAAGTAAGTTGAGGGCTGACAGTTGAAAGTCGAGAGTCGAAGGTTGAGAGTTGAAAGATAGTAGCCGCGGTCAATTTCGCCTTAGAGGGTTGACCGTGGGATCCTGAAGGCGAACCCTAATGTTGGGGACTTCACAGGCGGGGCTGCACGCTACTGCCTACTCCTTGGAAGCTGTCGCGCGACGCTTATTACGGCGCTTTTTGACGTAACGAACAACCTCCCAGGTTGTGAGGGCCAGGGCCGCTAAGACAAACGCCACCTCCTGGAATTTCACACGGGTCTCAGGTGACTTGAAGAACGCGCGGGCGACGAACGCGCTGACCCACCAGAAGACCACTATCAGCGCCACGAGGAAGAGCGACCTCAATGTGTACGCAAGCTTTGATCTAAAATCGAAAAGCGCTCTCTGTACCTCTTTGTCCTTCGCTTTAAATCTGATAAGGCGCGCGGACGCCTCTTTCACATCGGTTTCTCTCAACCCTCGCCGGGCAACTTCCTGTTTCAATGCTCCGTCCGCCTCCGGAGTGAGTGAAGCCGAGTCGGCTGCCAGGACCAACAGTTCATCATCGGACAAACTCCGGTATCGCTCCCGGATTTCGTCACTGGTGGCCATTTTCATCGCTTGGTCCCTCAAATGGTAGTGGGCTTCCTGTCTTCGTCGTGATATTATCCAATTGTGTCACAGGTTCGCCGACTGCGAACTCCGACCGAAAACCCCACGCCACACACCCCGTGCCGTGGCTACCCCCACCACCCCGAACCCCGAACCGCATTATCCCTTCGCCGCCGCTTTCTTCAAGCTCATTGCTTGCAGCGCGGTGATGGCCGCGACGTTGACGATATCTTCCGCCTTGCAGCCACGCGAAAGATCATTCGCCGGTTTGGCGAGGCCTTGGAGCACCGGCCCGATGGCTTCGCAGCCGCCGAAGCGCTCGGCGAGCTTGTAGGCGATATTTCCGGCGTTCAAATCGGGGAAGATAAAAACGTTGGCGCGGCCGCCGACGGCCGACCCCTGCGCTTTGCGCTCGGCGATCTGGGGAATGACGGCGGCGTCGAGCTGCAGCTCGCCGTCCACAATCAGTTGCGGCGCGCGCGCCCGCACCGTGCGCGTGGCTTCCTGCACCGCGGCGATCATCGGATGGTCGGCGCTGCCCTTGGTTGAAAACGAAAGCATGGCCACGCGCGGCTCGACGTTCAGCAGCGCCTGAGCGTTCTGCGCGGTCGAGAGCGCGATTTCGGCAAGCTGCGGCGGCGTGGGCTGAGGAACCACGGCGCAATCGGCAAACAGACACGCGCCATCTGCGCCCAGGTTTTTGTTGGGCGAAACCATCAGGAAGAAACTGGAGACGAGCGTGAGTCCCGGCGCGGTGCCAATCGTCCACAGCGCCGCACGCACCGTGTCTGCGGTGGTCGAGAACGCGCCGCCCACCGACCCTTCGGCGTCGCCTGCCGCCACCATCAGCCCGGCAAAGACGCGCGGCATCTTCGCGTTCTCTAAGGCTTCCGTTTCCGTCATGCCTTTGGCGCGGCGCCACTCATAAAGGGCGCGCGCGTAGGCTTTCAGCTTGTCGCTCGCAGCCGGATCAAGAATCGCGGCACGCGCCGGCGCCATGCCGAGCGTCTTCAGTCGCGATTGAATCTTTTCGACGTTGCCGAGCAGCATGACGCGCGCCAGGTTCTCCCGCTCGATGATTTCAGCGGCGGCCAGCGTCCGATCTTCTTCACCTTCGAAGAGAACAATTCGTTGCGGATTTTCTTTGGCTCTTGCGCGGATTTTCAGAATGAGGTCCATAGAAATATTCCTGTCCACTCGGGTTAGACCCTTACGTGTCATGCTGAGCCCGTTCGCTTAGCTCAGGGTAAACTCCGCGAAGCATCTTTTTCATCACTTTCCGCAAGGACGATCCAGCAGGCCGAATTCACGAAATGAAAAAGATCCTTCGTCCCGCAGAGCCGGACTCAGGATGACAAGTGCGAACTCACTCCGCGAGTTTACTCTGCGGCGCCGCAGGGAGCAAGCAAGCTGATATAATGCGGGACTTGTTGTTCTGCGGACTTTTCGGCAACAGGCGAATGTAGCGCCGCCCTTCAGGGCGGCACCTGCCGGGCTAAAGCCCGGCGCTACCTTTCGGAGAGGCACCTGCCGGGCTAAAGCCCGGCGCTACGGAACAGCCAGTTTCAGCCATGTTCAAAACTATCGAGTGGACCGAAGACGGCGTGCGCATGATTGATCAGACCAGGCTCCCGACGAGCGAGGTCTACGTGACGTGCCGCACCTATCAGGAAGTGGCGGAGGCGATTCGCTCCATGGTGATTCGCGGCGCGCCGGCCATCGGCGTGGCGGCGGCCATGGGCGTTGCGCTGGGCATCAAGCAATCGCGCGCCGTGAGCGTTGAGGAATTGCGCGCGGATTTCGAAAAGATTGCGGAGATGATTTCCAAGACGCGCCCGACGGCGGTGAATCTATTCTGGGCGGTCAAACGGATGCGGGAACTGTTTGAGAGTTCGCTCAACGTAGCGCCGGGCTTTAGCCCGGCAGGTGCCGCCCTGAAGGGCGGCGCTACGGAAGCCGAGAAAATCGCTGCCGTCAAATCGCGCCTGATCGAAGAAGCGCAGCGCGTGCTCGCGGAAGACATCGCCATCAACGAGGCGATGGGGCGGCACGGCGCGGCGCTGATTCCCGAATCGGCGACCGTCCTGACGCACTGCAACGCGGGTGCGCTGGCGACGGGCGGCTACGGCACGGCGCTGGGAGTGGTTCGTGCCGCCATTGCGGCGGGGAAAAAGATTGACGTGCTCGCCGACGAAACGCGGCCGTTCCTTCAGGGCGCGCGCCTGACGGCCTGGGAACTGGCTAAGGACCAGATTCCCGTCACGCTCATCACCGATAACATGGCCGGGCACTTCATGAAGCTGGGGGAAATTCAGGCGGTCATCGTCGGCGCGGACCGCATTGCCGCGAACGGCGACGTGGCCAACAAGATCGGAACCTACACGGTGGCGGTTCTCGCGCGTGAAAACGGCATCCCGTTTTACGTGGCCGCACCGCTTTCGACAATTGATCTCAGCCTCAGCTCCGGCGAGCAGATTCCCATCGAGGAGCGCTCGGCGGACGAGGTCACGCATTGGGGCGGCGTGCAGACCGCGCCCGCCGATGTTCCCGCGCGACATCCGGCGTTTGACGTCACGCCGCACCGCTACGTCACTGCCATCATCACGGAGCGCGGCGTGGCGCGCGCGCCGTACGCGGACAGCCTGAAAGCGCTCTTCGCATCGTAAGAGAAAGGGAGTCGCAGAATGTGGGAAGGGAAACTGGTTTCAATTCACGTCAGCGCACGCGCGGCGGCGCCGCTCAAATCGGTCGCGGAGGCGCGGGTGGTGCCGGGAAAGGGCATTGAAGGCGACCGCTACTTCGACGGAAGCGGCACGTGGTCGAATCATCCGGGAAATGGCCGCTGATTGAAATCGAGGCGCTTGAAGCGCTGGCTCACGAAAGCGGGATTCAGCTTGGCGCGGGCGATTCGCGCCGCAATCTGGTGACGCGCGGCGTGCCGCTGAATCACCTGGCAGGCAAGGAATTTCGCGTGGGCAAAGTGCGCCTGAAAGGCATGCGCCTCTGCGAGCCGTGCGAGCACCTGGAAGGCCTGACGCGGAAGGGCGTCAAGGGCGCGCTCATGCATCGCGGCGGTTTGCGCGCCGAAGCGATTTCCGCCGGGACCATCCGCGCCGGTGATACAATCGCCCCCGTCGAAAACGCGCAAATCTGACCAGCGGGGAGGATCTTATGAGCTCACCCGTCAAAATTGGGGTCATCGGGGACTTCACACCGGAATACCGGTCGCACCAGGCCATCAACGCCTCGATCGAGCACGCGGCCAAACGGTCGGAGATTGAAATCGAGTATCGCTGGCTGCCGACGCCCAGCTTGCTTGATCCAGCCGACGTAGAGCGCTTGGAAGAGTTCGACGGCCTGTGGGCCTCCTCCGGCAGCCCCTACAAGAGCATGGAAGGGATGCTGAACGGCATCGAGTTCGCGCGCTCGCGCGACTGGCCGTTGGTGGGGACCTGAGGGGGATTTCAACATACTCTGTTAGAGTATGCGCGCAACGTCCTGGGAATCGCCGATGCCGATTCGGCGGAACACGACTCGGGCTCCAGGAATGTCGTCATCACTCCGGTCAGCTGCGAAATTCCCAACCCCCCCGCGGGCGCGCCCAAGCTTTCGGGCGGCGGCACGATTCACGTTGATCCCGGAACGCAGCTTTACGCCATTTACGGGCGGCAGGAAGTGCGCGAGGAGTTTTTCTGTAACTACGAAGTTAATGCTTCGTTTGAGGCGAATTTTATCGCCGCGGGCCTGCGCGTGAGCGGGCGCGGCGAGCAGTCTGAGGCGCGGGCGGTGGAACTGCCCGGCAACCGTTTCTTCCTGGCCATGCTTTACCAGCCGCAGCTTTCGTCCACGCCCGAGCGGCCGCATCCCGTCATCACCGCGTTTCTGGAAGCCGCGGCGGGATTCAGTGAAGTCCGGCAGGGCGGGCGGAGCGCCGCAGCGTCCTGAGAAGTGTTCGCTCCGGAATAGTCTTCCGGCCGTGCCGGATTATTTCGACTTCTTGAAGTCGAGCGCGGCGGAGTTGATGCAGTAGCGCAAGCCGGTGGGACGCGGCCCGTCCGGGAAGACGTGTCCGAGGTGCGCGCCGCATTTCGCGCACGTGACTTCCGTGCGCACCATGCCGTAACTCAAATCGTCTTCGCTCTCGACGCTGCCTTCCTGAGCCGGCCCCATGAAGCTCGGCCAGCCGCTGCCGGATTCGAATTTGGTTGTGGAACTGAAGAGCTCCTCGCCGCAGCAGACGCAGCGATAGACGCCGGCCTCGTGGTGGTCCCAGTAGCGGCCGGTGAACGGCGGCTCGGTCCCTTTGCGGCGCGTCACCGCGAATTGTTCCGGCGTCAACTGCTTTTCCCATTCTGCGTCTGTCTTCTTCAGTTTTTCGCCCATGGCTCCCTGCCTTTCTCAGATGCTTGGATGTTTCCAGGTTCCATTTCGATTCCGTCACGCGGCGGATTCCGAATGCCGAACGGTCCGCACGCGAATCAGCCACGCCACCAGGAAGAAACAAGCCGCGGCGAGGAAATTCGCGGCCACGGCGATCATCAAGCCGCGGCGGAGGTCTGAGAGGTCGGAGACAAGGCCAATCAAGATGGGGGCGACTGAGTCTCCAAAAAAATGGATGAAGAACATATAGAGCGCGAAGGAGAAAGCGTAAGCGCGGGGCTTGACCAGGTCATGAATCACCGCCGTGGCCGGCCCGTGGTAGCAGGTGAGCATAAAGGTGCCCATGAAGAGGCAAAACAGGAACAAGAAAAGTGAACTCGTGTGAGTGGCCACGTAAAGGAACGGCGTGCCTACGAGCAGCGTGACGGCGATCGTGATGGCGCGACCCCACGGCCAGCGGTCCTGCAGGCGGTCCGCGACGTAGCCGCCGATGAAAACGCCGCCCATCGAGCCAACCAGCACCAGCGTGGCCAGCCAGAGCGAGGCCTGCGCCACGCCCATATCGTGATAGCGCCCGGAGAATTCCACTCCCCAGGTGGCGAAGGCCGAGCTGGAGAAGACGACGAACATTCCCCCCACCAGCACCGCCAGATAAGCGGGGATTTTGAGCAGGCTGCGGATCGGCGGAATGGGCTCCGGCGAGACACTGACGGGAACGCGCAGCCGGTCGATGGACAAGGCCATCAAAAATCCCGGCAAGCCGACCAGGAAAAATGCGCTGCGCCAGCCGACCCACTGCGACAACAAGCCGCCCGCCGCCAGACCCAGCACGCCGCCCACCAGCATTCCCAGATTGAAAATGCTCTGAACGCGGGCGCGGAAGCGCTGCGGAAAACAACTGGTGATCATGGCTGTTCCACCGGGCGCGTAGGCGGCTTCGCCCACGCCCACCAGCGCGCGCGCGGTCAGCAGCGTCTTGAACGTCGCCGCAAACCCCGAAAGCGTGGTGGCGAAACTCCAGAACAGCACGCCGCCCGCCATGATCTTCTGCCGATTGCCGCGTTCGGAGCAGTAGCCGAGTGGCAGCACGGCGAGGGAATTGACCAGGATCAGGATCGACCCGAGCGCACCGAGCTTGAGATCGCTGACGCTGAATTCGTCTTTCAAGTACGCGAACATGGGAAAGACGATGAGGCGGTCGAAATAGTTCAGCAGGTTGACCGCGGTGAGGAGGACCAGCACCTTCCACTGCCAGCCGGCGAAGCGCGGCCACTCGAGCCCCAGCCAGCGGCGCTCGTGCCTATCTTGCGATTGAATCTTGGTAACCATATTCATAATTGGCGAATTAATACTGCGGAAGGCTGCGCCGCGCGGCGCTTCATCCCCAACCATTTTAGGCGGCTTCGCTCGGAACGTCGAGGGTTTTCGGGAGACAGCCGCCCCGCGCTTCATTTTAACGGCGACGTCCTCGCCGCTGCTCCTTCACGCGCGGCGATGGCGGTATCGTCAGTTCCAGCCCGACGCTTCGGTTCGTTAGGCCGAAAGGCGGGTTCAATGAGGCTTCGTTAGGGGTTCGTTTTGGGTTCGTCGGCGCGAGCCGGCCCTGTGTTTTCAGCGACGTGGCGGCTTTGTCTTATGCAATTTTCGGCCCCTTTCCCGCGTCGAAACGGCTTTGGCCCGAAGCGGACGCGGGGCGCAAAGCCGAGTGGTCGGGGTCAGACGCATGGGCGCTTCTCCTCGAAGACAAAACCGGCGTAAGCCGGAGCTCAACAAGTCATAGGCTACACCAGTTGGCTCTATTTGTCAAGACGAAAATGCCCCGGCCGCCCTGCTACTCGTAGCGCAGCGCCACGATGGGGTCGAGCCGGGCGGCCTTCAGGGCGGGCCACATGCCGAAGAAGAGTCCGATGCTGACCGAAACCACAAAACCCACCACCACGGACCAGACGGGGACGGTCGAGGGCAGGCCGGGAACGAAAGTCCGGATCAGGAAGCTGAAAAACCAGCCCAGGACAATGCCGATCAGGCCGCCCGCGGCGGTCAGGGTCATGGCTTCGAGCAGAAACTGCCAGGTGATATCGCGCCGGCGCGCGCCGATGGCTTTGCGCACGCCGATTTCGCGCGTGCGCTCGGTGACCGAGACCAGCATGATGTTCATCACGCCGATGCCGCCCACCAGCAGGCCGATGGAGGAGATGACGACCATCACCAGCGCGACCGTGCCGATAATCTGGTGAAACTGGGAGATCACCGATTCGGCGGTGGCGACGCCGAAGTTATCGGGCTCGGAGGGTTTCACGTGGCGGCGCCGGCGCAGCACGCCCGTCAACTCGTCAATCGCCTGGTTCATCATGCCCGGGCGGGCCAGCACGCTGAGGAAGTTGTCGTCCGCTTGCGGGTAGAGCTTCCGGTAGGTGGAATAGGGGACGAAGATATCGCGGTCGTCGGGATTGTCGCCGATGAATCCCTTGAACTTGGCTGTGGTTCCGATCACTTCGAACGATTGCCCGTCAACGACGATGGACTTTCCCACGGGGTCCTCGTTGGGGAAGAGCCGGTCCACCACGTTCGCGGCGATGACCGCCACATCGCGGCGGTGCCGGTCGTCGGTCTCGGTAAAGAAGCGCCCGTCGGCGAGCGGCACGTTGGCGGTGGAAAGATAATTCGCCGTCACCCCCATAAACTGCCCGTCCAGCATATCCCGCGACTTGTAACGGACCACGGTGGGCGGCAATCCGAATTCGCTCACCTCTTTGAAGATGGCGGTGGAAACCGTTTCGACCGCGGGGCATTGCTCCTCGATTGCCACGGCGTCCTCAAACGTGAGCGGCTTGCGCAGGCGCTCTTCGCGCGTCAGGCGGTGCGGCGCGCCGAGCTGAAGCTTGTAAACCCACACGGTCCGCGTGCCGAACTGCTCCGCGGCTTGCACCAACCGCTGATCCAGGCCGGCGATGATGGAGGCGACCATAATCACCGTAAGAGTTCCGATCAGCACGCCCAGGACGGTGAGCAGGGAACGGAACTTGTGCGTGCGCAGGGTGTCGAGCGCCAGCGCCAGGTTCTCCCTCAGGTTTTGCCGGTCGCCGACCATTTCAATTCTCCGTGCGCAGGGCTTCGATGGGATCGAGCCGCGCCGCCTTGCTCGCCGGGTAGATGCCGAAGAACAGCCCGACCGCCGCGGACAGGAAAAGCCCGATGAAGACGGCGCTCAGCGGCACTTTGGCGGTGAAAACCGCCGCCACCGCCCAGGTGACGGCGTAGGCCAGGAACACGCCCACCAGACCGCCCGCCGCGGCCATCACCGCGGATTCAATGACGAACTGCCACAGGATGTCGCGCCGCCGGGCGCCCAGGGATTTGCGGATGCCGATCTCATGCGTGCGCTCGGTGACGCTGGCGAGCATGATGTTCATAATCACGATACCGCCGACGACCATGAAGACGGCCACCACCCCGATGGTGACGGCGAAGATGGGCCCGGTCAGCTCCTTCCAGACGCTCATCAAGGTATCCGAGGCGTTGATGCCGAAGGTGTCGGCTTCGTGATAGGGCACGTGGCGCCGGGCGCGCATGAGGGCGCGAACTTCGTCCTCCAGCTCCGGCAGGTGCTTCGAGTCCGGCGCTTTGATGAACACCAGGAGCTCCGGCCGCGGCATGAAGTAGGCCCGGAAGGTCCCCATGGGAATGAATACGAAGTTATCCTGGCTGATTCCGAAGGTGGTGCCCACGCGTTCGGCCACGCCGATCACGCGGAAGCCGCGGCCCCCCACGATGATCTCCTTCCCCAGCGGGTCGGTGCCGGGAAAGAATTTGTCCACGATATCCCGTCCGATGAAGCAGACCGGGGCGTTGTGGTTGTTGTCCTGGTCGCTCAGGTAGCGGCCCTCCGCTACTTTTTCCCGGCCGATGTCCATATGGCTGGGCGTCAGCCCCATCAGGTCCACTTCGTCAATGGTCGTCCCTTTGTATCGCGCCTCGGGACCGGGCTGGATTTGCGCCAGAGCGCTGATCGCCTGATAACCGCGAAGGTAATCGCGGAGGAAATCGTAATCCTCCAGTCGAATGGGCTTGTTGCGGCGCTGGGCCTTGATGAATTCGTCGAAGCTTTGCGCCCATTGGAACTGGTGCAGGACGAACGTATTGGCGCCGAGGTTGGCGATGTGCTCGGCAATGTAGGTGTTCATGCCGTTCACGACCGCCATCACCACGATGAGGGTGGTGGTGGCGATCACCACGCCCAGGAGCGTCAGAAAGGAGCGCAGCTTGTGCGTGCGCAGCGTTTCAACGGCAATCCAGAAGGCTTCGCGGGCGGTGACCCACGGGCCCGACAACTGGATGTGCCGGCCGTGCGCTCTGCGTGCCGCAACCCCGGCGGGGGTGTAAACAGCCACGGACTTGCTCCTTAGCTTGAGAAGTATCCGTCGTCTCGCGGGTCGGGAACGCGGGACGTCACAAATCCATCGTTGCTTTGGCGACGGAAGCGGAACTCAGGCGGCTGGAATTCCTCTTTCTCGAACTCAACTCTCCTGTTCGCAGCGGCGGCCTTCGGGCCGCCACCCCCTGTGTCGCCCCTTCGCTTCGCTCAGGGCGGGCTCTAAAGGGCGGCGCTACTCGTAGCGCAGCGCCACGATGGGGTCCAAGCGCGCGGCCTTCAGGGCCGGCCACATGCCGAAGAAAACGCCGATGCCGACGGAGACCGTGAAACCCAAGACCACCGACCAGAGCGGGACGGTCGAGGGCAGGCTGGGAACCAGGGCCCGGATGAGCAGGCTTCCCACCCCGCCCAGCAACATGCCCATGACGCCTCCCAGCACGGTGAGGGTGGTCGCCTCGAGCAGGAATTGCCACGTGATGTCGCTGCGGCGCGCGCCGATGGCCTTGCGCACGCCGATTTCGCGCGTGCGCTCGGTCACCGAGACCAGCATGATGTTCATCACCCCGATGCCTCCCACCAGCAGCCCGATGGAAGAGAGAACCACCATGACGAGGGCGATGGTGCCGGTGATCTGATGAAACTGGGTGATGATGGAATCGGCGGTGGCGATGCCGAAATTATCGGGCTGGTCCGGTTTCACGTGGCGCATGCGGCGCAGCACGCCCTTCACCTCGTCCAGCGCCTGGTCCATTTTTCCCGGCAAGGCTTCCGCGATAATGAAATTCTCCTTGGCCGCCGGGTAGATCTTCTTGTACGTGTTGTAGGGGATGTACGCGATGCGGTCGTTGCCGCTGTCGCCCAGAAACTCTTTGCGCTTGCCCAGCGTGCCGATCACTTCGAACGGGTTCCCGTCAATGAGGATCGTCTTTCCGATCGGGTCCTCGTTGTCAAAGAAGCGTGTGACAACGTCGGCCCCGATGACGGTGACGTTGCGGCGGTGCAGGTCGTCAATTTCATTGAAGAACCGGCCGTCGGCGAGCGGGGCATTGATGATGCGAAAGTCCTCCGGCGTCGCCCCGCCGAAATTGCCGTTGAGCATCTCCTTGTCTTTGTACTTCATCGGCGGGCTGGGGCCCCACTGCCAGATTTCCACCGCCACGGTTTCGACGTCCGGGCACTGCTCCCGGATGGCGACGGCGTCGTCATAACTGAGCGGCTTGCGCATCCGTTCTTCGCGGGTGAGACGGAAGTGGATGCCGGGCTCGAACTTGTAAACGTACATGTTGCGCGCGCCGAACTGGTTGATCGCTTCCATCATCTGGAGGTTCAGACCGGCGATGATCGAGGCCACGATGATCACGATGAAAGTCCCGATCAGGACGCCCAGGATGGTGAGCAGAGAGCGGAACTTGTGCGTGCGCAGGGTGTCCAGCGCCAGCATCAGGTTTTCGCGCAAGTCGCTCCGGGAAGCGCTCATGTTAATTCTCCGTCCGCAAGGCTTCGATGGGATCGAGCTTGGCGGCCTGGCTGGCCGGATAGATTCCGAAGAAAAGCCCCACCGCCGTGGAAAGGATCAGCCCTACCAGGATGGCGCTGAGCGGCGTCGAGGAAGCGAAAAAGTGGTTGACCACCATGCTGATCAAGCCGGCCAGCAAGACGCCCAGCGCGCCGCCCACGGCGGCCATCACCGCGGCTTCCATCACGAACTGGGTCAGGATATCGCGCCGGCGCGCCCCCAGGGACTTTCGGATGCCGATTTCATGCGTGCGCTCGGTGACGCTCGCCAGCATGATGTTCATGATGACGATGCCGCCCACCACCATGAAGACCGCCACCACCGCGATGGTAATCGCGAAAATGGAGCCGGTCAGCCTCTGCCATAAACCCATAATCGTATCCGAGGCGTTAATGCCGAAGTCATCATCCTCTTTGTAGGGAAGGTGGTGGCGCACGCGCATCAGCACGCGCACCTCGTCTTCCAGGACCGACATCTGCTGGGCGTTCCAGGCCTGCACGCTCACGTTGATGCCGGGCCGGCCAAGAAAATTCTTTTTGAAGGTGGTCAGCGGAAGGAAGACGAAGGTGTCCTGGCTTTGCCCGAACGTGGTGCCGATCCTTTTGGCCACGCCGATCACCCGGAAAGGCATGCCGGAAATGTAGATTTCCTTGCCGAGAGGATCCACGTTGGGAAAGAACTCCGTGACCAGGTCCTGCCCGATGAAGCAGACCGGGGCGCTGTGCCGTTCGTCGGATTCGGAGATGAACCGGCCGTACTCGACCTGTTCCTGGCCGATGTCCACCATGCTGGCAGTCGCGCCCACCAAGGAGACTTCATCAAGGGTGTGGCCCTGGTAACGAGCGCTGGGCCGCGGCCAAATGCCTCCGGTGGCGCCCAAGCTCTTGTAGCCCTTCAAATTGGCCTTGAGGAATTCGTAGTCGTCCATGCGGATAGGGCGGTTGCGGCGCCGGGCCTTCAGCCAGGCCTCTTCGCCCTGCGCCCACTGGAATTGCGAAAGGATAAACACGTTGGCGCCCAGGTTGGCGATGTGGTCGGCGATATAAAGGTTCATGCCGTTGATGACCGACATGACCACGATCAGGGTGGTGGTGGCAATGACCACGCCCAGCAGGGTGAGGCAGGTGCGCAGCTTGTGGGTGCGCAGCGTTTCCAGGGCGATGAAGAACGCTTCGCGCGTCGTGACCCAAATGCTGGAATGGGCGCGCGGCCGCGCGCTAACCTTGTGCAGGGTGGCTTCGGCTTGGCTGAAGACTGCCACTGAATTCCCGGTCCGTCGGCTGACGGATCATTTCATCCGTTCGTCCCGGTCCACCTTGCCGTCGCGGATGCCGATCACACGAAAGGCGTGCGCGGCAATGTCGAACTCGTGCGTGACCAGGACGATCGTGTTGCCGGACTGATGCAGCCGGTCGAGTAGGTTCATGATTTCCGCGCCGGTGGCCGAATCGAGGTTGCCGGTGGGTTCGTCAGCCAGAATGATGGAAGGGTTGTTGACCAGCGCGCGCGCGACGGCCACGCGCTGCCGCTGGCCTCCGGAAAGTTCGTTGGGCTTGTGGTACATCCGATCGCCGAGCTCCACCACCCGCAGCGCCTCCTTAGCCCTTTCCAGGCGTTCTTCCGCGGGCGTGCCGTTGTAAATCAGAGGCAGCTCCACGTTGTGCAAGGCGGTGGCGCGGGCCAGCAGGTTGAAAGTCTGGAAAACGAACCCGATTTCCTTGTTGCGAATGTGCGCCAGCTCGTCGTCGGTCAATTCGCTGACCAGCCGGCCGTTCAACCAGTAGCGCCCGCTGGTGGGCGTGTCCAGGCAGCCGATCAGGTTCATCAGGGTGGATTTGCCTGACCCGGATGGCCCCATGATGGCCACATACTCGCCGCGCGCGATTTCAAATGAGACTCCGCAGAGCGCGTGAACGGCTACTTCGCCCATGTCGTAGGTCTTCCAAAGATCCTCCGTCCGGATGATCACTCCGTCGGCTGGGCGGTGACTTTCCTGGACCGGCGATGAGGCAACTTGTGATCCCATGAGAGTTCCTTTCGCGAACGCTTCGCCCTGCTACACGGTTCGACGCTTAGGAGGCCGACTGGTTAGCCGGCCCGCTGGGGGTATTGTCCACCTTGATTTTGGTGTCGGACTTGAGCGTTCGGAGAACTTGATAGCTTCCCGTAACGATCTCCTCCCCGGCCTTGACACCTTTCAAGACCTCGATGTCCGTCGTCCCCATGATGCCGGTCGCAACCGGCTGGAACGCCGCCCGGCCGTTCTTGATGACGAACACGCCCTGCACTTCCTCTTTGGCCTTTTCCTTTTCCTTTTCGGTGAGCGGCGATTCCGCGGCCAGGGCGGCGCCCTTGGTGTTCTTTTTCTTCTTCTCGGCCTCCAGTTCGCCGTGCGTGCGGATGGTCAGCGCCTGGATGGGAATTGTGATGGCATCTTTCCGCGTGGCCGTGGTGATCTTGGCCGTCGCCGAGAGGCCGGGGCGCATACCGGAAGGCGGTTTGTCGAGGGTCACCACCACTAGGAAGTCTTTGGCCTCTTCCGTCGGCGTGCTGCTTGAAGAAGTGGTCTGGCCGGAAGTGCGGCCAATGGCGCTCTGGCCTAGTTCCGTGACGTGCGCCGTAAATGTCTTGTTGGGGATCGCGTCAATCAACACTTCCGCCGGCTGGCCCAGTTTCACGTTGATGATGTCGGTCTCATCCACTTTGACTTCGGCGGTGATAATTGAGAGGTCCGACACCTGGAACAACTGGCTTCCGACCTGGTTCTGAATGCCCGGGACGACGTTCTCCCCGACGTGAACCGGCAACGAGGTCACAATGCCGTCGAGCGGGGAAGTGTAAATGGTTTTCGCCAGCGCGTCCTTCTGGCCAAGCAATTGGGCGCGGTTCTGGGCGATGCGCGCCTTCGCCATATCGCGGTTGTAAACCGCCTGCTGGTATTGCGCCTTGGCCTGCGACACGCGCGCCTGGGCCGACTGCAGGCTCGCCTGCGCCACCTGGTAATCGCTCAGGCGCTGGTCGAAAGCCTGCTTGGCGATCAACTCGTCCTTGAACAATTGCTCACCGCGCGCGTAATCATCCTTCGTTTGGTTGAATCTGGCCTGCGCCTGCGCCAGATCCGCCTCCGCGGTTTTCAAGGCCGCCGCCGCTGACTGGACAGCCGCCTCGCTGGCGGCCCTGTCGGCCTGGGCGGTAATCAATGCCGCCTGCTGAGCCTCCACGCCGGCCGTCTGCTGAACGTCTTCGGTGCGCATCAGCAACTGGCCCTTCTTGACGTGATCGCCTTCCTTGACCAGGATCTCCGTAATTTTTCCAAAAGAGTTGGCGTTGACGCTGGCGAAATCCTGGTCGGGAGGTTTGATTTCTCCCGAGGCGGTCACAATGGAGGAGAGGTCCTGCTTCTGCACTTTGCCCGTCTGCACCGCCACCACACCGCGTTTGCTCCAAACGATTCCGCCGACAACCAGACCAATTAGCAAAACGATTCCAAGCGTAATGAGCAGGGGCTTTTTCCACCGCTTGGGGGTGGAACCCTTCGCCATCGGGGGCATCGGGCGGGCGGGTGTGTTCTCCGCCTCCGGACTCACAATCCTGCCAACGTTCAATTCAGTGGTCTGACCCATCTCGATTTACTCCTGTTCGAACTTCCGTCACACCTTCACGCGCTCTCTATCCAAGTTTAGCGCGCCGGCGCCTCTGGGCCAAGGTCGCAAGAGCCGCCAACCCCTCAACTCTGTTCCCCCGCTGCCGCGTTCGCGAACAAAGGGCCTCCATGAGACATTACGCGTTCCCGGCACAAAAAGTTTCCCTCACGGAGGAATTTTTGTGTGAAAACGCGGCTACAGGCGGCGTCGTTCCCGGACAGGTTAGGATTTTCTCAGAAGCCTCCACCTGAAGAGAGGCCTTGCTGTTGCCTTAAGGCCTAGGAAGCCTTCTACAACTAGCAGTTTTTCTCCTCGACCGATGATTATACGAGTTCTTCTCGTAACTTCAAAGGCATTTTCGGCGTGCGACAATCCGTCCCCCAACCAAGGCCACCTTTCGCGACGGGGGTGCATCCGAGGCAGTGTCGGGTTGCGGGTCTTTCATGTCGGATGAGGCGGTGGTTCGCCTTGACTTTCCATAGACCAAAGCCTAGAATTTTAGGTGGTTTTCGCGATCTGTTTGGGATCATTGAGTAGGGGTGTACTTGGCCATGTCCTTTCGGGGGTCTCGTCACAAGTGGCTGGCAGCTCTGGCTGCGGCCGCGGCATTCATTTTTCCTCTCAGTTCGTTCTTGCAAGCTTCACCGAAGAAAGAAGAAAAGCTCACCAAGCAAGAGAAACGCCGGCGCAAGGCCGCGCGGCAGGAGATGGAGAGCGCTTACAAGCATTGGATGGACGAAGAAGTGCCGTACATCATCACGCCGGAGGAAAGGGCGGCCTGGAAGAAGCTGACGACCGACGACGAGCGCGAGCAGTTTATCGAAGCCTTTTGGGAGCGCCGCAATCCCAATCCCGGAAGCGGTGAGAACGAGTTCAAAGAGGAATACTATCGCCGCATCGCGTACGCCAACGAGCATTACAGCTCGGGGATTCCCGGCTGGCGCACCGACCGCGGGCGGATCTACATCATGTACGGGCCGCCCGATGAAATTGATTCGCATCCCTCCGGCGGGTCGTACATTCGGCCGTCGTCGGAAGGGGGCGGCGAGACTTCCACGTTTCCTTTCGAGGATTGGCGCTACCGCTACATTGACGGGATCGGAAACAACGTGGAGCTGGAGTTCGTGGATCCCAGCATGTCGGGCGAATATCACTTGACGATGGACCCGGGCGAAAAAGACGCGCTCTTGCACGTGCCCGGAGCCGGCCTGACGGAGATGGAAGCCATGGGTATGGCTTCCAAGACGGACCGCTTCACCCGCACCGACGGCATGACCATCGGCCAGCCGATGGGCGGCTTGCCCGAGAGCATGGAGGAGTTCACGCGGCTGGACCTTTACGCCAAGATCTTCAAGCCTCCCGCGGTCAAGTTCAAGGACCTGCAAGCGGTCGTCACCTCCAAGCTTTCCGCGAACCTGCTGCCCTTTGACGTGCATACCGATTTCGTGCGCATTACGGACGAGACGATTCTGACGCCGATCACCGTGCAGGTGATGAACCGCGACTTGCAGTTCCAGAACAAGGATGGTGTAATGCACGCGGTGCTGGACATCTACGGCGAGCTTTCCACCATCAGCGGCCGGGTCGCCCAGCGGTTTGAGGACAGCGTGGTGATGGATATTCCTCAGGACCAGTTCGCGCACTACCAGAATCGCAAGGCGGTCTATCAGAAGGCGCTGCCCCTCGCCCCCGGACGCTATAAACTGAGTGTGGTGGTGAAGGACGACGGCAGCGGCCACATGGGCTCGCTGGATCTGGGAATCATTGTTCCCAAGTACAACGACGGCCAGCTTTCCCACAGCTCGCTGATTCTGGCCGACCTGATCCAGCCCATTCCCACCAACCAGGTGGGGACCGGGCCTTTTGTGATCGGTAGCACCAAAGTGCGCCCGAGCGTTGACCAGACGTTTACGCGTGACCAAACGCTGGGGATTTACATGCAGGTCTATAACCTGGGCATGGACCCCAAGACGCACCGGCCCTCGATGAACGTCGAGTACGAGATTTCCAAGGACGGCAAGCCCATTCTCAATCAGCCGGAGGATGCCTCGAAGTGGGCGCAGCCGGTGACGCAGGTTACTCTCGAGAAACAGATGCCGTTGAAATCGCTTCCTCCCGGCAAGTACAGCGTGCAGATCAAGGTGACCGACAACGTCCGTAAACAAACAGTTTCTCCGACGGCGACTTTTGAATTGAAGTAAAATGACGCCTCCGGCTCGCTCCGGGGACGCGAAGCCGGAAGCAATCGGAACCTCGGATCACTCATGGAACGGTTTTGGACAACCAGCCGGCGCTTCGGGTCGCTCCTGTGCGGTGTGATTCTGGCCGCAGGAATCGTGACTCGTCCTGGCGTGGCCGCCGATTACGGCCGGCTGGGCGGGACCGTCCGCGACACGCAGGGCAATCCGTTGATGGGCGCCACCGTCATGGTGACGGGACCGCTTTTCCCGGGAGCGGGGAATGCGCAGCCGGTCATGGAAAGGATCCTCACCGACGCGAACGGCAAGTTCCTGCTCGGCGGCCTGATGCCGGGCCTGTACTCGTTGCGGGTCTTCTCTCCCACCCGGCTGCCCGCCATGCGGGATCACATCCGCGTGAAGGCCGGTGAAACTTCGGAAGAGAAGTTCACGCTCGGTGATATCTTCGCTCCCCTGAGCATTCGAGTTCCGGCCTCGAATGTTTCAAGCTGGGGCGACGAATGGAAGTGGATTCTGCGCACTTCGGCCGGCACCCGGCCGGTGCTGCGGTTTCAGCAGGCAACGCAGACCGCCTCCAACAAACGCACCCAGCCTTTGCCTCCCAGCCAGCGCCTGATCGGAGTGACACCCGGGTCGGCGCGCGGCGAAGCCCTGGCGGGCGATCCCGGCATGGGAAGCGTGCTAGCCTATTTCCGGCCGCTCTCCGAGGACTCCGACGTCCTGGTGGCGGGTTCCATGAACGCCGAAGGCTGGCAGACGTCCAGCCTGGCCACGGCGTTCCGCAGGAACCTGATGTCCGGTGATCCGCAAGAGCTCACGCTCACCATTCACCAGTTGAGCTTCGCCGATGGGGCGCCCAGCCCGCAGGCAGGAGAGGGCGGCCCCAACTTCGGCCGCGCCCAGGCCGTGGTTGTCAGTTATGCCCGCACGCGGCGCGTTTCCGAAGCCATGAACGTCACCGCCGGGTTCGAAGTGGATTACCTGGCGGCGGCCACGAGCGCGACGAGCTCGCGGCCCTTTGCGGATATCGAATATCGCTTGAGCCCCACGAGCTCGCTCTCCTTTCACTATGGCGCCCCCCATTCCAGCGAAAGCGCGAGCTTGATGGATCGGATTGGGGGCCTCAACGCCCTGCCGCGGGTAACGCTGCGCCATTTCCGCCCCGAACTCGAAAACCTCAACCACCTGGAAGTCAGCTACGACCGCAGCCTGGGAAAGCGCACCCGCGTGGAAGTGGCCGCCTATCGCGACGCCCTTGGGAATACCGCCCTCTGGGCGTCGGCGGATGCGGCTTCGTTTGCCCGCTTGGCGGCTTCCGGAAATTACTTGCTCAATCCGGTCTCCGGCGGAGCGACCGTGAACGCCGGAGATTTCGCCTCCTCGGGCGTGCGCGTGGCGATGATTCGCTCCCTGGGCGCCGACGCGGAAGCGGCTTTCATGTATTCCACGGGCGAGTCGCTGGCGGTTTCGGGGGCGACGAGGGGGCGACTGGATTCCGACAAAGCGCTTCGCGAATTCTTGCGAAGCCGGCAGTCCCGTTCACTCGGAGCACGTGTCACGGCGCGGGTTCCGCTCAGCCATACGCGCGTCACCACTTCGTATCAGTGGCTGCCGGGCGGGGCAGTCACGCAAATCGATCCTGTGGGTGAAGCCGACATGGATATTGCGCCATTTCTATGCGTGCGAATTCGACAGCCCCTTCCCACTCTTGATTTCTTTTCGGCGCGCATTGAAGCCATGGCCGATTTCCGCAATTTGCTGGGTGAGGGATACACCCCCATCGCTTCATCGGAAGAACGAGTACTGCTTACCCCCGCATATCGGAGCTTCCGCGGCGGCTTCTCCGTTCAGTTCTAAGGGAGGAGAACCGCGCATGACCCCGGCTCCTTTCAATCAAACAATCCGAAGGGACCATGGGCGCGAGATACGGCGGGAAAGCGACTTTGTGTCTCTTCGGCGCGTGAGGAAAGTGAAATACCTATTTTTGAATAGTTTATTCACTTTCGTGTATTGCCCCGCGGACTTTGCGAACTTGAATTCTATCTATTTGTAATTAAAAGGGATATATTTTCAATTAATGGTATCGGGTTGGTAGAGAACTTGCGGGAGCATTGGGGAAGTGGAGTTCCGGCCTGGTCGGATTGAGAAGCATGCGGACGAACATGAGATTCCGGTTCACCACCGTCTTGCTCGCCTTGCTGAGCGTGGCGCTGGTGGTTTTTGGAGTCATCAATTTCCATCAACAGGGCAAGTACGTCGTCCCCAGTGACGGAGTCTCCTGGATTGACACGAGCCAGGGAGTGCAGGCGTGGATTGTGGAGCAGGGCGGACCGGGCTCCCGAGCGGGGATTCGGGAAGGAGACCAGCTTAAGTCCATTGACGGCACGCCCATCCAGCACGACGTGGATGCCACGAAAGCGATTTTCCACGCCGGACTTTGGTCGCAAGCCCAATACAATCTGGTTCGCCACGGCCAGCCCTTTCAGACCACCGTCGTCATCTCGCCGCAGACCGACTCCAGTTCCTTGCGTCACTATCTGGAATTGGTGGGCCTGCTGTATCTGTTCATCGGAACGTTTATCCTCTTGCGGCGATGGTCCGCGCCCAAATCGCTGCACTTCTACGTTTTTTGCCTGACCTCCTTCGTCCTCTACACATTTTCCTACACCGGCAAGCTGAATTCTTTTGACTGGACCATCTACTGGCTGAATGTCGTGGCGTGGATGCTGCAGCCGGCTCTGTTCCTGCATTTCTGCCTGCGCTTTCCGCGGCGGCCGGCCTTTACGCGCGCCCGCCCGTATATTTACCCGCTGATTTACGCCCCGGGGTTGCTGCTGCTGGTGGCGCATATAATGGTCGCGGCCAGCGTGCTGGTCTTCCCGATTCCGCTGCTCCAGGCGCGCTGGGTGCTCGACCGGCTGGAGATCATTTACCTGGCGCTCTATTTTCTGGCGGGCGCCGGGGTGCTGGAAGTTTCCTATCGCCGCTCCACGGTGCCTCTGATCAAGCAGCAGTTGAAGTGGGTGACGCGCGGCACCTACCTGGCCATCATCCCGTTCTCGGCGCTGTATGCGGTGCCGTTTTTTCTTGGCTTCGTGCCCACTGCCTGGATGAAGCTCTCCGCGATGGCTTTGGTTTTCCTGCCGCTGACGTTCGGATACGCCATCCTGCGCTACCGGCTGATGGATGTGGACATCATCTTCCGCCGAGGCATTGCCTACACCCTGGCGACGGCGACCATTGTGGGCCTCTATTTCGGCTTGGTGGCACTTTTTGCCGAGCTCTTCAGCACCACGCTCCCTAGCACCGGGCGGGGCGGCTGGATCGTCGCGGTCGTCATTGCCGCCATCCTGTTCCAGCCGATGGCCAACTGGATTCAGGCGCGCCTGGATCGCGTCTTCAACCGCGAACGGTACGATTACCGGCGGACGCTGCTGGAGTTTGCGAAGGAACTCGCGTCTGAGCTTCACATGGCGCGACTGCTCGACCGCGTGGTCAACCGCCTGGCGGAGACACTGGGGGTGGACCGCGTCGCCATCTTTCTTTCCGGCGAGCACGGAGGCATCCGCCTGGCCCGCTCGCGCGGATTGGCCCTGGCGGCGTCACCTGACTTGAGCTTTCTCGACCCCCTGCGGACGGAGTTTGAGAAGGGCTATCTGTTCTTCGACAGCGTCCACCGGCCGTTTGGCTTTGTCCCCGGCCAGCAGGAAACCATCGAAGAACTCGAGTTGCACTATTACCTGCCCTTCCGGGTGAAAGAAAGCACCCTGGGATTTCTCGGCTTGGGGAAAACGCGCGAGGGAGATTTCCTTTCGAGCGAGGACGTGGATCTTCTCCGCACCATCGCCGGGTACGTGACGATCGCGCTGGAGAACGCGCAGCTTTATGAGTCGCTGGAAGACAAGGCGCGCCAGTACCAGGCCCTGCGCGACTTCAACGAAAACATCATCGAGTCCATTCACGTCGGCGTGCTCGCCTGCGACCTGGAGCACCGCATCGAGGCCTGGAATTCGCCCATGGAGCCACTCTACGGCCTGAAGCGTTCGGAGGCGGTGGGCAGGCGATTGGAGGAAGTCTTCCCGCAGGAATTGCTGGCGGCGCTGCCGTTCGGAGCCGGGCCGCGCGGCACCGAGAGCCTCTACAAGTTCCGGCTGCGCGCCCTGGACGGCCGCGAGCGCATCGTCAACATCACCTTCACGCCCCTGCTGGGGAAGGACGAAGCGGTGATCGGGCGCCTGGTGATCTTCAATGACCTGACCGAACGCGTCAACCTGGAAGACCAGTTGATGCAGGCGGAGAAGCTCTCCTCCATCGGCTTGCTCGCGGCGGGCGTGGCGCACGAGGTGAATACGCCGCTGGCGGTCATTGCTTCGCAGGCGCAGATGCTTTCGCGGCAGCTTGAGCCGGAGGACCCGCGCTCGAGGACCCTCGATAAGATCATCAAGCAGGCGTTCCGCGCGTCCGAAATTGTCAACAACCTGCTGAAATTCTCGCGCGTGAGCGGAAGCGAGTTCTCCGAGCTCGACGTGAACAAAGTGGTGCGCGAAACCGTTTCGCTGGTCGAGCCCATGCTCAAGACCTCCAAGATTTCGCTCAACACGCAGTTGACGCCTTCGCTGCCGCAGGTCTTCGGCAATCACGGCAAGCTGCAGCAGGTGTTCATGAACCTGATCATGAACGCCCGGGACGCCATGCCGCGCGGGGGCGAGCTGACGCTGGCCACCGAGGCGGAGAACGGCTCCGTGCTGGTCGAAGTGGCCGATAACGGGGTGGGCATTCCCAACGAGCACCTGAGCAAGATCTTCGATCCCTTCTTCACCACCAAGTCCACCAGCCGCGGCACGGGCCTGGGCCTGGCTGTGACCTACGGCATCATCCGCGAGCACGCCGGCCAGATCCGCGTGGAAAGCGCGGTGGGCCGAGGGACCACCTTCCGACTGGAATTCCCCGCCGTAAGGAAAGAGGTGAATGTCACCTAAGGGCTCCATTCTGATCATTGATGATGAGCAGGAGATCCGCGAAAGTCTGGCGGAGCTGCTGGCGTTGGAGGGCTACAAGCCCGATGCCGCCCCCACCGGCGCGGAAGGGCTGAAGAAGCTTGACGAGGGGGTGTTTGACCTGGTCCTGGTGGACGTCAGCCTGCCGGACCAGTCCGGGCTGGAAGTTCTGAAGTCCATCAAGCGCGACAACGGCGACGTGGGCGTGGTGATGATCACCGCCCACGACTCCAGCCAGGTGGCTTTCCAGGCGTCGAAAGAGGGCGCGGAAAGCTACATCACCAAGCCCTGGGACAATGACAAGCTGCTGTTGGAAGTCCGCAACGCGCTGGACAAGTCGCGACTGCAACTGGAAAACGTCCAGCTTCGCCGCGCGCTGAAGCGCTTTGGCCTGCCCAACCTGGTGGGCAAAAGCGAGCGCATGCAGCGCGTTTACGACCTCATCACGCAGGTTGCGCCCAGCCGCGCCACGGTCCTGATTGTCGGCGAGAGCGGCACGGGCAAGGAATTGGTGGCCAAAACCTTTCACGCCACCAGCCCCCGCTCCGACCGGCCGTTCGTGCCCGTCAACACCGGCTCGATGCCGGTGGACCTGCTGGAAAGCACCCTTTTCGGACACGTCAAGGGCGCGTTCACTTCCGCCATTGCCACCAAGCGCGGCTTGTTCGAGGTTGCGGACCAAGGCACGATTTTCTTCGACGAAATCGGCACGGTGGGCGTGGAGACCCAATCCAAGCTCCTGCGCGTGATTCAGGAACGCGAGTTCATGCGATTGGGCGGGACGGAGAACATCAAGGTGGACGTGCGCATCCTCGCCGCCACCAACGTGGACTTGCGGCGGCTGGTGGCCGAGAACAAATTCCGCGAAGACCTTTATTACCGGCTGAACGTCATCACCATCCCGCTTCCGCCGCTGCGCGACCGCAAGGAAGACATCCCCTTGCTGACCGATCACTTCCTGAAGAAATTCTGCCATGAAAACAATCGCGAGCTGGCGCACTTTTCCGTCGAGGCGATGAAGAAGCTGATGGATTACGACTGGCCGGGCAACGTGCGCGAGCTCGAGAACGCCGTGGAGCGCGCCGTGGTGCTCTCTTCCGGGCCCGAGCTGGGCAAGGATCTGCTTCCCGAGCCCTTCTTCCACGACGCTGCGCAACCGGCCCACGCCCTGCCCGTCGAGAACCTGGAGGGCCGCTCGCTTTTCGAGATCGTGGAAGGCTACGAGCGGCGCATCATTCTTGAAATGCTGGAGCGCAGCCGCTGGAGCCAGACCGAAGCCGCCGAGCAGTTCAAGATTCCCCTTTCCACCCTCAACCAGAAAATCAAGCGCCTGCACATTGACGTCAAGCGCCGCAACGGCGGCTGACCCGCACGGTTATCAGAGCTGAAGATTGCTGAAGATTATCGAAGGCCGCAACCTCAGCGCAGCAGCACGCCCTGAATCTTGTGGAAATGATCGGTGGCGGAAAAAAGAATGACGAGCTGGCAGAAATTGTAGGCGGTGTGAAGAAAGACGCTGGGCGCCAGCGACCCGCTCATTCCCCGCGCAAAGGAAAAGACCAGGCCCACAATCAGTAGCAGAAAGACGTGGTTCCACGCGCCCCGGTATTCCGGAATGTGCATCCCCGCAAAAAGCACCGCGGTCGTGATGACGGCGAAAGGCAGGCCCACGACGTCCTCAAAAATCGCAAACAGCACGCCGCGGAAAACCAGCTCTTCCATCAGCGGCGCGATGAGCACGGCGAACGCTCCGACGGCGTAGGCGGTGGCGGGTGAATTGAAAAGCTGCTGCAAGGGAAACTCGTTGCGGTCCGGGAAGATGGCGGGGGCAAACTGCACGGCGACGGCGAGAATGGACCCGCACGACAAGAACGTGAGCGCTCTCACGAGCGTCGGCCGCTTCCACTTCAGCGCCTTCCAAAAGGGCAGCCGCCCCCTCAGCGCCACGAGCGCGTAGACGGTTGCAAACAGAAGCAGGTAGAAAACGATCTGGAAAATCAGGGCCAGAAACGTGGCTCCCTTGGACCCTTGAGGAAGGGCGCGCGCCGGCGCAACCATGCGGTACGCCAAGAAGCCAGCCATCACCAGGAGGTAGGCGAAGGCGAATGCGAGCACGCCGAAGCCGATGAATAACCCCAGGTCTTTGAGAGACCAGCGAGGCGGCGCAGGCGCCTCGGGGGGAGGCGGCGGAGCCTGCGTCGAAAGCGTCGGCTCAAGCGGCGGGAGGTCAGGAGTCATGGGCGCGCGCGACCTCGTGCGCGCAGGGCTGCCGCCAGCAGGGGAATCATCAGCTCGTGGTGCCCGGTCAGCGCGTATCCGTGGCCGGCTTGGCGGCCCTTGCCGCCGGCCTGAGTGGGACGAATCAGCACGTTCTGCGTGGGGCGATAATGCTGGATGAAATCGAGATTGACCGTCGTGATGCCGCGCGGCGCGCCGCCTAGATTCGCCGCCAGGCTGATGCACTTCAGGAAAACTTCCGGCAGAATCACGGCCGAGCCCACGTTCAGATAAACGCCGCCGCTCATCGCCTTGACCAGCGCAGCAAGCAGGAGGAAATCGCGGTGCGTGGCCGCGCCCAGGGCACGCGCATCCGTGGCCGGATGCATGTGAATGATGTCGGTGCCGATGGCTTCATGCACGGTGACCGGGACGCGCACGGCATAGGCCGCGGCCAGCAGGCTGAAGCGCCGGAATCGCGCCCCGCGATACCGCGAGAGAAAACGTCCTACCGATTCTCCGATGCCCAGGTTCTCCTTGTCCCCGGCCGCAATGGCTTCGTTGATGAAGCGGCCCGTTTCTTCCGCCATGCCGAATTTGCCCCGGCCCAGCACCGCGGGAACGTCTTCCGAGGTCGCGCCGACGAGGGCAATCTCAAAATCGTGAATCAGCGCCGCGCCGTTCATCGCCACCGCGGTGACGTAGCCGCGCCGCATCAGGTCAATCAGGACCGGCCCCAGACCGACCTTGATGACGTGCCCGCCCAGCCCCCAGATAATTTGCTTGCGCCCGATGCGCGCTCTTTCCAGCGCCTCAGCCACCGAGCGAAAATCGTTTCCGGCAAGAATTTTCGGCAAGGAATTCACCCACGCGGCGACAGATGCTCGCGGTTTCACAACGCGCGCGAAATCCTTGACCGAGACTTTGCTCGGGCGAGTTCCCAGCGGATAGGTTTTGAGGCGGTCGGGTCGGATGGGACGCGCGGAATAAACGCTCATGTCGCGTAGGTGTCAGGAACAGAAATCCTTCATCGAAACGGCAAGGGGCTTGAATCGACTAATCAGGGATTCGTCCGCGGTGACCAGCGGCACATTCAAGTCCTGCGCTAAAGCCACAAACTCGCAGTCGTAAGCCGAGCACCCCGAGCTAAAGGCCAGTCTCAGGACGCGGGATGATGCAACCTCGTGTTCCTGCCCCTTGAAGATCTCCTCAGCAGTGCCCATCACCGCCAAGGCTGCCTCCACTCCCAGCAAGCCGCGGCGGAAGGAGAGGGCGAGCACATTCCGTAACTCGGAGCGCCAAAGTATCGGCGCCGCCCAATCCGGGTCCTTATTGTAAACGGATTCAGCCTCCGCAGTGCGCTGCCCTCGCATCAGCAGGTAGGCGACGAGGTTCGTATCGGCGACAATCAAGGGCGGCCTGCATTCTTGGCGGCCGTTAGGTACTTATCCGTGATGAAGAGGCGAGGTGCCCGCCGGCGCAAGGCGCGGGCGCGATCAAGTATTTCACGCGCATCCACCCGACTGTCTAAAAGCGCAGCTTCGAGGCAGGTGATCACTTCACTGTTAACGCTGCGGCGATGTTGGGCCGCGCTTTCCTTCAGACGCCTCCGCAGCTTTTCCGGAACGTTCTTAATCGTCAGCGTTGCCATGGCCAGTTATCCCGGTTCCAAAATGGAACCATAATGGAATCATACCCCACCCGCGCCGGTAGAGCAAGCCGGGCCGCAGAGAGGCCGCAGGCCCCCCTGGCGCTCTTCCGACTGGCCGCTCTGATGCTGAAACAACGCCGCCAGCGCCTGGCCGGTGAAGGATTTTTTCACCCGCGCCACGTCCTCGGGCCGGCCTTCGGCGACGATGCGCCCGCCCGCGTCGCCGCCCTCGGGCCCGAGATCAATGATCCAGTCCGCTTGTTTCACAACATCCAAATGGTGCTCGATGATGATGATGGTGTTGCCCAGGTCTGTCAAGCGATTGAGCACGTCGAGCAGCATCTTGACGTCGTCGAAATGCAGTCCGGTGGTGGGCTCGTCGAGAATGTAGACGGTGCGGCCGGTCTGGCGCTTGCTGAGTTCCTTGGCCAGCTTGATGCGCTGCGCTTCGCCGCCCGAAAGCGTGGTGGCGGCCTGGCCGAGGTGAATGTAGCCGAGCCCGACGTCCGCGAGCGTCTGGAGTTTCTGGCGGATTTGCGGAATATTCTCGAGCACCGGCAGGGCGTCCGAGACGGTGGAGTCGAGCAGGTCGGCGATGGAGTGGCCTTTGTACTTCACCGCCAGCGTCTCCGAATTGTAGCGACGCCCGCGGCAGACCTCGCAGGTGACAAAGACGTCGGGCAGGAAATTCATCTCGATGCGCCGCAGGCCGTCGCCCTGGCAGGCCTCGCAGCGCCCGCCCTTGACGTTGAAGCTGAAGCGCCCGGCGCGGTAGCCGCGCTCGCGCGATTCGGGCAGCATGGCGAAGAGTTCGCGGATGGGCGTGAAGACTCCCGAGTAGGTGGCCGGGTTCGAGCGCGGCGTGCGCCCGATGGGCGACTGGTCAATAACGATGACCTTGTCAATGTGCTCGAGGCCAAGGACGGCCCCGTGCGCACCCGGCTCTTCAATCGAGCGGTAGAGTTTCTTGGCGATGGCGCGGTAGAGGATGTCGTTCACCAGGGTGGATTTTCCCGAGCCCGACACACCCGTCACCACGGTCAGCAGCCCGAGCGGAAACTTGACGTCGATGCCTTTCAGGTTGTTGGCGCGCGCCGCATGGACCAGCAGATGCTTTCCGTTCGGTTCGCGGCGGAGGACCGGGACCGGAATGCGTAATTTACCCGATAGATATCTTCCGGTCAGGGAATTATCCGATTCGGTAATATGTTGGGGAGTTCCGACGGCCACCAGGTGCCCGCCCTGCTTGCCCGCGCCCGGGCCGAGGTCAATGACGAAGTCGGCGCGGCGGATCGTTTCCTCATCGTGCTCCACCACCAGCACGGTGTTGCCCAGGTCGCGCAAATGCTCCAGGGTTTGGAGCAGGCGCTGGTTGTCGCGCGGGTGGAGGCCGATGGAAGGCTCGTCCAGCACGTAGAGCACCCCGCGCAGCTTGGAACCGATCTGAGTGGCCAGGCGCACGCGCTGGCTCTCGCCGCTCGAAAGCGTCGCCGCCGAGCGGTCCAGGCTGAGGTAGCCCAGGCCCACCGCTTGCAGGAATTCGAGCCGCTCGGTGATTTCCTGCAAGATTCTCCGCGCGACGATTTCCTCACGCGGGCTAAGTTTTATGCTCCTGGCTTTTTCGACCGCCGCCACGACGGGCAGGGCGGTGAAATCGGCAATGGATAGCCCGCCGACCGTGGCCGCCAGGCTTTCGGCGCGCAGGCGCTTGCCTTTGCACGCCGGGCACAGGGCCGCCGACATGTATTGCTCGAACCACTCGCGATAGCCTTGCGAGGTAGATTCCGCATACCAGCGGTCGAGCATGGGGATGATGCCGGCGAAGGACGGCGCGCGCCGCGAGTTCTCCGGCCCCTTGCCGTAAAGGATCAGGTTCTGAATCTTGCGCGGGAACCTTTCGAAGGGCGTGTGGAGATCGAAATGGAAATTCTCCGCGGCGCGCATCAGGCTGCGGCGCATGAAGGATGACCCGGCGCCCGGGCCGAGGCCTCCCGCAAATAGCGGCCGCGTCCAATCTTGAATCACTTTGCCAGGGTCGAAGGTGAATTGGCTTCCCAGGCCGCGGCAGGCGGGGCAGGCTCCGTAGACGCTGTTGAACGAGAAGGAGCGCGGCTCGAGCGCCGGGATGCTGATGCCGCACTCGACGCACGCCCACTCCTGTGAGTAGAGGTGCTCCTCGCCGTTGACCACCGCCACTTGCACGATGCCCTTGGCCAGCTTGATCGCCGTCTCGATGGACGAGGCCAGGCGCGATTCGATCTCGGGCTTCAGCAGCAGCCGGTCCACGACGATTTCGATGGTGTGGTTGCGGCGGCGGTCGAGCTTGATTTCCTCGTCGAGCGGGCGAAGCTGCCCGTCCACGCGCGCGCGCAGAAAGCCCTGGCGCGCGTATTGCTCGAACTGCTTGCGAAACTCGCCCTTGCGCCCGCGCACCACGGGCGCCAGAATCATCACGCGCTCGCCGCCGTTTTCGCCGCCGTTGCGCTGAAGTTCCATGATGGCCGCGACGATCTGCTCGGTCGTCTGGCGCGAGATGGCCCGGCCGCAGTTGTGGCAGTGCGGCACGCCGATGGAGGAATAGAGCAGGCGCAGGTAATCGTAAATCTCGGTGATGGTGCCCACCGTCGAGCGCGGGCTGCGGCTGGTGGTTTTCTGCTCGATGGAGATCGCCGGGCTGAGGCCTTCGACCGTGTCCACGTCCGGCCGCTCCATCTGGTCCAGGAACTGGCGCGCATAGGCGGAAAGCGTCTGCACGTAGCGGCGCTGGCCCTCGGCATAGATGATGTCGAAGGCCAGGCTGGACTTGCCCGAGCCGGAAAGTCCCGTGACGACCGTCAGGGTCTGGCGGGGAAACTCGACGTCAATGTTCTTCAGGTTGTGCTGGCGCGCGCCGCGCACCGTGATCTGGTTGATCATTCGCCCTGCGCCCTACAGCGGGGAATTCCGACACTAGGCCAATCTATTATGGTAGCGGGCAGCGAGAGCGCGGTCAAGGGGCGGCGCAAGGTTGTTTGCGAAGGATGGATCGGGTGCGTTGTAGAGCCAGTTCCAACGGCGCCTCCTCAGCCAAGCATCCTGTCGTACTCAGCGTGATTGCCAATCCAGACCCACAGGATTCCTTCTTCTACGTCTGTTCCCAGCGCGCGGTAATGGTTGCCGACGCGCACGGACCAGAACTTTCCGATCCGCTTGAAGTGCAAGGAAGGGTGGTGGGGATCAGACTTGAGGAGGGAGAAATTCTTTTCGGCGAGCGCTCGGGCATCAGGCGGCAGTGCATCGTACAATTCCCAAAAGCGGGGGGAGGCCAGGTGCCTCAAAGGTCGCGCGCCTTCCCGGCCTTGTAATCGGCGAGTGCCTCCGCGGCCAGTCCGTCCAGCTTGCCGGCTTTCGCGTCCGCCTCGATCTGCGCGTCCCAAACGCGGGCGTCAAACTCCGCGAACCAGGCGCGGAACTCCGCCAAATCCCGCGGCGAGAGGTTTTGGATGCTTTGCGTGATTTTTTCGACCTCGGTCATGGGCGCCCCTTCCAGCCTGCGGTCAAACCCATTCTACCGCTGTTTTCCGCTTCATGGCTAGGCTTGCCCCGGTCGCGGCTGGGGCGATCGCACTGAGGGGACGGTTGCTGGCACGGAGTGCAGCGGCAGGTGCTCTGCGAGAAGGAATGCGGCGAGTCCCACCGCCGCGCCGGCGAGGGCGTCGGCGGTGTAGTGGTAGCGCCCGAAAACGGTGGAGACGGCGATCAACGCGGCAGCAACGGTGAACACGATGCCGAGGCGGGGGCGCTCGCGCCGCACCGCGAGCGCCGTGGCCACGGCTCCAGCGACGTGCCCGCTGGGAAAGATGCACGCCTGCACGCTGTAATGGCCGAGAATCCAGAAATTCAATTGACGCAGCAGCGACCCCGAGGCTGATCCTGCCGGGTCCGCGCCGCCTGACAGGCCCACGGCGACCGGCAGGTCGTGGAAGAGCACGCGCGGCGGAGTGAGCGGAAAGAAGGGAAAAAGCGCGTAGCTGCCCAGCACCGCGATCAGCACCGCGGTCCAATAGCGGTCGGCGGATTTCGAGGCGCGCAGGGCTGCGCCGCCTGAGGCATCGCGGGACCAGCTCCTGCCAAAGTACACCGCAGCAAAACCCAAAGGAACGAAGGGGTAGACGAGCAAATAGGCCAGCTCCATCACGCGCCCAAGCCACGGCCCGCCAGCAGCGGCTAGACTCCTGAACCAGGCGCTCCCGAGCAGCGCGCGGTCCCAGACGATAAAGAGATTATCCAGGCGGTGCGAAATGTCAGGCATGAGGAACAATCCTGACTCGCGGTAGGCCAGAACAATCAAAACGCAAGGCAGCCAGTCGCGCAGCGCGAGGAACGCGCTTCCTGCCGAATAAGCGCGGCGGCTGAGAAGAATCAGGATTCCCATCGCCATTCCGCTCAAGGCGAGAATCGCCAATCGTTCGGAAAGCGGCACAGGGAAAAACCAAGAGGCCATGACGGCGTAGGCGAAGAAGGCCAGCGCCACTTTCTCCGCCGCGCGCAGGCCGGCGGCCTTCTGCGCGACCCCGCTCGCCTCCGTCAATGTGGCGACTTGACTCAACTGCTTCCTCCTGGCTTTGGCGCCCGGCTCTCTCCGCCGGGCGATAAGGCTCCGACCGCCGCAGAGCCATTGAACTGCCAAACCCTGGGATGAATCCGACCCGTTATTTCAATAACTTACGCCGATGGCAGAGGGAAACCCGAATCTCTCTGCCATCCCCAGCCGACAGTGGGAGAGGCTTCCACTGACGGGCCTCGTGCCCTTCCGGCTCGTTCGCCGCCCGAGGAGTCACGCCGCACGACCGGCTGGGCGCCGGTGGATATTTCTGAAGCCTGGCAGAATCCCTCCAAGCACGATTACTTTTTCGGGTCGCTTGATGCCAACCGAGTCGGCTTCACACGCGGCCGCGACCTGACAGTCGCTCCGGCGCAGGATCGGCCCGCGCTCGACTACTTTGTGTACCCGAGGCGGAAGTGAAAGGCAAGCCCTACGACAAGATTGAGAAACAATTCTCGTTCCGCGACCTTGCGCCCGTAGAGCGCGCGGCGGTGAAACTCTCAGACTCGTCGCGCTGACCGACGCCTCATCGGAGCACGAGAATTTCCAGTTCCCGCTCGACACCCTGCCCGGTGGGAGCGTTACAATCGAGACTGAGGTGCTTGCTGAAAGACGTGGCCCGCTTGTCATGCTGAGCGAAGCGAAGCATCTCGGCTCTTGCCGGAGCAGGCAAAGAGATCCTTCGTCGCCTGCGGCTCCTCAGGATGACAGTTGCTGGAGTTGGCCGGCAAGGCCATAGGGAAACAAAATGGGCTCTTCCCGCGACATTTTGAAAACGCCGCGTGAGGAACCGCCGCGCGGCCGCGGAGGCTGGGGGAAATTCATTCTCCTGCTGGCGGTTTTTGTGGTGGTACTTGCCGCCCTGGTTTATTTCTTTGTGTCCTCGCTCAAGCGGGTGAACCAGCAAGCGGTGCGCGCAGGCGGTGCGCGATTATCTGGTCAAGTCGGGGCTCGATCTGAAAATCATTTCCACCAAGGGATTCGGCAAGTCGGACCCGCGCGTGCCGGGGGATTCGCCCGAGGCGCGCGCCAAAAACCGGCGGGCCGAAATCGGCATCGTGGATTCCACCATCCAGCGTGTCAGTTGTACCCACCTTATCATTTTCGTCGGCTAAACTGGGCGGCTGGAGGGAGTGTGAGGAGCGGCCGGCGATGCAAAACAGAAGTTGCACCAAAATGCAGCGAAGCCAATTCGGGAGTTCCCGGGAAAACCGCCGACTTGCGTTCCAGCCAGTATTCATGCGGGTGCGGAGCGATGGCGGCAGAAAATGGGGGAACTCCGAGGGCTCTTTTTTGAGCGAGCCAGGCCACGATTTTATTGAAAACAAAGGACCGGTTTCTTGAAAGTGGCCGAAAAATGTGCCCAACGAACCGCTTTCGAAGCCGCAACGAACCGAAAAAAAAGTCTGTAGACGCGGCTGGAGCCGCAAGAGTGCTGCGTCAACGCCCTAACCGGGCGGGTGCTTGGCGGCCGGTCCAGGCATGCGGCTCGGGACGCCCGACCGTTCCCGGCAGCCTGGATGTTTTGCTCATTTACCACGAAGTAAGGCCGCGCTATACTGCGCCTACTTTGGTGCAGACGCCCGGGTACTTGGCCCGGTCCACGATGAGACCGAAATGTCGCGAGGCTGCGTCGCTCGCGCCGCTTTTTCCCGGCCTCAAGGAGGCCGCAAAGGAGGTCACATGAGACGATCTTCGAAACTTGCAGGGGCATTCCTTACGATTCTCCTGGTGCTTTTCGCCGCGCTGCCGCTTATCGCCAGCCAGCGCCGCGTTTCCGTGCCCGCGGGCACGGAAGTGAAGGTGCGGCTTGACAAGCAACTCGACACGGGTACCGCGAAGGCGGGCGAGACCTTCACCGGGACGCTGTCGGAAGCCATCTCGGCCAACGGCCGCAGGGTTTTTCCGCGCGGAGCACGGATCGTTGGGCGAGTAACGGAAGCGGTCAGTTCCGGCCGCTTGAAGAAGCCCGCTTCCATCACGCTCGAACTGACCACCATTTCCACGCAGCCGTTGCGCATTGACGGCAAATCGCATCTGGTCCGCAATGCCGAAATGATCGGCGGCGGTGCGGCGGTGGGCGCGTTGGTTGGCGCTCTCGTGGGCGGGAAAAAAGGCGCCGCCGTGGGCGCCGGGGTCGGCGCGGGAGCGGGCACGGCCGGAGCTTACATGACGGGGAAGAAGGAAATCGTCCTGCCGGCCGAGACCGAGCTGACCTTCGTGGCGGGGACGGCTTCGCAGGCGGCGAGCGCGCCGGCGCCCGCGGAAAGCACTTCTGGCAGATCTCGCAGCGCCGAAACGTCGCAGCCCGGAGCCTCCTCCTCAAATTATCCGGAGCGCGAAAGCCGGCGCGGCAGCGTGGCAAGCTACGCGGAGCCCGTTTTTTCCGCGCGCGACCAGCAGATCATCCGCAGCTACTATGCTGAGAGTACGGGCAACCTGCCGCCGGGGCTCGCCAAGCGCCACGGCCATCTGCCGCCGGGGCTCGAGCGGCAGTTGAAAAAGAACGGCACCCTGCCGCCCGGCTTGCAGAAGCGCGTAGAGCCATTTCCCGACGGCCTCAGCCGGCAGTTGACTCCGCTGCCCTCCGGCTACTCGCGCGTGATTCTGGCGGGAAAGGCGCTGATCCTGGATCGGAACAACACCATCCTGGACATCGTCGCGGTGGTCCGGTGAAGTCGCGGGAAGCCAGGTGCACCTCGGCAAGCGGGAGGTTGTGAACCCGAAGGATGAGTCCTTGAGAGGCCGGATGGGCGTTGCCTAAAGGCCGGAAATCCGCGGCCCGCATCCAACGCCCGCCGGGGGCTTGCATCCAACCAGAAAGGCGGTTCAGGGGTTGCTTCCCCTTTGGCGCGAAGGGACATATAATGAAGGTTCGCAGGTTGAAGGCTCGCCTGAGCCGCAAAGACCATTCCAGGGGGAGAGGAATGAAGCAGAAGGCTATGACGTACGTTGCGGCGTGCGCGCTGATTCTGGGCGTGGCGATTCCGGCGGCGGCGCAGGAGAAGAAGGCGGCCTCGCAGGACACCGAGGACTTCACCATACCGGAAGGCACGGAATTCAAGCTGCAACTTCACACCACCATCAACTCCAAAACCTCGAAAGTGGGCGACCGCATCATCACCACCCTCTACGACCCGGTTTACGTCTACGACCAGGACGTGCTGCCCAAGGGCACGCGGGTGGACGGGCACATCGGCGAAGTCAAGGCGGCGGGACGGCGGGGCAAGGGCGGCCTTCTGACTGTCGTTTTCGATGCGGTGGAATTGCCCAACGGTGAAAAGATGGCCATCCTCGGCTCGCTCACGGAGATCTTCTCCAGCGAAACCGGCGGCGACCCCAGGGTGGGCGTGGAAGGCGACTTGAAAGGCGGCGGGGCCTCGCTCAAGGAGCGGGCCGCCATCATCGCCATCCCCACCGCGGCGGTGGCGGCGACGGGCAGCGTGGGCGGCGCCATCGCGGCGGGCGCGGCCAGCGCCATAGCGGCTTACATCATTCCCAAAGGCAAGCAGGCGGAACTCTCCGCCGGGTCGCTGATCGGCATGCGGCTGGACCGCGACGTGACCATTAACGTTCCGGTCGGTCCGTAACGCATTTCCTCGAGCGGTATTTCAAACTAACATATCAATATAGATTCCTATAATGCTCAATGTGTGTCTGGCTCGATTCGCCGGCGCGCCGGGGGAGGGGAGAGGCGCGCCACTTCCGGCAGGCGGACGAGCTCGGAGGCGGGCACCAGCTCGATGCCGTCGCGCTCGAGCTGGGGAAGAAAGCGCTTGAGCGCCGCAATGGTGGTGGGGTGGGGATGCCCGATGGCGATGGCCGCGCCCTGCGCCTCGATGTCGCGGCGGAAGAGGCGCAATTGCCCGAGCGTGTAGTCCACCGTCTCGGTGTCATCGAGGAAAACCGAGCGGTAAAACGCGGGCACGCCCGCGTGGCGCGCTGCATCGAGCGCGGCGGATTGGGCGGTGGTGCGGCTGTCCACAAAAAAGAGGCGGCGCCGCGCCAGGACCTTCATCACCGCGGACATCAGCGCGGCGTCGGCGGTGGCGCGCGAGCCCATGTGGTTGTTGACGCCCGCGACGTGCGGCACCGAGCCGAGATCGGCCTCCAGGATGCGCTCGACTTCCTGGCGCGTCATGCCCACTTTGATTTCACCCGGGCCGGGCCGCGCCGGCGCGCCGGGCTCGGCCTCCATCGGCAGGTGAAGCATCACCTCGCGCCCGTGCGCATAAGCTTCG
>JAHEKS010000408.1 GCA_024638215.1 Acidobacteriota bacterium | reverse complement strand
GCCTGATTCTGACCAACCAGCATGTGATCGGACCTTCCGAATACATCGCGGTGCAATTTGACGCCCGGCGCAAAGTAGCGGCAGTCCTGCTGGCGTCAGACCCCGCCAAGGACGTGGCCGTGCTGTGGGCCAATCTGGCCCCGTTTCCTGAGGCGTGCGCGGTAACGATTGCCAAGCCCAAGGGAGACCAGCCGGTGGTCGTCGAAGGAGAACGCGTCTTCACCATCGGCAGCCCGCTCAGCCTGGAGAAGATCCTCACCACCGGTGTGGTCAGCAAGGTCGAGGCGCATCGCATCGTGTCCGACGTGAACATCAACCCCGGCAATTCCGGCGGCCCGCTGTTCAACCACGCCGGGCAGGTGGTCGGGATTACGACCTTCTCCGAGCGGGGTGACGCGGGACCGGGAATTTCCGGGATCGTGCGCATCGAGGAGGCGGCCGGCGTGCTGGCGCAGGCGCGCGCCAAGATGACCGGCGCGCCGCCCAGTGCGGAACTCCTGCCTGTCGAGCCGGTCGAGACTTTTCCCTTCGAGGCGGTGGGCCAGCTCGCTGCGGGCGAGAAGCTCGATACCCGCCCGTACCAATTCAGTGCCGGGGACTTCGAGATTGTAATCTTCACCCCGCTGATCAACTTCCGCCTGGATCAGGAAGAGGCCCGGGCGGCGGAAAAAGAACGCCAGAAACGAGCCCGCAAGAGCGGCACCGAAGCCGCCCCCATGCCCGTCGCCGAGGTCAAAGACTGGGAGAAAAAACAGGAGAAGTACAAACCCCTCATCCACATCCGGGTCAACCCCAAGCTGCGGGAAACCGGGGGGTCTATTTTCATGAGCATTATGACGCGCGGCACCACGCCCGCCACTTTGAAGTTCAAGTCGGATTTTCACCACCTGCGACTGCTGTGCGGCGGCAAAGAGGTTCCACCCATCCACCCGGGAAAGATCGCCAGGCAACTTAACGAGCATAACTATTTTGTGAACGTCAGTGACGCGGCGTACCAGGGCTTCTACGTTTACGGGCCCGACGCCATTTCCCCTTCCTGCGGGCAGGTGACCTTGGAGATCTACTCGCAGAAGGATTCAAAGGTGCCGACGACCAAGGCCCTGGAAACCAAAACCGTGACGCGGGTGTGGTCAGACTTCGAGCCCTATCGCAACTCCCTATCGAAGGCGGGCGACCCGGACGCGGCGCCGAAGTAAGCGCAGGGCGAATCGATGGCCGCGCGTGGCCGCGGTCCTCGAAGCGGCTCTCGGGAAGGATAACGTCGTCAAGGATTCGCCGGTCATGGCCAGTGAGGATTTCGGGGAATTCGGCGGCAAGGATCACCAGATTCCTCTCTGCGATCTTAACCTCGGCGCCGTCGAGCCCGCGAAATTTGCCGAGGCCCTGCGCACAGGCGCTGCGCTCCCGGGACTGCATTCGGCTTGGTGGGCTCCCGACCCCGAACCCACCCTGCGCACCGGCATCAAAGCCATGACCAGCGTGGTGCTGGACCTGATGAAGAAGTAGGGTGGCCCGGCGATCGATTTCTTCCTGGTGACCTAGCGAGCGGCCAGATCACGACGGACCGGGGCACCGCTTGCATCTTTAGCCCGCACGAATTACACTCGCGCCACTTACACTTGCAGTGAATGAAGGAAACGGTGAACACGACTCGCGAGCAATTTGCCGAAAGTCTTGAAAAGCTGGTGGAGAAATTCGAGGCCGAAGGGAACTACGGCGGGGACGGTCCCCTTGCCGCGGGGCTGAAACGATGGAACTACTGGAAAGCTTTGTTAGAGCGCTCAACGCCAATACTGGATTGCTGATGGTCGTGCTGACCTTCATCTACGTCGCCTGCACGATACTAATGCTGCGGCAGTTCAAGGAGCAGACATGGTTGGCAAGCCGCGCGTATGTGGTAGTGCGGTTGGCGTTCCGGCAAAAAGACATGCTCACGCTCGAACTTACAAATGACGGCAGGAGTCCAGCGGAGGTATTGAAGCTCACCCTCGACCGCGACGTCTACCAGATTGGGGACACGAAGAAGAGGATAAACGATATGCCTCTCTTTTCGGAAACCTACCAGACAGTCCCGCCGGGCGGCCGTTATTTTCTCATTCTGTGGCCAGGGATGGTGCCCCTCGGGTCCGAGCTTTATCCAAAGGAGTTTAGGGTCAAGGCGAATTACCGGACCTTAGGACGCCGGATTAAAGAGGAAACCACCCTTCACCCTACTCTTTATGCTGAATACCCACCCCTGAATGCTGAGGAGTCACTTGAAAAACTAGTGGCGGGGCTGGAGCAAACCAACAAGGGTCTGGAGAGGATGGTATCTCGATTCGATCAGTTTCTACGTTACGGGAAATAAACAATCCGGACGAGGTCGGCTGGGGCTACTTGCGCCTCGACCGCGAAATCGCCTCGACCGACCGCGAAATTGACGACTTGGTTTACAAGCTTTACGGGATTACCAAGGAAGAGCGAAAGATCATCGAGGAGATAAACGAATGAGTGAGACTTGGATCGAAGTCGGCGGTCGGAACGCAATCACTGTTCGGGCCGAACCAAATAACGTGCAGGGACGAGACATGGCGGGCCAACCGGTGCTGTACCTGCCCCTCCAGATGCAACTCCTTCCAGGAGGGCCAGAGAACAATGTCCAGTACACACTGTTGCGGCTGGCAGGAAGGCTTCAAAGTCAGATCCTGTCTGAGTTCGCTAGGTTCGAATTTGGCCCGATTGCCGAGGTGCCCAATTCTCAGCCGTTCTTCAGGTCGCAAGACGCTCTGGTTGTACTCGATCGCCGCCAGGCGAAGCGATTCGAAGACGCGCGGAGCGGGAACGACGCCTACTTTCAGATCATGCTTTCTGGTCTGGTGTGGTACCCCGCGCAGCAAAAGTTTGAGCTAACGCGTTCCTCTTCACACCTCGATGTGAGGGTGCCCAAATCGCATTGGATAGAGAGAGTCGTGGCGCAGTGGAATCTTTCAAGCATAAAGGTTGTCGAGATCGAGTTCCCTAAGAGTGCCGCTGGCGAAAACTTCCGCGCATCCTATGCACGGGTTGAAGAGGCCGAAAGACTATTCGCAAGCGGAGATTACAAGCACGTTCTGACGACACTGCGCCTCTCTTTTGAAGCCTTGGCCAATAGCCTTGGGTATGAAGGACGCATCAAGGATTGCTTCGATTCGCTGTTTCCATCCATCGGCGTGGAAAAGAAGGAGAAAGCGTGCGAGGCCCTGTATGGCATCTATAGGTTTCTACACATGGGGCCTCACGAG
>JAHEKS010000136.1:10470-12273 GCA_024638215.1 Acidobacteriota bacterium | reverse complement strand
GTCGGCTTTTACGGCGGCATTGACTACGGCTACGGCTACACGGGCTACGGCTACGAGGGCGGATACTGGCGCGAGAGACACTTCTACTACAACCGGGCTGTCAACAACGTCCGTACCACCAACGTCACCTACGTTTATAACAGGACCGTCGTCAACAACGTCAACGGGACAAGGGTGAGTTACAACGGCGGACCCGACGGTGTCCGAGCTCGTGTTACGTCTGAGCAGTTGGCTGCCGCTCGCCGGCGGCGTTTCGGGGCAGTGGAGGCGCAGCAGCGCCAGGTCCAAGTCGCACGCCGGAACCCGGCGCAGCGGGCGCGGGAAAACAAAGGCCGTCCGGAAGTTGCCGCCACGAGGAGGCCGGGAGAATTCAGCGGCCACGGCGCCGTGCGAGCCGAGCGCGCGGGCGCGCCTTACCGGGTGCCGGAGCGCGGAGCGATGAAAAACGAGCGCAAAATGGAAGCGAATCCTCACCCCATGCCGGCCCATCCTTCGGCAAGGCCTTCCAAGACGTACGAGCCCCGGCGCGCCGAACCTCCGGTGCGCAGGGAGCGGGCGGTTCCTCCAAGGCAGCAAGCTCCGCAGGCACGGCACCAGCACCGTACAAATCCTCCACCTTTCGCGGAGTCGCACCGGAACATGGACCGGCCGCAGGAATCGCGACGGCCTGAATATCACGCTTACCAGCAGCCGCGCCCTGAACGGCGGCCTCCTTCCTTTGAGCAGCGCCGTGCCATGCAGCCGCCGCGCGGCAATGTTCATGAGGCGCGCCAGCACGGCGGTGAAAGGCACACGCCGCCACACGGTCTCGGCAGGTAAGTCAGCAATCAACAGGTGAATATCCTCGCTTACTCCGCGGAGCCCCTCGAGGGTTCCGCGGATTGTTTTTTTCGGTGGCGGCCGCCGGGCGAGGCCAAGGTTTTGCTCGTGTACAATGGAAATGTCCATGCCCGGTTCCGTCTCAACGCCCGATGCCGCCAAGTACACACGCCGATGGTTGGTTGCGCTGGCCGTGCTGGCGGCCGCGGTCATGGAGCTGGTGGACACCTCGGCGGTCAACGTCAGCCTGCCCTACATCGCCGGGAACCTTTCCGCTTCCGTGAGTGAAGCCACGTGGGTGCTCACCTCCTATCTGGTTTCGAACGCCGTCGTGCTGCCCACCGCCGGCTGGCTGGCCAACTACATGGGGCGCAAGCGATTGATGATGATCGCGGTGTGCGTGTTCACGGTTTCGAGCGTGCTGTGCGGCCTGGCGCCATCACTGCCGCTGCTGATTCTTTTCCGAATTCTTCAGGGCGCGGGTGGAGGATCGTTGCAGCCGACCTCGCGCGCCATTCTGCTGGAAACTTTTCCGCCTCAAGAGCGCGGCAAGGCCATGGCGCTGTGGGGCGTGGGCATTGTGGTGGCGCCGATTCTGGCTCCAGTGCTGGGCGGGTATCTCACCACCAACTGGTCTTGGCGGCTGATTTTCTTCATCAACGTCCCTGTCAGCATCGTCGGATTGATTATGGTCCACTACTTCATCTCCGATCCTCCCTACATCCGGCGCACCTCGAATCGCATTGATTACTGGGGACTGGGCATGCTGGCCCTCGGCATTGCGGCCCTTCAGGTGATGCTCGACAAGGGGCAGGAAGACGACTGGTTCAGCTCGCACTTTATTGTCACGCTGGCGGTGCTGGCGGTGGTGGGGCTCACGGCCTTCGTCATCTGGGAACTGCGCAGCCCCGATCCCATCGTGCGCTTCCGGCTGCTTAAGTACCGCACCTTTGCGGCGGGAGTGACGCTCTCGGCGGTTCTGGG
>JAHEKS010000136.1:0-10460 GCA_024638215.1 Acidobacteriota bacterium | reverse complement strand
GTTGTTTGGCAGCACGGTGCTGATCCCGTTGTTCATGCAGGAGCTGCTGGGGTTTCCCGCCGTTACCGCCGGGCTGTGGAACACGCCGCGCGGACTGACGACCATGGCCTTCATGCCCATCGCCGGAATCCTCATCAGCCGCCGCTGGGACATGCGCCGGCTGCTGACCTTCGGCATACTGACAGGCGCAGTAGGTATGGTAATGCTCTCTTTCCTGAGCCTCGAGGCCGGGCCGCTGAGTTTCGTTCTGCCCCAAGTGGTGATTGGCCTGGGGCTGTCGTTCACCTTCCCGCCGCTGGCGACCATCACCGTGGATCCCATTCCCGCCGAACAGATGGGCTATGCCACCAGCATCATCGCGCTGATGCGGAATATCGGCGGCGGGGTGGGCATCTCCGCCGTCACCACGCTGCTGGCGCGGCACGAGCAGATTCACCGCGCCATCCTGGCCCGCGACGTCAATCCTTACAACGCACTGGCTTCAGGATACCTGGGGCGGCTCAGCCGGCTGCTGATCAGCCAAGGAGAAGGACTTGCGGGCGCGCGGACGGGCGCCATCGGGATCCTCAGCGGCCTCGTCAACCGCCAGGCCGCGGCGCTCAGCTACATGGACGCCTTTCGCCTGCTGGCCTTGCTTTTCGTTGTAGTTGTGCCGCTCATCTGGATTATGCGGCGCGCACAGTCCGACGCCCACTCCGCCTGAGACCGGACAGCCCGCTCATATCAACTTGCTTCTGCGTTGGAGAGCTTCTGCGTCTGATTTCAGCGGCGACGCGCGGCGAGAGAGAGGACGAGCTTGGCCAGGCGCCGCGGATCGTGGCGCGCCAACTTGTCCTCTTCGAGCAATCTGGCCAGGATGGGTTTGGCGCCGAGCGAGCGGATTCTCGCCAAATCGTTGGCGACGGGTTCCGCGCGCTGTGCGGCGTACTTGCGCGCGAGGCGCGGCGAAAGCGGCCGGTTGTTCAGAACCACGTAGTCAAACAACCGGCAGCCGGCGTGGTCATTCAGGGCTTTCAGATGATCGGCGGCGCTGTAGTGGCTGGTCTCACCCGGCTGGGTCATAAGGTTGCAGATATAGACTTTGCGCGCCCGGGAAAGAGCAATCACCTGCGGGATGCCATGCACCAGCAGATTCGGAATTAGCGAAGTGTAAAGCGACCCGGGCCCGATGGTGATCAGGTCGGCTTCCAGGAGGGCAGCCAGAGTCTCGGGCAGCGGCCGGCAGCGCGCGGGAACAATCTCCAATCGCTCAATGGGAACGCGAGTGCCGGTGATGCGTGATTCGCCCGCCACCGTGCGGCCATCCTGCAAGCGCGCGCGCAACCGCACGTCCGCCAGAGTCGAGGGATAGATCTCGCCGCGGATGGCGAGGACTTCGCTCGAGACTTTCACCGCCATCGCGAAGTCGTTCGTCAGGTGAGTGAGCGCGGTCAGGAGCAGATTGCCCAGGCTGTGCCCGCGCAAGCCGCGGCCGTTGGAAAAGCGGTAGCTGAAGACTCGCGTGAAAAGCTCTTCGTCTTCGGCCAGCGCCACCAAGCAGTTGCGGATGTCGCCCGGAGGCAGAATGCCGAATTCGGAGCGCAGGCGGCCGGAACTGCCGCCCTCGTCCGTGACGGTGACGACCGCCGTAAGCCGGCTGATGGCAGGTTTGAAGCGCGCGGGACGCGTGCGCTCGTGGATGTGGTGCTTGAGCCCCCGCAGAAGCGCTGAAAGCCCCGTGCCCCCACCGATGCTGACCACTTTCATGGTTCGATCTCGACGGCGTGCTCCCTATTCTACATCGGTCGAGGGCCGGGCGCTCATGAGGTGTACTGCGGGACGGAAGAAATCCCGGGACGCATCAAGCTGCGAAAGCGCGGGTCAGAGCGCAAAGGCACGAAGTCGTCATCGTGCTGCGCGAGGAACCGGTTCTCGGGCCGCAGACTTATGGCGGTCTTCAGGTGTTCAAGCGCGGCCTCAGCATTCCCTTGCAATGATCGAGCCGCCGCGAGCGCATATTGAATCTCATCGCGGCGAGGGGCGGCATGGTCTGCCTTGGTCAGGTGCCCAATGGCCCGTTCAAGGTCCCGCGCGTTGAGCTCGGCAACACCCAGGTTGTAATAATCCGCCGGCGTCCTGGGAGCAGGTCCCGAACGGGAGAGCCTTCGGTTGCACAAGCTGATGCGAACTCGGGCGCGTGCAGCAATCTCGCTGGGGGCGCCGCTCGCCAGCTTTTCGAAAACCTCTTTGGCGCGCGAGAAGTCTTCCCGGTAGAAATGCCGTGTGGCCTCCGCAAACAGCTTGACGGCGGCCTTGGTGCGTGGATCGGGCTGAGCCAGGACGGCTTGGGTTGCTGCCCGGGAACCATTCCCGGAGGGAGAGGTGACGGCGCGGTTTCTGACCCTTCGCCTGGTGTTTGTGCGGCTGCGGAGAGAGCGACGACCGTTTCGCCCTACGGATGACTTTGTTGCCCGACGAAGTCGCGATTTGCGCGAAGAAGTGTGCATTCTTACCCCCTGCTTGGAGAGCAAGTAGTTTATTTTGAGTTAGTTACAAGCAGAGCGCGCGTTTCCTAGACCCCTCTCGATGCCCGCTACACCTTCTATATATAACAGTTCTCAGGGGCTAAAGTCAAATCAGGCGCTTTTCCTCCGGACGGGGATCTTTCCGCTGAGTCTTGTGCAGAATGAGCGAAGATGATCCGGCGGAGGGCTTCCCTAAGCCAGAATCAGCCGAACACCTAGCAGGCAGCGAATCCTAACTCCTTTGATCCCAACAAGCCCCTGAGGAGAAAGAATCTGTCGCGCCGATTCCGCATGATTCCCCGCGCTTCAGACACCTTCTCCCGGCCACACTGCCAAGCTGAACTTCGCAGCAGGATTCTTACTTGGGCTGGGGAACGATTCGCAGATAGGGCCGAGGCGCTTTGAAGCCGCCCGGATAGAGCTTTTTCGCTTCCTCGTCCGATACCGCGCCCGAGAGAATAACGTCGCCGCCGGGCTTCCAGTTCACCGGCGTCGAGACTTTGTGCTTCGTGGTGAGCTGAATTGAATCGAGGACGCGCAGCACTTCGTCGAAATTGCGCCCGGTGCTCATCGGATAAGTCAGCATGAGCTTGATTTTCTTGTCCGGGCCGATCACGAAGACCGTGCGCACGGTGGCGTTGTCCGCGGGCGTGCGTCCCTCGCACGTGTCTCCAGCTTCCGCGGGGAGCATATCGTAGAGCTTGGCAACTTTCAGCTCCGGGTCGCCGATCATCGGATAATTCACCTTGTGGCCCTGCGTCTCTTCGATGTCTTTCGCCCACTTGCCGTGATTGGTTACAGGGTCCACGCTCAGGCCGAGGATCTTGCAGTTGCGCTTTTTGAACTCGGGCTCAAGGCCGGCCATATAGCCGAGTTCGGTGGTGCACACCGGAGTAAAATCCTTCGGATGGGAAAACAAAATGGCCCAGCCATCGCCAATCCATTCATGGAATCGGATGGTTCCTTGGGTTGTTTCGGCGGCAAAGTCCGGGGCCGTATCATTGAGTCGTAGCGACATTGAACGCTCCTCGCGAAAGATGGATTTTGAAGTTTAGCCCAGAAAAATCATTATACATGCCGCTCTTTATCAACGTCAACCGCAGTTTCGGTCGAGCGATTCAGCCCGCGACTGAATCAGCAAGCCGAGCCAGCCGCGCGCGAGGCCGCGCACCGGCGTGCCCTTCTTGATTCGTGTCATGTCCCATTAGCGGTTGACCTGCCCCAGGGCGTGAGCTATTCTTGCCCGAGTGATTTCAGCCTTGAAAAAGGGAATTGTCCCGTCACGGGTTCGAGGCCTGCTCAGTCTAAGCCTGGCCGCGCTTCTCGTTTGGGTTTGCTTCCCGATGTTTGCCGGGCAGGAGGAAGAAACCGTCCAGCCGCTCTACGGTAAGGAAGGAATTCGGCCGGAAGCCGTGAAGCAGGGAGCGCTTGGAAGCTGCTATTTTCATTCCGTGATTGCAGCGCTGGCGCAGACGAACGCCCAGGACATCCGAGCGATGATTCATCCCAACGCCGACCGAACTTATACCGTCCAGTTTGGAGACGGCAGGAAGGAAACGGCTTATCCCGAGGACATTCAGTACAGCCGCAAGAGCGGCTACGACCTGTCAGACGGCCTGTGGGTCGCGGTGCTTTTTCGCGCTTACGCCCAGCGCGTGCTGCGCGAGGCGCTGGCGGAAGCCGTGGACAAGAGCGAACTCTTCCCGCTCGTCAAGCATTACGCGGAGGATTTCGTCCAATCCAATGACGCCATCGTGCTGGCTTACGACCGTGCTATTCGCGCGGCGGTGGATCAGCAGGGAAATATCGACCGCGCTCGACTTGAAGCCCAGGTCAAGAGAGAGTTGCAGCCAATTCAGGTTCCCGACGACATCAAAGATTCCATGGTCAAGCTGATCGAATCGGGCGGTTTTCTAAATTCGATTGCAGCCATGATCCAGGACAACGGTGAGATCTTCGGAGCTTACCGCGCCGTCGGCCACGGCGGGATCGCCGGGCGTGCGATGGAGGCGTTCACGGGGAAGGCCGTCGAGATCCCCAACACTTCAGAAGAGGAAGCCGCACGAGCCCTTGCCAGCGCCACCAGCGCGCACCGGCCCGCGGTCGCCTGCACCGCTGGAAGCCAGTATTACCAGCAACTTGCGGCCCATCAGCCGCTGCCCAGCGCAGCGCGCCCCTGGTACGTCAATGCGCACTGCTTCACTGTCCTCGGCTACGATTCCGGGGGCGCGACCGTGACTCTGCGTAATCCCTGGGGTCAGCCTCCCCAGCCGGATGGCATCTTTCAGATTCCCCTGTCCAGCTTCGTGCCGGCTTTTCGGGGCATTGTCACAACGGGACGCTGACCCCACGCTGCCTCTACACTTGCATCGGCCGGAGGTCCCGAACAAGCCCGTTACTTCAATTGGACGTGGATGTTCTTTTTTTCCATCACCATATCAATCTTGCCTTCACGCGCCAGCCATCCGAGGGCAAAGTTGACCAGTTCGCCCGAGCCATCCACTTTCTTCTTGAGCTGGCTGACCGTTTGAGGGCCGCCGCTCGAAAGCGCCTGATAGATTTTGCCTGCGGTTTCTCCAACGACAACTTTCATTTCCATATGACTCTTGCCTCCTGGTGAGTTTCTCATCTGTTTTGGTTGGGTTGGGGACGCTGCCGCCCGTTTGTTTTCGATTCGTGTGCGGAGGCCGCCTGGGTATCTCTCCCGGAGGCTGTTCGCACAACCTGTGGTTAACAAGAAGTTGTTGAGCTCTTTTCGAGGCCGACTTCGGGGAGTCTTGCATGAACCGGTGCGTCGTGCGCGGTACATTGCTTTCTCCGAATCGAACCGTGAATATCCAATGTAACTCGCTCCCGCAGTTTTTGGAAAGAAAAAAATTTAATGACGATGATAATATCGGCGGAAGCGCACGAAAACTTGAAGCGTGGCGGCGGGAAGACTCATTTTTTGTTGCGCTTGCGGAGAAAATCCACCAGCTCGAATATCCCGAAGACCACCAGGCAAAACCAGAAGTCCACCAGCGTCCCGAGGTCAAGTTGAAAGCGCTTGTGGCGAGCTGCCGAGGGCAGGCGGGGCATGGCGATGAAATAGAGAGCGTTCCCGATCACGATGATGACCAGATAGCGCAGCAAGCGGGCTGGAGATGGCTTCATGGGTCAGCTTCCGACCCGGCGGCGGAAAGAGCTTCGGACGATTCCGTCGCGCGTGAGGTTTCGAGACCTGTCCGGTCTTCCCGTTATAATATAAGGCATGGAATCGTGATGCCAACCTCCAATTTGACCCTTGCTTCCGAGGTGAAATACCTGAAGGGCGTTGGCCCGGCGCGCGCCGAAGTGCTAGCCACGCGAGGCATTTCGACCGTCGAGGACCTGCTCTATTACGCGCCGTTTCGCTACGAGGACCGCACGCGGCTGACGCGCATCCACGACCTCATCCCCGGCCAAACCACCACCATCTTCGCCAAGGTCCTGACCTGTGGCTTGATGCGTACCCGGCGTGGAACTTTCATCTTCGACCTCGCCGCCACCGACCAGAGCGGCCCGGGGGGAATTATCCGCTGCAAATGGTTCAACGCCGTTTATCTCCATCGGCAGAAAGTCTTCCGGCAGGGACAGCGGGTTTTCTTCTACGGCAAAGTCGAGCGCGACCCTTTCGGCACCGGAAACCTGCAGATGATTCAGCCGCAGTACGAGATCTTGCCGGAGTCTGAAGAGGGCGGCCGCGATTCGCTCGAAGTGGGCCGCATCGTACCCATCTACGAATCCATAGGCCGGCTCAGCCCGCGCGTGCTGCGGCGGCTGATCTCGACCGCGCTTGAGGCTCTGGGCGACCGGATTCCGGATCGCCTGCCGCCGTCAGTTCTGGGCAAGAACAAGCTGATGCGCGGGGCACGAGCGGTTCGCCTGACGCATTTCCCGGAAAACGAGGACAAGCTCGAGGACTTGTCGCGCTTCCGCACGCCTTCCCAAGTGCGAATGATCTTCGAAGAGTTTTTCAACGTGGGCGCGGGCCTGGCGCTCCGGCGGCGCAGGGCCAAGGCCGCGCCGGGCATCGAGTTCCGCGTCCGCGACACGGTGCGCGCCGCCATCAAGCGGGTTCTGCCTTTTCACCCTACCGCCGCGCAGAAGCGCGTGCTGAAAGAAATCGTGGACGACATGCGCTCGCCGCCCCCCATGAACCGGCTGCTGCAAGGCGACGTGGGCTCAGGCAAAACCATCGTGGCCGTGCAGGCCGCGCTGGTGGCGCTCGACAACGGCTACCAGGTGGCGCTCATGGCGCCCACGGAAATCCTGGCCACCCAGCACTTTTTCTATATTCGCGATCTGCTCGCGCCCCTGCCTTACAGCGTGGACCTGCTGATCAGCGCGCGGCGCGCGCGCGCCAAAGCCGACCTGAAAGAGCGCATTGCCACGGGCGCGGTGAATCTGGTGGTGGGGACCCATGCCCTCATCGAGGAAGACGTTCAGTTCGCGCGGCTGGGCCTTGCCATCGTGGACGAGCAGCATCGCTTCGGCGTGATGCAGCGCTTCAAATTCATTCGCAAAGCCGCCACGCCCGACGTTCTGGTGATGACCGCCACGCCCATTCCGCGCACGCTGGCGCTGACCTTGTACGGCGACCTGGACTTTTCCGTGATTGATGAGTTGCCTCCCCGCCGCACGCCGATTGAGACGCGCCTGATCAACGAAAGCGGCCGGCAGGCGGCCTTCGATTTCATTCGCGCCAAGGTGCGAGGCGGGGAACAGGCCTATGTCGTCTATCCGGTCATCGAAGAGGCCGCGCGCCCGGACATCCGCACCGCCGTGCGCATGTTCGAATACCTGGCGCGCAACGTTTTTCCCGAATTTCGCGTGGCGCTGCTGCACGGCCGCCTGCCCAGCGAAGAGAAGGAAGGCGTGATGCAACTCTTCAAGCGCGGCGAGATTCAAATCCTTGTCTCAACCACGGTGATCGAAGTGGGCGTGGACGTCCCCAACGCCGCCGTCATGCTGATCGAGCACGCGGACGGCTTCGGCCTTTCGCAATTGCACCAGCTTCGCGGCCGCATCGGGCGGGGAAGCGCCCAATCGTATTGCCTCTTGATGGCGGGCGATTCGCCCAACGAGGTCGCCGACGAGCGCCTGCGCACCATGTGCGAAACCACCGACGGCTTTCGCATCGCGGAGATTGATTTGAAATTGCGCGGGCCGGGCGAATTCTTTGGCACGCGGCAATCGGGCATCCCGACGTTTCGCATTGCCAATCTCCTGCGCGACCAGGAAATTCTGGAGTGGGCCAAGCGCGAAGCGGCGGAATTCGTCGAGCATCCGGCGTCGCGGGAAGAGTTCGAGAGCTACGTGGCCTTTCTGCGCAAAGACTGGCCGCGGCGCTACGGCCTGGCGGGAGTCGCCTAGAGGATTTAGTCATTTTGTGATTGAGTGATTTAGCGATCTGGTAAATAGGAGATAGGTGATTCAGGCTGGCAAAACGCCTTTGGTGATTGCAATCGCAAAATCGCTCAATCACTAAATCACCAGATCGCTTAATGGACCGATGCGAATCATTGCAGGAACTTACGGCGGGCGCTATCTGAAGAGCTTGAAGGGCGGGAAGCTGCGCCCTACCTCCGACCATCTGCGCGAGACCTTGTTCGACGTCCTGGGGCCGCTGGTGGAGGGCTCGGCCTTCCTCGACGCCTACGCGGGGAGCGGCGCCGTGGGCATCGAAGCCATCAGCCGCGGCGCGCGCGAAGTCGTGTTCATCGAGCATCACCGCCCCGCCGCGCAACTCATCAAAGAGAACTTAGCGGCGCTCGGCATCGAAGGCGGTTATTGGCTCATTAAGACGCCGGTGATCTCGAGCTTGGAAAAACTCGCCGATGAGGGTTCGCGATTCGATTTCGTCTTCCTCGACCCGCCCTACGACGAAATTCGCGAGTACCATCACTGCTTGCGAGAGCTCGCCCGCAGCAGCCTGCTGGCGCCGTCTTCCATCGTCATCGCGGAGCATTCCCGGCACTGCCTCCTCGAAGAGAACTATGGAAAACTGCGGCAAACGCGCCTGCTTCGGCGCGGCGACTCGCAACTGGCCTTCTATCGCTTAAGTTGAAGGTTTCGCCTCAATGCAGAGCGCCGCACCCCTATGCAGCCGGGGGTATCGCTCAGCCTTCGTCTGTAGCGGCGATGTCCTCATCGCCGCCTTGGAGTGCGGCGGCTTGCCGCCGCTTTCAAAAGCGGGAGCAATCCGTCAGCCGACGGACCGAACTCCACGCTCAGCCACGGCCTCTAGCGCCACGTTTCTTGACTTGTCAAGGCTGTGTAACCTAGTATGGGTGATTGGCTTGCCCGCACGGTCTCGCTCTGTGCGGCCGACTCACGGCGGGGTAGCTCAGTGGCAGAGCGAGGGTCTCATAATCCCTAGGTCGGGAGTTCGATCCTCCCCCCCGCTACCAGATTCTAAAGCATTTAGCCAACCTTCACAGAAGGCTCTAATTCCTTGGTGTCAATACCGGTGTCAGTTGGCTCCCCTTCCGGGACGGTAACCGGGGCGGTCAGCCGTTCCACGGCCTCGGCCAAGTACCCTGGAGCAAGGTGGGCGTACCGGGGGGTAGTCTGAATTTCCGAATGTCCCATCAAATCGGCGATCGTGCGGATGGGAACCCCGGCCTCCGCCAATAGGCTTGCAAACGTACGCCGGAGGTCATGCCAGTGAAAGTTCTTAACCTTGGCTTCTCGACAGGCTTTCACAAACCACTTGTTAGGGTCTGTCCCTTCAAACACGTAAGGCGATGCGCTCCGAGGAACCGAAAGCAGAGCTTTCGTGAGCACTGAATTTATGGGAATCTCACGGGGCCGTCCCGACTCGCTCCGGGGCAGACGGATCATGCTGGACCTGAGATTGATATTTTCCCATTTCAAACCCCCGTCCGGGACTTGGGCGGTGTGGTACTGCTCGCTCCGGCGCATTCCCGAGTGTATGGCGACCAAGACCTCCGCTTCTCTCGCGGGGCAGTTAGCGTGGATGTAATCCATCAGACTCTTTTCCTCTTTGTCTGTGAGCCACCGGACACGAGAGTTGTTTTCTTTTCGGTGCGCCGTCTCACGCACTGGGTTCGCCTTGGCCTTTTCATTTTTGATGGCCCAACGGAAGATGCCTGAGAGGACGGCCCGGTAGCGATTGTAAGTGGCGGGAGCCCACTTGTAAGTCTCCGTGAGCATTCCAAGATGCTCTTCGAGTCGGCCAGGAGTCAATTCTGAAATGGGCAGGCTTTTCAGACCCTTGGGACCCTGCTGTTTGACAGGAGGCTCGATGCGCTGGGCTTTAATGCTCCGTGCTGACTTGTCTTTCTTTCTTGGTTTTCGACCTTCGAGAAGGAGTTCAACCCGATCCTCGTCGTGCTTGAAGTCGCGCTTGGTCTTTCTGGTTTTAAGGTAGTCCTTGGCAATTTCCCCGAAGAGCACAACACGCTGCTCGATCCTCTCCGGGAAGAACTTCCCTTCACGCACATCGGACCGGCACTTTTCCACTGCGCGCTTCGCCGGCTCTAAGAATGGCCCGACCTGTTGACGATGGAGCTTCCCGTTTTGGTCTCTTCGTGGACATGACCGGTCCTCCTCCAGTGAATTCTCTCTCATTTCACTTGGTACCAAAAACGCCGGTCAGGTCAAGTGCAAAATTGTGGTTTGCGAGCGAGTTGGTGGGTGTATACTGCCTTCTCTCGGGACGCCAAAATGGAAATCCTGGTTAGAGGCAAACCGCGGCGTTGAATGTTTGAATGGTGAAGTTTTCTATTCGCTCAAGCAGGCGCAGGTCGAGATCGAGAAGTGACGGGTGGAACGCCACACGCTGAAACCCGACTCGGCGCTTGGCTAAAAGCCGACATTGTCTGCAGCGTATAGCCCTCGGGTTGAAGGACCTCGAGTTTTCAAGCTTCGGGCGGTGATGTGGACTCCCATACCTCCGGTCGTAGAATGACG
>JAHEKS010000407.1 GCA_024638215.1 Acidobacteriota bacterium | reverse complement strand
ACCAGCTTGTTGGAGTCGCGGATCAGCACCAGGCGCTCTTCCTGGTTGCCCGTAAGCGCCGTCTTGATTTTCTCCGCCTGCGTCATGGAGTTGATGCGCTGCAAAAGGGTTTGCCGCTCCGGGTCCTTCTTTTGCTCGCCCTCGGTGGATTCTTCGGCGGGAGGCCCCGCCCCCGGCAAAGGAGGCGGAGCGTCGGTGGTCTGGGCTGGCGCCTGTTTAACCCATTCGACAATGTCGGGCGGGACACCGGGATTCTGGAGCAGCGCGGCGATCAGGTCCTGTCGTCCCGGCACCAGATAACTGGCCAGATAATCAATCACCGACCAGGGCGTTGCGCCGTCGGAGAGCAATTGGCAGAGTTCCGGGCGGTTCCAGTTCACCAGCGTGCGGAAGGCCGTCCGGCGGATTTCTTCGTCGCTGTCGCCGGAAAGGAGAATGAGGACTTCCATCTTCTCTTCCAGAGTGAGGGGCAGATCGCCGGTGGCGCCCTTGCGGCGGATGATCGCCGGGGCCTTTCCCTCTCGGATCGTGTCGACGACTCGTTCTAGAATGGGTTTACCTCAGGGGGCAGCACCTTGAACGTCTTTGATCGTCAGGTGGACCTTCTTGATCTCGCCACGATGACCCAGCGGGTCCAGGGTTTTGCCGTTCAAAGTCAGAATCACGCCTTCCGCGTTGCCGGTGATGAGGTCGAAAGACGAGCGCGCATGAAAGGTCTGGATTTCGTTGGGCTGCATGGTTCGCTGCGTGGCGGGCTTGCCGTCGCACTCGATCGCCACCCAACTTTCCTCGGTTGCCGCGACTTGCAGCACCAGGCCATTCGCCGCACCTGGAGAAGGTGTTGTCGCAGCGACCGGGACAGCCCGGGAAGCGTTCGCCGCTTGTTGTTGGCCTGAAGCTGGGGCCGCAGCGCCGCCTGGAGCCGGGGAGGATTGGGCCGGCTGAGCCGGCGCGGCCGCCGGAGAAGCGCCGGGAGCAGGCGGTGGAACCGTTTGCACGCGGCCGGCTTGAGTTCTCACCTGCCGGCGCTCGAAATGGTAATAAGCATAGCCCCCGGCGATGACAAGCAGCACGACAAGGACCGCGAGGAGTCCCGCCAGCGACCGCTTTTCCTCCTTGGCGGGGTGCAGCTGATTCATGCGGCCCAAATCGGCGGGCTGTGCCGCGCTCGGCGCCACCAATTGCAGTTCCGCCATCATGGCTTCTTCGTCAAGCCCCAGATACCGCACGTAGGCGCGCACAAAGCTGCGCGTAAAGATTCCGCCCGGCAGCTTGTCGAACTGGTCGGCCTCCATCGCCTGCAGCATGCGAACGCCGATTTTGGTGGCGTCGCAGATTTCCTGTAACGAGACGCCCCTCATCTCACGTTCGCGCCGGAGGTTTTCGCCGAAGCTACCCATGGAAGCGCCGGTCTACCCTTGGTAGGGCCTTGCGGGATGATGATATTTCTTCCCGGCAAGACGTGTCAAATCTTCTCCTGAAACATAGTGGCGTGGCTAATTTGGGTCAAGGCACAGCCTCCCGTTGCGGCGTTGCCCGTCTGCTATGCCAAAAAGAAGTTGAAAAGGTCCTCGGATTGGTTTAAAAGATAGTGAACCGTGATGATGTCTGTCCCGGGGCAAGAATGGATCCGCGCGAAGAAGTAGCCGAACTGAAGCGTCAGGTCGAGCGTCTCTCCTTGTTTCATGAGGTGGGGAAGACGCTTGCCTCCACGCTGGACCTGCAAAAGATCCTCCAGACCATCATGGAGAAGATCAGCGACTTCCTGCAGCCGGATACCTGGTCGCTGCTGATGCTGGATGAGGCGACGCAGGAGCTCTATTTCGAGATCGCCATCGGCGCCGGGGCCAACAAGCTGAAGGATGTTCGCTTGAAGGTGGGCGAGGGCATCGCCGGCTGGGTGGCGGCGAATGGCGAGCCGGTGCTGGTGGAGGACGTCCGCAAGGATCCCCGCTTCATCACCAAGGTTGACGAGCTGACGCAGATCGAGACGCGCTCCGTCGTCTGCGTGCCCATCAAGGGGCGTGAGAAAGTTCTGGGCGTGATCGAATTGATCAACTGCCTGGGCCGCGAAAGCTTCCGCAGGGAAGATATCCCCATCCTGAAGAACCTGGCCGACTACGCCGCCATCGCGCTGGAAAACGCGCGCTACGTGCAGCGCATCACCGAGCTCACCATCACCGACGATTGCACCGCGCTTTACAACGCGCGCCACCTGCACTTCGTTCTGGATGCGGAAATCTACCGCTCCAACCGTTACAACTACGAGTTCTCGGTGATCTTCATTGACCTCGACCATTTCAAGCAGGTCAACGATACGCACGGCCACCTGGTCGGTTCGAAACTTCTGTGGTTGATCGGCGACCTCATCAAGGGCCACCTGCGCCTGATTGACTACGCCTTCCGATACGGCGGCGACGAGTTCGTCGTGCTGCTGCCGCAGACTTCCAAGGAAAACGCACTGATGGTGGTGCGGCGCATCCGCGACCTGCTGAATTCGACCACCTTCTTCACCGAGGAAGGGCTGAACATCAAGGTCACGGCGAGCTTCGGGCTGGCCTCGTACCCGAGCGATGCGCGCACCCGCAAGGAAATCCTCCGCATGGCCGACGAGGCCATGTACCTGGTGAAGAACACTACCCGCGACAACATCGCCCTCGCTGGCGAAGGCATCCGCGCCTGAACGCAAACCGGCAAGCCCCTCAAAAAAAGTGTGTCAGTTGTATCAGCCGTATCGCGGGTTTCATCGGCTTCCCTCATCCGCCCGGGGGGGAGGGGCGGTCCCAGAAAATAAAGTTTGTCAGCGGTGTCAGCCGTACCCACCGTATCATTTTCGGATGCTAGGCTAGGCGCGGGGAAGCGTGTGCGCGGTGCGGAAGCGCTCGCGACGGGCTTTTTGCGAGCCGTCCGCGGCCTGCGGATGCGGCAATCTTCCGCCATCCCGACAAAATGCGCTCTTGATTCTGTCCCGGACGGATATATGATGAGCCACGCCCATCGGCGGGCAAGTTTCCCTTGGGGGTTTAAGAGTACGGGCAGAGGACGGCTTGGACCTTACGACGGCGTTCCGGCGGGCGATGCAAACCGGGCGCGGTAGGATGAGGGTCGCACACATCCCGACAAAAGGCATCGGGATGAATGCGCCACCCGCGCCAGCAGAGAGAAATCCGCGCGCGTCAGCTTGGCGCGCGCCGGCAGGAGGCACACCGTCACAAAGAAGTACCGGTCGGAAAGAAAGGGGCAACGAAGCCCCGACACGGCGATACGATACAACCCCGCAAG